>JACPQR010000031.1 GCA_016190375.1 Deltaproteobacteria bacterium
GCCCCCTCCGCCACCGGCCCGCCCGCCCGAGAACAAGTTCGCGAGGAGCAAGAGCGCCAGCGCGGGGTTGGTGATGAAGAGGATCAGGAACAGGACGCCGACCAGGATCACGAGGACGATCTGAGCGGGCGACAGTCGATCGGGGCGCCAGGCTCCACGCGGCGCTCGTTGGGCATGCGGCCCTATCGGGACCGGACCACCAATCGTCGCCATCAGGTCCTGAACGGCCCCCGTCACGGCCCCATCGCGGTCGTCGGCGCGGATCCGTGGCGCCATCACCTCGCGGATGATCCGGCCGCTGACGGCGTCGGTCACGACGCCCTCGAGGCCGTAGCCGACCTCGATCCGGATGCGGCGATCCCGCGCGAAGACGAAGAGCACCAGACCGTCGTCGATCCCGCGTCTTCCGGGGCGCCAGGCCTCGAAGGCCCGGATCGTCCAGTCCTCGAGGGGCGTGTCGCCCGTCGTCTGGCCGATCCAGACGAGCAGCTGGTGGCCCCTCTTGCGGCCGTACTCCTCGAGCGCGCGCTCGAGCGCATCGCGGCGCCGGGCGGACAGGAAGCCGGCCTCGTCCGTGACGAAGCGCGCCGGGGCAGGCGGGATCGGGACCTCGTCGGCGATGGCAGGCGCCACCGAGCCGAGGAGCGCGAGCGCAAGAAGCGCCGATCTCAGAACCGCACCTCCGGAGGCGTCGCCGCGCCCGGCCGGGCCGCAAAGTAGGACTTATCGCGGAACCGGCCGCCGAAGAAGTTGGCGACGAGCACCGCGGGGAAACGGCTGCGCGTGGAGTTGAACTCTCGCGCCGCGTCGTTGAAGCGCATCCGCTCGACCGTTATCCGGTTCTCGGTTCCCTCGAGCTGCGACTGCAGATCGCGAAACGACTGGGTCGCGCGCAGCTCCGGGTACCGCTCGACGACGACGAGCAGGCGCGAGAGCGCCGAGGACAGGCCTTGCTGCGCCTCCTCGAAGCGCTGGAAGGCTGCGGGGTCGTCGACCGCGCGCCCCGCCGCCGACTCGGAGACCTGACCTACGCGTGCGCGGGCTTCGGTGACCGCCGTGAAGGTCTCGCGCTCGAACGCGGCCGCGCCCTTGACGGTCTGGACGAGGTTCGGGACGAGGTCCGCGCGGCGCTGGTAGACGTTCTCCACCTGCCCCCACTGCGCGCGCACGGCCTGGTCGAGCGTGACCAGGCGGTTGTACGTGCCGACGGTGGACAGCGCGAGCAGGAGGAGGGCGATTGCCAGACCGACCAGGATCCAGCGACCACTCGTCCGGCGCCGCGCGGGAACTTCGGCGATGCCAGGGTGTGTTGCCATGGCCCGGATCGCAGCAAGATCGGTTCCCAGGGCGCCGGTACTGGAGCTTTCCGCGTCAGACCGCGGCTGGTGCAGCAGGGCTCGTCACTTCTTGCGTGGAGGTACCGGTGCGGGCGGGCGGGCCGGAGGATCGACCGGGATGACGAGCGGGCGAGATCGACTCTCGGGCGGCGGCAACGGATCGGGCGGCGGCGGTGGCGGCGGCGGAACCATGTCGGGCGGGGGATAGGTGGGAACGAACCTCCGCCGTACGCGGTCGTCGGGAGGAGGCAACGGATCATGCGGCGGCGGCGGCGGATCCACCGGGATGGGATGGCGCCGAACCCGGTCCTCGGGCGGCGGGAGCGGATCGGGCGGAGGCGGCAGAGGGTCCGTCGGCAGGAGGAACCTGCCGCCGTCCGCGGGAGTCGGGATGGGCACGAGGTGGACGCCTCCGCCGTCGACGGGTGGCGGGAGCGGATCGGGGGGCAGGGGCATGAACGGCGCCCGGCCGCCATCGGTCTGGGGCGGCGGAAGCGGATCGGGCGGAGGGGGTGGCATGTCCGTCCCCCCGCAGGCCTTGACGCTCGTGCAGGCGAGCGGCGCGAAGGCCAGGGCAGCGGCGACCTGCCGCCATCGGGCAGGCGCCGGCCGGACCTGCCTGGTGCGAGCCGAGCCGGCGAGCATGTCGCTCACCGAGCGCACCTCCTCCTCGAGGGCCTCGTTGGCCCGGATCGTCTCGACGGTCAGCTTCTCCGCGAACTCCGCGAGCGCGTCCGCGTCCTCGGCCCGCGGCGACGTCGCGAACTCGACGATCCGCTCCATGCGGCCGACGCAATCGAGGTTGACCTTTCGGATCATCTCGATGGCCCTGGCGCGGAGCGACGGCCCGTAGGCGTGCGGATAGAAGTGGCGGAGCAGGTGAAGGTGATAGCCGACCCCGAGGTTCGAGTTCATCAGCCCGTCGCAGCGGAAGTTGCGGTCGAGGAACGCACGCGCGAAGACCCGGAAGACGCGCTCGGAGGCGGCGTCGTCGATCTCGTAGTCCCAGCCGAACTCGTCGCCCCAGAGCCGGCCCTCGCGCTGGAGCCTCCTTTCGAGAGGTGTGCCGACGTAGATCTCGGTGCGACAGAAGTTCATCGGGACATCGGCGAACTCCCGCAGGAACCCGAGGCTCTCGCGCAAGGACGCGATGGTCGAATCGGGATCGAAGATCAGCATGTTGAAGCAGGTGTACACGTCCTGATCGCGCAGGTACCTGAGCGCCCGGCGGTTCGCCTCGAGGTTCACTCCGCGACCGAGGGTCCTCAGGCCCTGGGTCGATCCTGACTCGACGCCCAGGTACACGCGCAAGAGCCCGATCCGGCGGAGCGCGTCGAACACGCGGGAGTCGACGTCGTCGGGCCTGGCCTTGACCACGAGCGCGATGTCGTCGACGCCTCGACGCTCGAGCGCCTCCGCGAGGCCGGTGACCCGCGCGAGGTCGTGCTCGGCGTCGCGCGTGAAGAAGTCGTCGTCGTGGAAGATGAGCAGGCGCGAGCCGTGGGAGTGGCGGAGCATCGCGATCTCGTCCGCGACGTTGTCCACGCTACGGGCCCGGTAGACCTCGCCCTTAGCCTCGCGCACGTAGGCCTTGATGCAACAGAACGTGCAGTGACCGTAGCAGCCGCGGGAGCCGACCACGAAGGAGGTCGGGATCCCGAGGTGGACCTGAGGCGGGCCCGTGCGTTTCGGGAACGGGAGCGAGTCGAGGTCCGCCGCGAGGCAGCGGGCGGGCGTCGTGATCACACCTGAACGGTCGCGATAGGCGATGCCGCGAACCTCGCCGAGGCGCGAGGTCGTGGCGCCCGCGGCGACGGCGCCGCAGTACTCCGGCAGCGTCTCCTCTCCCTCGTGGCGAACGATCGCGTCTATCGACGGGTAGCGATCGAGGATGGCGCGATAGGCGAACGTCGGGAAGTGGCCGCCCGCCACGATGGGCCCCGAGAAGCCCTCGCCCCGGATTCTCTCGGCGAGGGCGCCGAACTCGTGCGCGCGCCGCTGGAAGGTCATCGAGAGCCCGACGAGCCCTGGAGGCCCTTCCGCCAGGGCTCCCAGGACCGCGGCGGTGTCATCCGGGGTCGCGAAGGGCGCGATCCGGGCGGTGTGGCCGGCGCGCTCGAGCGACGCCGCGAGGTAGCGGAGCGCGAGGTTCTCCTCGAGCTCCGATCCGACGAGTAGCGCGTGCATGTGGAGCCTCCTCGAGAGGGACATGCTACAAGAGTCCTCGTCGAGCTCGGCATGATAATGAGCGACGACCCGCGATCGGAGGAAACGTCGGAGGAATGCGCCGCCGGTGAGGAGGCAGTCGAGCTGCCCATCGACGGCATCCTGGACCTCCACGGCTTTCAGGCACGCGAGGTCGGGGACCTCGTGCCCACCTGGCTCGACGAGTGCCGCGCGCGCGGCATCCTCGAGGTGAGGATCATCCACGGCAAGGGTGTGGGGGCCCTGCGTCGTACCGTCCACGCGATCCTGTCGAGGCGGCCCGACGTCGTGGCGTTCTCGCTCGCGCCCGCCGAGCGTGGCGGCTGGGGGGCAACCGTCGCGACGCTCAGGCCATGAGCCCCGAGGCGCTCCCCGTCGACCGGACGTATCGGGAGCGCGACGAGCTCGACTGGCTGCCCTGGTCGATGCGCTCTCTGCGCTGGACGGTGCCGGGGTCGATCCTGACGGGTCTCCCTGCGGCGGTGGGCGCGGGTGCCTATCTCGCGGTCCCGGAGCTGGCCGTGGCGGTCCTCGCCGGCTTCATGTCCACCTACGTCTCGGTCATCGTCGGGTTCGTCGCGGGGCCGAAGCTGGCGAGGCGGATGATGGTGCGCCGTCTGTCGAAGCTCGCACGGGGCCAGCTCGACCTGTCCGCGCTTCGCCGCAGGTCCGACGGCCAGCTGATCCACGTCCGCGGCAGGGTGGAGGCCGACCGGACGATCCCCGGCATCCTCACGGGCGAGCCGGCCGTCTTTCGGCGTGCCCGCTTCGCCCTCGACACCGACTACTTCTTCCATGAGGCCGGCACGCACTTCACGCTGGTCGATCCGGCCGGCGAGCGCCTGCCGGTCCAGGTTCACGATGCACGGATCGTGACGCCGGAGCTCCTCTGGACGCGGATCGACCGCGATTCGTGGGTGAGCCTCGTCGAGCGGATTCCCGAGAGCCTGGGGCCGGAGCTCGAGGCCCGCGCAGAGAGGGCCATCGCGACGCGCGGCGGTTTCGAATTCCTCGGCAACGAGATCCTCGTCCGCGACGGCGATCTCGTCGACGTGGTCGGGTACAAGTCGCAGGTCGCGGACTTCACCATCGCCGAGCGGATGCACCGCGAGATGCCGATGCGCCCCGTCCTGCGTTCGGGCCGCGCGCTTCCCCTCGTGATCTCCCCTGTCGTCGAGACGGGTCGACCGTTTCTCCCGTGAGCGTCGACCGCGACGGGGGCGGCTCGCCCGAGAGTGCTCGTCAGTCGATCTCGACCGTGAGCGTGGCGCCTGCCGGCGGCTCCGTCCCCACTTCGCTCGTCGAGGCGGCGACCTTCCACGCGCAGTCGTAGGTTCCCTCGACGCTCCGCTCGAAGCTCAGCGTGAACCCTTCCTCGCACGACATCGCCGAGCAAACGATGGACGTCGACGCCGTGGCCTTCTCCTCGAAGCGCGTTGCGGTGACCGCGAAGGTCAGCGGGTCACCCGAGTCGGGCACGAGGTCGACACGGACCTTGCCTCCGTCGATGCCCGTGTCGGTCGCCGTCGTGCAAGTCCATTCGAGAACGGCCCACACGGATTCGATGTCGCCATCGACCTCCATCTGGGCCTTCACCGTCACGTGAGCCGACGCCTGGGGAGCGTCATCATCGAGCTGCAGGGAACCGCTCTGCTCTTCCGAGAGGTCCCAGGTCTCGAGCGAGGTCGCGAGCGAGGCGAAGGCGCCGCCGAAGATGGCGGCCAGGGACAGGAGGCGTCTCGGGTCCATCGCCTGGCCGTACGCAAGAGCGGTGCCGCGGGTCACACGGCGATGGGCCGGGCAGATCGGCCCATCGAGGGCGTCTGTCGCCTGGGCTCGGGCGCTCTCAGTGTCCGGGTGTCCGGACACCGATCAACCCGGGTCGAACGTTCCCGTGAGCGTGGCAATGCCCAGGGTGCGATCGCCGAAGGCGTCATCGAGGTCGCCTCCGGTGATCGGGTCCGAGTAGGGGAACTCCGTCGTCGCGGCGTCGAGCGCGTAGAGGCGGAAGGTGTAGACGTGGGGCTCCGGCGGGCAGGGCCCCCGATACTCGGTCCCGTAGGCGTCCGCCTCGCGAGTGCCGGCCGGGAGCTCGCCGTCGTCGCTGGCTCCATCGGCGAGCAAGGCCGTCTCGGGGGGAATGTCGTAGGCAACCCAGTGGACGTAGTCGATCGAATCGTCGATGAGGACCAGCGCCAGGCTCTCGGCCGCCTCGGGCACTCCTTCCCACGCCAGCGGCGGCTGCCGGTCGGGCCCGGCGCAGGTATGGGCCTGGGGGATCGGGTCGCCCTCCGAGAACGCGGTGCTCGTCAGGGCGAGGTCCGCGTCGGCATCGGCGTCCGAGTCCGAGTCCGAGTCCGAGTCCGAATCCGTGTCCGAGTCCGAATCCGTGTCCGAGTCCGCGTCCGTGTCGGCGTCCGCGTCCGTGTCGGCGTCCGAGTCGCCGTCCGCGCCGTCGTCGTCGGCAGTGGCGCCTCCGTCGCACGCGGCGCCGAGCAGGAGCGCACAGAAGCCAATGACGGCGAGTGGGCGGTCGAGCGGTCGAGGACTCGATGCGACTTCGGGTGGATGCACGTGCTCGCCCTCCGGGTTGGTGAGCGGATGATACACTCGGTTCCGCCATGGCACGCGAGCTCTTGGCCGCCTTGCGTCTCGTTCTGGTGCCGCTCCTCGTCGCAGGAGCCTGCAGCTCGAGGCGCCCGTCCGACGACACGGATTGCGGACCCGGCACGATCGAGGTCGACGATCAGTGCGTTCCGGACACGGATGGAGATGCCGACTCGGATGCCGACTCGGATGCCGACGCGGACGCCGACGGGGACGGCGACGGGGACGGCGATTCTGATGGCGACGGCGATTCTGACGGCGACGGCGATTCTGACGGCGACGGCGATTCTGACGGCGACGGCGATTCTGACGGCGACGGCGATTCTGATGGCGACGGCGACGGTGATTGCGCGGACGTGCCGGCCGGCCAGTGCGCGGCCGCCGGACCGCCCGACGGCCTGGGAGGCCTTGCTTGCGACGGCTGCAACTGGACCTGTAACGACCCGTCGGAGCCCGACTTCAAGCTCTCCGCCTTCGAGCTGGCGGCTCCCGCCGCGCTGGCGAACATGCTGGTCCGCTCCATCGTGACCGGCGCCGTCGACGACAATAGCTTCGTCTGGCTGCTCGAAAACAGCGATGGCGACTTCCGGACTGGCGCGGGCCTTTGCCCCGACTCGGATGCACCCAACGACTGCGAGTTCGAAGGGGGTGACTATCAGCCCGCCGCGGGGACGCTCGACTACGACCAAGGCACCGGAGATCTCGCCGTTCCGTCAGGGGCCGCCATCGAGATCGACGGTGACGGCGTCCCGCGGGAATGCACCGCGACAACGCTCGACGTGAAGGTCGTCATCCGCAGCGAGACCGTGGGCGACATCCCGCTCGCGCTCCAGGAGGCCTGCATGACGGCCGCGGTGGGCCACGGTGGCAACTGCGTCGGCCGCCGGACGAACGACGTCATGCCGACGATCTGGGACACCGAGGATGGTGCCGTGGTCGGAAAGATCACGATGGAGGACGCGATGGACGCCAACATCGGCCCACCGATCGACACGACTCTCTGCGACCTCCTCGCCGGCTCGCAGCCGGACGGCTTCTGCGCCGCGAACCCCGACCCGGACGAGTGGGATCCCGAGGACACAGTGCCCCCGGACACCACGGCAGGCGATCCGCCCGAACCCGCGTGGACGCTCGCCGCCAAGATCGCGGCCATCGGCGCCAACATCACGCCCTGAACAAGCGATTGACCGTCCTTGCGCCGGCTGCCGGATCGAACGTAGGCTGGCCGCCGTGCAGAGAGCGATGGCGTTCGTGTTCCTGGTCTGTGCGTGCGGTGGCGGTCGCGGCGACGACGATGACGACGACCTCCCGATTCCGGAGGCCACCCTGGCCGGCCAGGTGGGCGCAGAAGGCTGGGAGCTCGCAGGCGGCTACACGAACGCGTTCCTGTCGGAGGGCGAGGCCGAATTCTTCGCCGAGCTGTACGCCGAGCAGCTCGAGCCATGCGGCTTCGAGACTCCCACGCGCCCGCACCTGATCGCGTCGATCCCGAAGGAGCCGGGCGAGTACTCGCTGTCGCTCTCTCTGAACGCCACCTTCGTCATCGAGGGCGCCGATGGCCCCGAGAACCTCGTCGCGACGGATGGCCGGATCGTCGTCGACGAGGTGACCGAGTCGAGCGTGCGCGGTGGGATGTCCGTCTCATACGACGACGACAACGAGGTCGAAGGACAGTTCGAGGTCGCAGTCTGCGCCGACGAGTAGGAGGCGGCTATCCGGGCGCCTCGGTTCCCGCCTTGCTGTCTTCGTGTGGATCCGGCAGCGAAGAGGCTGCGAGGACGGGCTCCGGCACCGGGCCGAAGCGGGCGAAGACGGGGACGCCCCCAGCCTCGGCGGCCACGGGGAGCTCCGAGAGTCGGCACTTCTCGTCCATGATGAGCAGCGACATCGTCATGCCGGTGATGGTCCACGCGACGATCCCGAGGTTGACCTGGCTGAGCCTGTCGCCGAACAGGTTCGCGACGAAGATGGCCACCCACATCATGGAGCAGCCGCGACCCATGCCGCGCGCGAAGTCGGTGCGCCCGCGGACGTGCAGCAGCCACCCGAGCCGGATGCAAGCGAGGACGAGGGCGATCACGAGGATCGCCCCGAGAGGGCCGAGCTCGGCCCAGGAACGGAGGAAGAAGTTGTGGGTGTCGAGCTTGAGCCCGTACTTGAGCCGGTGGTGCAGGTGGAACAGCCTGTAACCGACGCCCATCGGGTACCGGAGCCCCAGCTTGACCGCGTGGTTCCACAGATCGAGGCGGGTCGCCGCGCTGCCGTCCAGGCTCTCGAGGCGTCCCGCGAGGATCGGGATCGCGACGAACCCCACCGCCGCCACCCTCACCAGCCACTTGCGCCTGTGGAAGATGCCGTAGCCGATCGCCGCGGCCGCCGCGACCAGGGCGCCGCGTGAGAGGCTGTAGAAGATCCCCATTCCCAGGAAGACGATCAGGGTGGCGACGAGGAGACGGAACACGACGCTTCGCCAGTGCCAGCAAAGGCCGGTGAAGAAGACGGCGACGTAGAGGTAGTAAGCGGCCATTCCGTTGGAGTTCAAGGTGGTGAACACACCGCCCATCTTCTTGATCATCCACTTCTGCGAGTCGGCCCACTCCGCCTCCCTTACTCCGGGTGGCATGGGGAGCAGCCGGATACGCTCGACCTCGGGGTAATAGCGCACGAGGTAGTAGTGGATGAAGTAGGCGCTGGCGACGAGCAGGACGACGAGCACCTTCTTCATCTGTGATTCGCTGCGCACGCAGCGGGCGGCCACGACGAACGCGAGGGCGCAGGTGGCCTCGTCACGCCAGGACTCGATGCGGAAGTCCTCGGTGGCGAGCGGCGGCCCGACCATGGGCGTGATGAGAAAGCCGTACCAGGTCGCGAGAAAAGCGAGCGCCAGGTAGAGGGCGAAGATCCGCCCGATCCTGGGCCATTCCCGCCTGCGCGGATCGGGAGGCCAGGCGAAGGGCTCGATCAGCGCCACGATGAAGAGGGCGAAGAGGACGTTCTGGACGTTCAGCCCGTAGGGGCCCTTGGGAATGGCGTCCATCAGCGCCTGGTCCGGCAGGAGCGCCAGCGCGAGCGCGAGGAGGGCCCACGTCACGCGGCGAAAGGTGCGCACGCGAGCCCCCGTGTCCACGGGGGGCCCCTCGACCGGGCGTCCGGCTGCGAGCCGTCCTGCTCAACTGGGCGGATCCCTGCGCACTGCTCCCGGCTTTTCCTGCGGAAAGACGGCGGCACGGGTGCTGCACGCCGTGAGGCGCCCGTCAAGCTCGGGTGCAGGTGTGATCGGATCTGCCCAGGGAGGCCGCAGATGCTGAGGACGCGGGTCGCAGCGATGGGAGTCGTCCTGCTGGCATGGGGCGTGGCGCTCGCCGACAGCGTCGGGCAGATCCAGACGGGCAAGAGGATCTCGAGCGAGACCGTGGCGCTCATCGATCCGGAGAGCGGCCTGTCGCTGGGCGGCGGGTCGACCGACGTGCGGGTCGCGCCGGGCGACATCCTGACCTTCGTCTTCACTTTCACACCGGTCCCGTGGCTCGCACTTCGCGGCACGAACGGATACGTGACCGAGTACATCCCTCCCAACACGGAGGTGGTCGGCGCGAGGATCATCGATCGCGAGGGGCGGACGGTGCGGCCCCGGCGAGCCGGACTGAGGGGCGACGGCTGGGGCGGCCGCGGCTCGAGCGCGGGGGACTACGACGACTGGGGGCTCGTGGACGGATCCATGGCGCAGCTCTACTGCGACACCGGGATCTTCTTCTCGACGGACCCGCGGACCGCCCGGGTTCCCGACGACGAGCTGCTCCGACTCGACAACGGGATCGACATGGATCCCCAGCCGACGAACGTGGACAAGATGCTCAACCTCATCGAGGCGCCCCCGGGCGTCACCGCCCACACCCACAACCGGTGGGACTGGATCCAGGCGATGGCCTACGGCACCCTGGGCAGCCACGGGGCGCCCGTCGGCGGCGACGTGAACATCGACGGCTGGGGGAACACGCCCCACCGCTACGGCTCGCCCATCGCGGGACCCGACACGTGGTACGGCTTCGACACCTGGGAGTCGGCGCCGGGCGTGATCGAGCCGCGCGTCGGAGTAGACGGCCCCTGGCAGCGCATCGCGTACCCGGGCTCCGAGACGTGCACGGGCTCGGCGGCGGTCGACGGCGGAGACGGCTGGGTCAGAGTGGGGACGCCCACCATGGAGGGTCGAGATCTGTCGGTCGACGATCCGCTCCCACCCGATGCGAACGCAGTCCGCTTCGCGATTGGCGAGCTCGTCATCGGGGAGGAGTACTTCGCCGAGATCTCGCTGAGGGTCCTGGACACGCCGCTCGATCCGGCGATGGCCGCCGACGTGAGCTGCGGTGAGGTGTTCGGCGGCGACGCCTCCGCGCCCAAGAGCGACAAGGACAGTGCCTGGCGCGAGCATGTCTCCAACCCGGGCTGCCTGCAGCTCAACCTCCTGTTCGACCTCTGGGTCGACCGCACGATGGCGAACGTCGGCGAGCGGCTGACGTACACGCTGCGCGCGCGCAACCTCTCGCTCGCGCCCCAGGACGACGTCGTCGTCACGATGACGATGGACGCCGTCCTCGCCTTCGTGAGCGCGACCGGCGATCCCGCGCGGAACGGGCAGATCCTCACGTGGGACCTGGGGACCATGCAGCCGAGCGACGAGCTGGTCTTCACGGTCGAGGCCGACGCGTCGAGCGGTCCGATGGCCGTCACGCGCGCCAGATACGACTCCGCCACCACTGACGGGTTCGTCGTCGCCGCCCTGACCAACGTCGGCGACTTCGCCGTGGTCGATCTGGGCGCGGCCGCCTCGCCAGGCTCCGCGTCCGCGTGCGACACCGTGCACTACACCGCGACCGTGGCGAGCACCGGAACGGGGCCGGCGAGCTGCGGTCAGTGCGAGGCCGTCGTGACGCTCCCAGCCGGATGGACCGTCGTGCCGGGCTCGGCGCGCTGGGACGACGCGGGCATCGGGGAGCCGACGCGGGACGGCGACGAGTGGACGTTCGACATCGGCGCGCTCGCCGATGGGGATTCCGCCGCGCTGGAGCTCGATGTCGAGGTCGACTGCGCCGCCGCACCCGGAATCTACACGACGGACGTGCAGACGTTCTACGTTTCGGGGGTCTATCCCATCGAGGATGCGGCCTTCGGCGTGGCGCCCGTGGTCGTGGACGCGGTGCTCAGCGGCACGCCGGAGGTCGACGGCCCGATCCTGCCAGGTGACGACTGCGTATCGGGGTCGACGTCCGAGCCGGACGCCTCGCTCATCGAGGTCATCGTCAACGGGATCGCGCGGGGGCAGACCTTCGCCGCCGGCGGCAGATGGACCGTCTGCGGCTTGCCCGCGCTCTTCGGCGGGCAAGAGATCACAGCAACCGCGACGGCCGTCGGGGAGCTCACGAGCCCGCCGTCGATCGGCGTGTTCGTCTCCGCCCTCACCCAGTGCAACGACCGGATCGACAACGACGGCGACGGCCTCGTCGACTTCGGGCCCGATCCGGGCTGCGCCGGTCCGGTGGACTCGAGCGAGGCGGACCTCGAGCCCCAGTGCGGCGACGGCGTCGACAACGACGACGACGGTGCGACGGACTTCCCGGCCGACTCGAGCTGCGCGGACGCCCTCGACACCACCGAGGACGGACCGGCGGCCTGCGCGAACGGCCTCGACGACGACGGCGATACACTGGTCGATTTCCCGTTCGATCCGGGCTGCGCCGCCGCCGGCGATTCGAGCGAGATCTCGCTCTTCGCTTGCGGGAACGGCCTCGACGACGACGGCGACGGCCGGGCGGACTTCCCGATGGACCCCGGCTGCCACGCCGCGATCGACACGGCGGAGACGGACACCCGCCCGGGCCCCCTGTCGGAACCGCGGATCCTCGTCGTCTTCGACACCTCGGGCAGCATGAACTGGGACACCTGCGGCCCGACCTTCACCGGCGGGGACGGGAGCGGCGAGTGCCCCGGGGTCGACGTCGCGTGCGAAGACTGCGCGGGTACGACCTGCGGCAACGGCTCCGCCGACGACAGCCGCATGGCGAGCGTCAAGCGTGGCCTGTACGACACGGTGGCCGCCTTCGGCGAGGTCGGCTTCGCGCTGATGCGCTTCCACCAGACGGCGGTGCCGTTCCGGTGCCCGCGGCAGAACGCGGGTCTCGAGAGCGGCACGTGGCAGGGCGCGGGAGCGAGCCCCTGCACGGGCTACGACCGGGGGGATCTTCTCGTGGGCTTCGCGCCGGGCAACGCCAACGACCTCGTGCAGTGGATGGACGGGACCGACGGCTATGGCGGGACGGCGCCCCCCGGAATGGACGTCGAGCTGCGAGGCAGCGGCGCGACGCCGCTGGCTGGGACGCTTGCCAGCGCTCTGGACTACCTCGAAGGGGTGCGGGACGCGGACGACGCCGGAGCCTGCCGGCCGTACCGCGTCATCCTCGTCACCGACGGCGCCGAGACCTGCGGCGGCGATCCGGTCGCCAGGGCGGCGAGCCTCGCCGCCGCGGGGATCCCGGTGACGGTGATCGGGTTCGTCGCGGGCGATCCGGTAGTGGCGGCGAGCCTCGACGCGATCGCCGAGGCCGGCGACACCGGCGAGGCGATCCTGGTCGAGGACGAGGTCTCGCTCTCGCTGGCTCTGGCGGACATCGTGGCGGGCTCGATCCTCCTCGAGGTCTGCAACGGCCAGGACGACGACTGCGACGGCGAGGTGGACGAGGGCGTGGCGAACGCCTGCGGCGGCTGCGGAGCGCTCGACGAGGCCTGCAACGGAGCAGACGACGACTGCGACGGCGCGATCGACGAGGACTTCGCGCTGTACTGCGACCGGCCGGCCGGTCACTTCGCGCGGGATCTGTGCGCCAATCCCGGCGAGCACGTGTGCGACGGCGTCGACGACGACTGCGATGGGGTGATCGACGAGGGCGGCATCTGCGGTGGCTGCGTGCCGGGTCCGGAGATCTGCAACGGACGGGACGACGACTGCGACGGTGTGACGGACGAGGATCTGACCAGGCCCTGCGGATGGAACCTGGGGATCTGCACCGCGGGGACGCAGTCGTGCGCGGACGGAGCCTGGGGCTCATGCTCGGGCACGCCGCCCGAGGACGAGGCGTGCAACGGGCTGGACGACGACTGCGACGGCGTCGTCGACGGGATGGTCGTCCCCTGTGGCGAGGATGTCGGGGAGTGCCAGGCGGGCGCGCAGCGGTGCAGCGAGGGGGAGATCGGGCCCTGCGTCGGAGCGGTCGGCCCCGCGGAGGAGGTCTGTGACGGCCTCGACAACGATTGCGACGGCGCGGCGGACGAGGGTGACCCGGGCGGAGGCGAGCCGTGTGGAACGGACGAGGGAGAGTGCAGCGCGGGGATCGGCGCGTGTCTCGGAGGCAGTCTCGCCTGCAGCGGTCAGGAGCCGGTCGCCGAGATCTGTGACGGCCTCGACAACGATTGTGACGGAGCCGCCGACGACGGGATCCCCGTCGGCGAGCCCTGCGGAAGCGACGTGGGCGAATGCGAGCCGGGGACCGTGGTCTGCCTCGAGGGCGCCCTGGACTGCGAGGGCGAGGTGGGGCCCGCGGACGAGGTCTGCAACGGCGTGGACGACGACTGCGACGGTCTGGTCGACGACGGTCTCGGCGTCGGCGACGAGTGCGGCGATGAGGAGGGCGCGTGCCAGCGGGGCAGGCTCGAGTGCGTGGATGGCTCCCTGCGCTGCGTGGGGGGCACGTCGGCGAGCCAGGAGAGCTGCGACTGCACCGACGAGGACTGCGACGGAGCCGTGGACGAGGACCCTGGGCTGTGCCCCGCGGGGACGACCTGCCTCGAGTGCGGTTGCAGGACGCCCTGCGATCCGGCCGTGGAGTTCTTCTGCCCGTTCGGGCTCGAGTGCCGCTGCTCCGACCTCGACGGCGACGGCGGCTGTGACCAGGACGAGCTCTTCTGCCTGGGCGACCGCTGCGCCGAGGTCCGCTGCGAGGTGGGCCTGAGCTGCGACCCATCCACCGGCGCCTGCGTCGACCGATGCGCGGGAGTCGTCTGCGATGACGGCCTGCGCTGCGATCCAGACGACGCCGCCTGCCTGCCGGACGACTGCTACTACTTCTCCGAGAGGTGCGCAGAAGACGAGGTCTGCACGAACGGCGCGTGCACTCCCGATCCCTGCGACGGCGTGGAATGCGGTACGGATCGCTACTGTCGCGGCGGGGACTGCGTCGCCTTCTGCGACTCCGTCTCCTGCGGCCGGGGCGAGCGCTGCGTGGACGGCGCCTGCTTGCCGGATCGCTGCGCTCGAGTGAGCTGCGCCGAGTGGTGCGATCCGGCCACGGGTGACTGCGCTCCGGATCCGTGCAAGGGCGTCAACTGCCCGCTCGGGAGGGTCTGCGACGGACTCGACGGCGAGTGCGTCGACGATCCCTGCGGCGTGACGCGCTGCCCCGAGACGCACGTGTGCGATCGAGGGGTCTGCTCGCTCCCGGCCGGGGAAGAACCTCCTCCAACGCCGCGCTTCGCGCTGGCGACGGGCGGCGGCGGCTGTGCCTGCAGCGCGGGAGACGGCTCCGGCCAGGCGGGCATGGTCGGAGCCGTGTTGCTGTGCCTGGTGGTCCTCCTGACCAGGCGCATGAGGGTCGGAGTCGTCCTCCTGCTCGTCGGGGCGCTCGGGGGCTGCAGGGTCGATCCTTACTGCTTCGGGGACTGCGAGGCCGCCCGCGAGGACGGTGGACCCGGCGGCGACGCGGGCGCCGGGCGCGATGGCGGCGACGGCGGCGCCGACCCTCCCTGCGATCCGGCGCGGGTCGAGGTGTGCAATGGCGTGGACGACGACTGTGACGGCGAGGTGGACGAGGAGGTCGAGGTCTCGAGCGACGAGGCGAACTGCGGAGCGTGCGGTCACCGCTGCACCGACGAGCTGCGGCACGCCTTCGCCCACTGTGAAGCGGGTGCGTGCGTGCTCGATCGGTGCGAGGTCGGGTGGTACGACCTCGAGGGGGACGGCACCTGCGACTACGCCTGCCGCGCCGTCCCGGCAACCGACGACTCGGTCTGTGACCTGCTCGACGACGACTGCGACGGCGAGGTCGACGAGGACGTGGCGCTCATCTCGGATCGGGAGAACTGCGGCGCGTGCGGCGTCAGGTGCGAGGCGCTCCACTCCATCGGAGCGTGCGCCGACGGAGAGTGCGAGATCGAGCGATGCGACGAGGGCTTCCACGACGTCGACGGCCTCTTCGAGACGGGGTGCGAGTACTCCTGCACGTGGCTGTCCCAGGACGAGTCGTGCAACCTCGAGGACGACGATTGCGACGGCGAGATCGACGAGGGCGATCCGGGCGGTGGCGGGCAGTGCGGCTCCGAGCGTGGAGCGTGCGTCGGGGGAACGGAGCACTGCGTCGGCGGCCGGATGGTCTGCGAGGGCGAAGTGGGCCCCAGGCTGGAGCAGTGCGACGGGGCCGACGACGATTGCGACGGAGACGTCGACGAGGACTTCGACCTCGACGACGACCCCGAGCATTGCGGGGACTGCGCGACGTCCTGTCTCGCGGAGCATCTGTTCGCCCGGTGCGACGACGGAGCGTGCGCGATCGTCGCCTGCGAGGCCGGCTGGGTGGATCGGAACGGGGAGCCGGGCGACGGCTGCGAGTACGAGTGCACCGTCAACGGAGACGAGGCCTGTAACGGGCTCGACGACGATTGCGACGGAGGCGTCGACGAGGGTCTCGCCCCGCCCCAGAACCTCTGCAACGCCAATGGCGCCTGCGCCGGTACCGCCGCCTCGTGCGGCGACGAGGATGGATGGATCTGCGACTACGGCCCTGCGGTCCAGCGGGACGCGCTGGGGAAGCTCTTGCCCGAGACGTGGTGTGACGACCTCGACAACGACTGCGATGGGCAGGTGGACGAGGCGCACCCGCTGGTGGGAACGCCATGCTGGAACGGGGAAGGTGCCTGCCGGCGCGTCGGGACGTGGCGGTGCGACGAGGATGACCCCGAGGGACAGGCGATCTGCAGCGCACCTGCCGCAGGGCAAGGCAGCCCCGAGGCATGCAACGGCATCGACGATGACTGTGACGGTCTGGTCGACGATGGCGCCACGGACGAGATGGTTCACGTCGAGGACGGCGATCGCGGCCTCGACTTCTGGATCGACGCTTACGAGACGTCACGCCCCGACTCCACCGCCGACGACCCGGGCACCTCCGACGCGCGATCGTGCTCGCGCCCCGGGGTCCTGCCCTGGACGGACGCGAGCTGGGAGGAGGCGGACCTGGCATGCACGGCCGCGGGCAAGGAGCTGTGCAGCGAGATCGAGTGGCAGGCCGCCTGCGAAGGCCTGGCTCGAGACCGCTATCCGTACGGCGACGAGTACGTCGCCGACTCGTGCAACGGCGCGGACTACGACCCGGACTGCGCTCAACCCGACGCCGACGAGGTGCGTCCGACCGGGACCGCATGGGGCTGCCCCGCCCCCGAGTCTTCCGGCTGCGCGAGCGCTGCCGGGGCGCTCGATCTGTCCGGAAACGTCCAGGAGTGGACCGCGACGCGCGTCTCTCTCGACCCGATCGCCTACCGGATCCGGGGAGGAGCGAACGACGACATCGCCCCGGGCCTCGCCTGCGACTTCGACTTCTCCTCGGCGCGCGAGGGCTACCGGTACTCCAACCTCGGCTTCCGCTGCTGCGCGGCCGCTCGTCCTTGAGTCACGCCCCCGCGCGCGCGGAGCCACGCCTCGTCGGCGGAGGAGGCGCAACAGGGCGAGCGCAACATCGCGGTGGCTCCCCCTCGCCGGCCCCGCTGTGGCCGTACCCATTCACCTCGCTCATCGGCTCAGCCTGGACTGTCGGCGACGGTAGCTTCCGGCGCGGCGCATGCTCTCGGGCCCCAAACAGTCCCGAGCTGCATGCGCCGTGACGAGCGCGAGCGTACAGCGCTCTCGGTCCTGACATCTGCCGGGATGTCGGGGCTCACGCGAGTGCTGGCATGACGCTCCCATGTTCGCCCGATCCTCATTTCCTCCTTGACGACGGACCGATGCATATTATAGCCAATATCAACTATGAAACGTCGAGGTCCTCGCTCTCCCGTTCAGCTCGAGCTCCGGCCGCGGACCCACGGCGGCAGACGCGAGGGAGCTGGCCGACCGAAGACCGGCAACGCCGGTGTCCCCCATCGCTCGCGAGAGGCGCTGGCGTCGCGGTTCCCCGTCCACGTCACCCTGCGGGCTCGGCGGGATGCGCCGGACCTGCGGACCTCGCGTAGCCTGGACGGGCACGCTCGCGAGGCAGTCGGCGTCCTGCTGTATGCCGCGGCCGGCCAGCACCTCGACCTTCGGTACCGCCTGGCGGGACACGACGTGATGGTCCGGACGCTCGACCTCGACCAGCCCTGGACGTCGATTCGTGCCTCGCTTCTCGACCTCGTGGCCGATCTATCTTCATCCGGGCCCAGCGTTCGGGCTCTCTCTTGAGGCCCTTCCGCGGCGAAGGCGACGGTCGCGATCATGAGAGGGAATCCCCGCGCGCCCACGCGGCTCGATGCGAAGCAAGTCCGCGCCTCTACATCGCCGCAGGTGACCTAGGAGGGTGGCGCCCGGCACCCGGACCTGCTCGACCGACGACTTGCACCTCTAGGCCCGCTCACTTGAATTAGGCACTAATCTCTTGAGGCCGCGGTGGACACGGGGCTCGAGCTGGCACCCGGGCCCCGTGGGCTCGCCCTGCCCAGGGCCTCGGATTCACGAGCCGGTAGCAGATCGCGTTGGTCCGATCGAGGAACTCCGCGACCCCTGCGTAGCTCTGGTCATCCACGTGGCGCCATGCCCGAGCGATCCTCACCGACACCGCGCGCTCCATGCCGCGACCAGCGCACGACTCACCGAGCCGTAGCGACCTCAGAGCCGGACAATCCTGGCTCGGCCACGGGCTCGGCCTCGATTCCGCCGCCCCGCTGCGACTCGCCGGCGCGACCTGTCCCGACTCCGCCTCGTGGAACCCTGGCCGGACGGCGCCTCACCGGACTGCTGGGCCGCGGCTACCGACTACCGAGCCGGTCTGGGGCGTCCCGCTTCGATGATCAGCGTGGCTCCAGGAGGCTCGGGTTCGCTTCGAGGTGGCTCGTGAGCGTCTCGGCGAGGCGTTCCTCGTCGTCGTCGGTGACGCGCTCGCTCGCGCGGTTGATGGCGCCGTAGATGGCGGCGAGGAGCACGTAGAGCAGATCGGGACGTTCGCGCGCGCCCTCGAGCGCTCGGCGGGCGCCGGGGTGATCGGGATCGATCGTGATGATCCCGCGCTCGGGATCGTAGTGGGTCGCGCGCTTTCCGCCGCGCGCGCGAAGGCGCACGCCGGACAGCTCCTGCGCCAAGAGGTTTCCGCATGCGTCGGCGTGTAGCAGCTCCGCCTCGCGGCGCAGGAGCGCGAGGCCCACTCCGAGTGGAGTCTCCGGGTCGGGGTCGTCCTCGGCGCGGTGCTCGCGGAAGCTGGCGAGGTCGTCGAAGCGGCGGACCGCGCCTTCTCCGAGGACCCAGCCGACTGCCGTCTCGAGCGATTCTGACGCGATGAGCAGCACGACGTCGCCGTCGATCTCCCGCGGGGACAGCCGCTTGCCGATCGCGGCGACGTAGCCGCGCCGGACGACGCGCTCGGCGACGCTTCGGAGGTCGACCCACCGGCCGTCGGCCAGCGGGAGGATCTTGGCGTGGGCGAGGGCCTCGGGTGCTCCATCCAGCCGGTCGAGGTGCGCGGGCGCGGTGACACCTCGGGAGAGGTGCAGGTACGTGAGCGCGTGTATCGCGGCTGACTCGCGAAGCTCGGGGGCCAGCCCTGCCAATGTGGCCTCGGCGAGGCGCGCGAATAGCGCGTCGATCAGCTCGCCTATTCTGGCTCGATCCTCGTCGCCGAGCGCGGCGCGATTCCAGTCGTGGTCGACCGGGAGCTCGGGGTGATCGAGGACGCCCCCGACGATCGACTGAGGGTTCGGAACGTACTCGTCGATGAACACCCCGGCGCGCGCCAATCGGATCCCGGTTGGTTGAGGGGGGTCGGTGTGGAACAGCGGCAGCGCCAGCTCTCCGCGCCAGCCGTCCGCGTCGACCTCGATCCGCGCCACGGCATCGCCGGGGTAGCGTAGGTCGGAGAGGCGCCGGCTTTTGCGCTGCGCCTCGCGCTCGGCCTCCCGAAGCAGGGATACCGTCAGGTCCTCGACCTCGATCCCGAGATCCGCGAGGAGCTGGCGGTCCTCGGGGCCTACCGCGAGGATCAGGCGGTCGGGCGGGCTTTTGACCTTCACCTCCAGGTCCGCCACGCCGACCCGACTCCGCTCCGAGGACTCGGACCATGCCCGGCCGAGCGTCACGTCGGCTCCGGTGACGTCGCGCAGCACGGCCAGACGCGGCCGGATCTCCGCGATGGGGCCGGTCTGGACGCTCTTCCACCGGGCCGCCGCGATCGCGTAGGAGCGCCATCCGCCGGGCCTGGTCTCGTCCGCGAGCAGGCGAACGAAGAGGCGGTGAAACGCCATTCCGACCGCGCTCGTGACGGCCTGGAAGGCGCCGTTGCGTACGACCTTCGACCAGGACTCGTCGGGCGCGAGCGCGTCGCACGAGACTCGCGCGTGGTAGCCGATCGGGTGCTTGCTCACGACCGTCTCGACCAGCCGACCCTCGCGCAGCAACTCGACTCGCCTTTCGCCGCTTGCCACCGGAGGCAGCGCAACCTCGCCCTCGATCGGCACGCCCTTGGCGTTCGAGGACACCGGCTCGCGCCATCTGGTCACGATCGGAACGGCCAGGGACGTGACCCTGGGGCGGGACTGGAGCTCGGCCATCCGCTCGAGCAGCTCGGTGGCGTCCTCGAGGACGAAGCGATCGGCGAAGATCGCCCGCTCCGAGAAGCGGGGCCGCCACACCCATCGCTCCGCTTCGAGGAGCCCACCTTTGACGTCGGCGCAGAGGACCTTGCCGTGCCCTTTCTGGGCCTCGGCGAGGTCGCGCACCGACAGCGGGCGTCCGTCGGTGGCCTCGAGCAGCGGGACCGACTGCAGGACATGCCCGTAGTCGGGGCTTCGGCAGACGAGCCAGGCGGCGAGGCGGACGGCGACCGCGACGGAGGCCGAGCGCGACGAGGCCGGCATCGCGCCCCACTCGGCGGCGAGCACGGCGGCAATCGTGTCGACACCCTCGAAGACGGCGGCAAGCACCTCGGCGTGGACGGCGTCGTGCGTGACGCCGTCGTGCCTCGAGGTAGGAGTCAGCCGATCGCAGTCGACCGCGGCCGCGACGCCCGCGGGAAGATCCGCTGCCTCCTCGCAGAGGACGCGCCGCCGGTGGTGGAAGGTGACCCGTCCGGCGCTCTCGCCCGCGAGGAGCGCGACCTCGCCATCGATGTCGCCCTGGCTCATCGACAGGCGCCGCAGCGTCGGTCCCCAGACCTCGATGCGCTCGAGGGCCGGCAAGGCGTCACGGGTGCGGCGGATCGCGATGTCGGCCGCGAGCTCGTCCGTGACGTCGACGATCGAGCCCGTCCAGCGGTCGAGCGCCGCGCGCACGGCCGGGTCGGACGCCACGACGACGGGCTCGCCGGAGGGCGCCGCACCGGACAGGTGCGTGGTGACGTAGGTGATCCTCGTCCGACCAGCAAGCGCGGAGGCTGGCAGCGACGTTCCCTCGAGCGTCGGGAACTGGGGATGCTCCAGGAGCCGATCGCGCAGGGGCGGCGGGAGGTCCGAGCCCATGCAGGAGCCAACCGCAGCGAGGAGGATCTCGCGCGCGCCGGGACGAGACGGGTCCGCGAGAGCGAGGTCGAGGAGGTCGCAGCCCGCCCGCTGGACGGCGAGGTCGACCCGCCACTCGAGCTGGGGCGGGATCTCGCGCACCGCCGGGTCGATGTCCTTGTCGCGGACGTCGAGCACGGCCCGGAGCGGCAGCGGGTGCTGCACCGATCGAGCGCACAGAGGACGGCGGGAGTAGAGGAGCTCCATCTGGACGCCCTTCTCGGCGCCCGGCACGAAGCCCACCTCGCCCTCGACGCCGCGCGCGTCCACCGGGACCCGGATCGCCGCGCCGTCCGGGAGGCGAGGCTCGCGCTCCGGCTGCGCCTCGAACGCCTCGCGCGCCACGATCCGGAGGATCTCGGCGGTGGAATCCTCGCAGCTCAGCTCCAGCACCTCCGACAGAACGCGCTCGATCCCAGGCTCGGAGTAAACGACCGTCATGCTCTCCGGCATGCGGGGCGCCTCGGCGTCTTCGAGGATCAGCCAGATCTTTCCTGCCTGCCGCGCCGCCGCCGCGACTTGCGCGAGGGACAGCGAGCGCACGCCCGACGCGGAGGGTCCACTGAAGAGCGGCGCATCGAGCACGGCGCGCTGCACGTCGTCGAGCTTTGTCTCCCGAGCGGCGAGCCTCGACAGGTCTGTCCGGATGAAGGCCAGCACGTACTGCCGGGCCGTCTCGGGCATCGTGCCCAGCGTGGAGTACGACTCCAGGAGAGGGCGCACGAGCTGTCGCTGCGCGTCGTGGATCGCGCTCGTCATGCAGGCGTAGGCCTCGTCCACCACGGGAGCGGTCCAGGCGTCGTCGGGGCGAAGCGCCGGGCACTCGATCACGGCCACGGTCGGCCCGTAGCGCGCTACGCCAGCGTGCTCCCCGAGGGCGATGCCCTCGCGAAGCGGGCGGATCAAGGAGCCCTCGCCCGCCATGGGGACGCCCACCTCGCCCCGGATTCCCTCGCGCCTCACCTCCACCTTCGCCAGCATGGGCCCGATCAACCGAGGTTCGGTCCTCGGCCCGGCGAGACGGGTTCGGATGTCCGCCTCGCGACGCAGGCGCTCGGCCTGGTCGATGAACGCCTTCCCGGGGAGGATCCGCTCGACGGCCTCGCGGTCGCGTGGGCGGAGCACGACGATCGCATTGCCATCGAGCGCCGCGTGCGGCCAGGGGCGATCCACGGTGCGCACTGCGGGCCATCTGCCGAGCTCGGCGAGCGAGGTCCATCCGCCGCCTGCAGACTCGAAGATGGGGGCGCGGGCGAGCTCGTCCTCGATCGTGACGTCGGGGGCTTCGGAGCGGGCGCGCCATGCGACGAGGTCCCTCCCGTACGCCCGGATCGCGTCGCTCGGACCGCTCGCCAACGCATCGATGATGCAGCGGCGCGCAGCCGAGACGAGGACGACGTGGGCCCGGACGAGGACGCTGTCCTCGGCCACGCCTTGCCAGCTCGCGTCGGGGGAGAAGCTCCCGGAGTCGATCACGGCGCGCACGCGCAGCCAGCTAAGGGGCATGACCTCCCTGAGCTCGAGGAGCTTGCCACAGCGCAGGTAACGGACGACGGCCGTCTCGCCCTCGGGAGGTAGGCCCAGCTCGCCCCGGAACCCCTCCTCGTCGATGGTGATGCGCGCGCGGTAGCTTCCTGGTGGTAAGCGCGGCTCCTCCGCGGGCTGCGCCTCGAAGGCGCGGCGGTTTCGCTCCGCGCGGACGCGGGCGAGTACATCCTGGTGGATGTCGTGCAGCCGGCCAGCGGGGAGGATCTTCGCGAGCGGCGACTCGCGATCCTTCAGGAGCACCACGGGCGGGTCGTACAAGCCGCCCGCTGCGTACGTCCTCTTGGAGATCCGGACCGGACGGCCTTTTTCGACCTCGGCCTTCAGGTCCGCGACGGAGCACCATTCGCCCGCGGGCCCTGGGAGGATCGGCGCCGCCTCGAGGACGGCCCGCGCGCGCCTCGTCGGCGCGGCCGGGTCGATCGCGAACCGGGGGAGAGCCTTCGCGGCGACGGCCGTGAAGATCCGCCTGGCAGTCCCCACCCGTTCCCGTTCCCGCTCCGGTTCGGCGAACCAGTTGAACATCTCCTCCAGGAGCAGGTCGGCCTGTGCCCGAAGCTCCTGATCGAGCGCCACGGTCGCCGGATCGTTGTCCACGATGTCCGCGCCGGACGCGCTGCGCCTCAGCGTGTCGTCCCGGCACCATGCGAGCACCTGGAGCGCGGGCAGCTCGAGGCCCCTCGTCACGACACGCACGCCGAGCACGTCGACGTGGAGACTGCTCGTTCCGATCGGCTCCTCTGGAACCGCCACGACGAGACCGAGCGTCCCGGACTCTACCTCGTGCCGCAGGGCGAGCTTCCAGCCGTCGAACAGGGGGCGTTGCACGGGCTGTCCGTTGATCGTGAGCGACCCCGGAAACTGCGCGGAGCGCTCGAAGATCACCTGCGCTTCGGCGGGCCCGACCACGGCGTCGCGCAGCGTTCTCAGGCCAATGCCCTCGCGCACGTGGATCCGCGTGCTCGTCGTCGGGGCCTCGCTGGGCTCGAGGTCCGTCTTCGCGGACTTCCGGACACGGAGCCTGTGCCCTCCCGACTCGATCTCGATCCACCGTGGCCGGAGGGCGAGCGCGCCGTTGACTCCGAGGGCGAGCAGCCTGAACCTCGTTGCCTCGTCGTCGCCCCCGCTGGTCAGGGCGTAGGCGAAGAGATCCCGGAGCACCTCGGCGGGGAACGGCCGGCCGTCGAAGGTCAGCTCGAAGTCGTCGGCGTCGTTCCGGATGGAGACCGCGGTCGCGCCGGAGGCGACGGCGGCGCGCAGGAGCTCGAGGACGTAGTGGTGAGGATCGGCGAGCCTGTGGTCCCTGAGCTTCTGGAGCGCGCGTTGCGCGTCAATCTTGATCCGCCCCCGCCCGAGCTCGGGCGCGTCGTCGCGCAGCCGATCCCGTAGCTCCGAGACGCTCATTGTTCCACCGGGGGGGCCTGACGAGCCCCCCCGGACCCCCCGCTCGCTCCGCGGGAGTCAATCCCGCTCCGCTCGCTCCAATTCGCTTCGCTCATTGGGAGAGCGCGGCCTCGGTGAGTCGATGGTCCGCCCGATCGTCGAGCGCGGCCCAGCTCGACGCGAGGCCGCGCGCGACGAGCAGCGCGGCGAGCTCCTTGCTCTTCGCGGACAGCCGGAGGGCGGCGGTGATGCGCGCGTGGGCGCGGTTGAGGCAGAGGACCTCCGGGCAGCCGCGCTTGAACGGGGACGAGACGGAGCGCTTCGAGGCGGTGGGCTCGCCGGCCGCGTCCACGAGCACCGCGGGCTGAAGGAAACCGGCGCCGCACACGTCGGCCATCATCGTGGTCCGGGTGCGCGCCCCTGCGGCGGCGAGGAGCGCACCGACGGCGGCTGCCAGCACGGTCTCCACGTCCGTGCTCGCGCCCTGACCCGGACTGGCGACCGTGTGCCCCTCGTGGGCCAGCGCCCGCTTGCTCTTCGTCACCTGCTCCGCGATCTTGAGCGTCCAGTCGTCGTGGCGCAGGACGAGCGCGCCCTCGCCGGCCAGCGCGAGGAGCAGCGGATCCGACGGGGCGCGCCGGGCGTACAGGAGGCCGTGTTTCTTCGCCGAGCGACGCAGAGCCCGCCCATCGACTGCGCCGCCGAGGGCCAGCGGGAACCAGAGGTGATCCGGGTCGAGCCGCCGGCTCGCCCACGAGAGCGTGCGCCAGTAGGTGCCGTCGTCCTCGGCCTTCTCCGCGAGAGCGCGGAGCTCGACCTTCAGCCGGTCCTCGAGCGCCCCTTCCACGAGCTTGCCGAGGAGCTTCATGGCCCGAGCGAACCCCTTGTCCCGGCGGATGTCGTCGCGGGTCAGGGTGTGCTCGAGGTAGCGCGACAGGATCTTGAAGTCGACGCCAGGGGCAAGGGGCTCGGCGGTCTCGAGGAGGGTCAGCCCGCGGTTGTAGAAGCCGGCGAACGTCTGCCGCTCGTCGCGCGAGGGCCCCGCGACGATCACGGTCCCCTCCTCCCGGTACTCGACCTGAAATGCCGTATCCAGTGCGAGCGGCTCCCGAACGGGCTCGCCCGGACCGGGGCTCGATCCGTTCTCGTCGCCGGCGGCGAACGTGACATCGGCCTCCGAGTGCTTGCACCAGCGCCGCACCGAGTCGTGGGACCTCGCGACGAAGTCGCGGTAGTCCGCAACGCTCATGTCCTTGTGTACCGAGACGCGAGTGCCCTCGATCGGCTCGGGGCACGCGAGGATCTCGTAGGAACGGTCGGGGTGCAGGAGCACGCGCAGGTCCTCGCCGTCGCGTCCCGTCTCGACCACCACGAGCTCGGGCGCGCAGGCGAAGACGCTCATGAAACCGATCCCGAACTTGCCGATCTTGGTGAGGTCGTCCTCCTTGCTCGACCGGAACTTCGTCAGGAGGAACCTCTCCACGATCTCGCGCGTCATCCCCTCGCCCCAGTCCTGCACCTGGGCGGTCGTGACGCCGGCTGAGGGCGTCGGAGAATAGCGGAGCGTGACCTCGATGCGGTTCGAGCCCGCGTCGATGGCGTTCTGGATGAGCTCGCGGTAGAAGGCGTACGGGTCGGTGAACTGATGGACCAGATCTTCGACGAGGTCCGTCATTGGCCGCTTCGCGCCTGGGCGATGACCGCGGCCTGCGCGCTCAGCTCGCGCTTGATCTCCTCGACCCGGCGCTCGAAGCGCTCGGAGTGGGCGCGATCGGCGGCGTCGCGCTCGAAGCGAACGTAGTGGTCGACGTGCTCCAGGACGCGGCCGGCGTCGACGGGCTTCGCGCTCTCGCGTAGTGCCTCGAGCTTCTCCTCGTAGCTCATGGCGAAGAACCCCGGCGGCTCCTCGACGTCCTGGAGCTCGGCCGCGATCCTTCCCGCGATCGCGGCCACCGCGCGGCCGCTCAGCGCGGCGTCGGCGAGCGTCTCTCCGATCCGCTCCCACTCCGGGTCCGGCGGCAGGAGCGGTCGGAAGGCGCGCAGCTTCAGGTCGCGCAGCAGGCGCACGTAGTCCGCGGCGGTCTCGGGGCCCTTCGCGATCTTGGGGTCCTGGGTCAACCTCGAGACCATCGCGTCGTCCATCTGGGTCGTGTTCGCGTCGCAGAGGAGGAACCACTTGCCGTTCCTCGGGCCCACGGTGCCGTCGAGGATACCGAACAGCGTCGCCAGGTTCGACTTCTCCTCGGAGCGGATGTCGGGATCGCTCCGGGCGGCGAACGCGGTGTCGATGTCGGGCCAGTAACAACCGCAGACGCCGTGGAAACCGAAGACCTCCTCCCTGAAGATCCGGAGAAGATCGCTCGCGCTCTTGTTCTGGTAGTGGCTCGCCCAGTCGGTGCGGCGGATCACCCGGAAACGAGCAGGCAGGCCCGTCTCGCGGCAGAGGCCGAGGAACGCGCGGCCGATGGCGTGGGCGGTGACGGTCTTGCCGCAGCCGGGCGAGCCGAGGACGAAGAGGACCGGGTTGTCGAGGATGCGCGGGTTCTTGCCCGCCGCGAGGTCGAAGGCCGCGACGGTGCGCGCGAGCTTGAGGCCCGCGGCGAGCACCTCGGCGTTGCCGACGATGTCCTCGGGCGCCACGTCGAGGAGGTCGGGCTCCTCGTCGTCCGACGCCGCGCGCCGCTCCAGGCCTGCGTAGGTGACGGAGGGCAGGCGCAGCGTGGTCGCTGCGAGGGCGTCGAGAAGCGTCTGGTGCTCCGAGGCGCTGCACGCCGCGCGGGCCGACAGGGCAGTCCGCTTGACGTGGCTCCTCACGCAGGCGGCCAGCCTCGCCTCGTCGCCCAGACGGCGCGCGGGGTCGGCGTGGCCGTGGTAGTGCTGGAGGTAGCCGTCGAGATCGCGGCAGAGCGCCTGGCCGAGCGCCTCGTCGGAGAGCACCGGCAGGACCTCGTCGGGCGGGAACGCGCGGTCGGGCAGGACGGCGTCCGACAGGCCGTCCGTCGCACCGAGCAGCTCCTCGCAGGCGACGAGCATCCCGAACGCGGAGGCGAAGCGGCGTTCGGACGCCGTCGGCTCTCCCGCGGCAAACCCCACCGCGCGGTCGCGGGCGATCCGCCCCAGGAGCGCCTCCCGGGTCGCGAGACCCGCCGCCAGCCCCGCCTCGAGGCACTCTAGCAGGTCGAGCGCGGTGCGCGTGATGCCGTAGGTTCCAGGAGCCGCGGTCCGCGTCCGGTCGGGCAGCCCCGCTTCGATGATCGCGGTCCTGGCGGACGAGCGCCTGGCCTCGATCGTCTCGGGCGTCACGGCGATCGGCTCTCGCGCCACGGCGCCGAGGGTATCACGGCGAGCGTCATTCGCTCCTCGATTGGCGGCCTGCGCGCGAGCCCGACTGACGATCAGAGTCCGTTGGCGCCGCTGACGGCAACGGCCGCGCGGCTAGGCGCCCCTCGCCCTCTCCAGCACGTTTGCTACAATCCGAGCGATGTCTGTCCCGGCTGCTGCCGTCACCGAGCGCCTGCGTCCAATCACGTTCGGCGAGTGGGTCGATCTCCCCGAGGACGAAGGCGGCGAGTTCGTCGACGGGTACCTGGTCGAGGAGGAGGATGTGGGCGCGCTGCATGACGTCGTCGTCGCGTGGGTCGTCGCGCTCCTCTCGTCGTGGACGGCTTCGCGCGGCGCCGTCGTCGGCGTGTCGGACACGCGGTTCGCACTGTCTCCTCGGCGCGGCCGAAAGCCGGACGCCTGGATGTACCTGGCAGGCCATCGGCCCCCCGCCGAAGGGGCGGTGAGCGTCCCGCCTGACCTCCTGGTCGAGGTCGTCTCCGCCAAGCCCCGCGATCAGCGGCGCGATCGCGTCGAGAAGCTGGGCGAGTACGCGGCGTTCGGTGTGCGGTGGTACTGGATCGTCGACCCTCAGCTCCGCAGCTTCGAGGTGTTCGAGCTCGGCGCCGATGGTCGCTACTCGCACGCTCTCGGCGCAACCGCCGGACGGCTCGAGGACGTCCCCGGCCTCGCCGACCTGATCGTGGATCTGGACGCGCTGTGGGCGACAGCGGACTCGCTCGGCTGATCGAGCCCCCACTCGCCGCCGAAAGCCAGTCCGTCAGCCCAGAACGGGCGAGCCTCATTCGCTCCGCGCAAGGCGGCCCGCGACGTCCACCGGGCGCGAGCCCGACTGACGATCAGAGTCCGTTGACGCCACGGATGGCAGCGGCCTCGCGGTGCAGAGCGAGCGCGCGCGCCGGATCCTCCCGGGCCTCGTCCATGCGAAGCGCCTCCGCCTCGATTGCGTCGACGAACGCGTAGAGCTCGGCCTCGGTCGCGATGTTGGTGACGCCGAAGGCGCGCCAGCCGAAGGCGTCGAGCGGCTCCGCGAACCAGACGCCGAAGCTCTGGGCGAAGAGGCGATCGGAGCTCGAGAAGTCATCGGCGGGTCGCCCGTCGGGGCTCGGACCGTCGACGTTCTTCTTGTAGGCCGAGTCGCCGATCATGAGCGACCGCGCGAGGTCCACGCCCGCGCCGCAGCGAGTCGTGAGCATCCCGTCGAGGCGAGCACCCATGCCCGGCTGCGGCTTGCGAAACTCGTCGTACGCCTCGGCGAAGTCGAAGTAGTGCACCCGAGCGCCCAGCCTGCCGAGCTGCGCGACCGTGAAGGCGAGCGCGCCCTCGGCGTCCTCGTACGACTGGTGGCCCGAGCCGACGCCGCCCTGGTTCGAGACGACCGCCACGAGGTACCCGAGCTCCCCGAGCTCGGCGATCTTGCGCGCGACGAATGGCAGGATGTTGACGTCGCCGGGATAGTCCGCTGTGACGGACCCGCTCTTCGAGACACGCAGCGTCGAGTCGGCGTCGAAGAACGCCACCGGTTGGGGCGCGCCGTCGGGGCGGCAGGTCCAGGTCGACAGGTCCTGGCGGACGGTCGGGAGATCCGCGGGCGCGGCGACGTCCGGCGCTTCGCAGGCGCAGCAGTCGGTGGCAGGGCCCGCATCGCCCTCGCCGAGGGCGCGACCGCCGTACCCCTCGAGACCGGGGGCGGGAACGCAGGCCGCGAGGAGGAGAGCCAGCGGGTGCCCGAGTCGAGACATGCGAGAGGGCGGCAAGCACCTCGCGTGCCCGCGCAACCGAACGGCAGATCGGAGCGGGCCCCGCGAGAGGACTGGGGTTTTCGGCCGGTGGGTGCCCCGGTCTGCAACCGCGTTCGAGGAGCCGGGTGGCGGCTGCTGCCAGCCTGCGTGCAGACCGGCGAGCCCGGCCGGCGCGCGTCAGTCGCCGAGGGCGCGGTTCACGGCGGCGCCCAGCTCGTCCGGGTCGAACGCGAGCTCGCCTGGCGGGCTCATCGAGCTCGGATAGCGAACGAGGGCAGGCCTGGGGAGCTGGCCGGGCCGCCAGCGAGCTGCGCGATCGAACAGCATCACGACGTCCCAGGCCAGTGGCTGGCCGCGCGGGGGAGCCAGGCGCGCCCAGGCCCGGCCGAGCGCACGCGACGGCGCCCAGTGGTGACGGGCGCGCCGGTCGCGCTCCCGGCGCGCGTGCCCTTCGGCGCTCGGGCGGTCGTCGTTGCCGAGCACCGGCATCCACACGAAGTAGACACGCAGGTTCGGATCGCCCGTTCGCCGGAGAATCCCGTCGCGTACTCCGGCGAACCGCCGGAGACAGCCCGGTCAGGTCGGCGACAGGATCGCCAGAAGGCGCACTCTCCCGGCGTCCGCGTCGAAGGCCGCGCGCAGGGGCTCGAAGTCGTGATCCAGGGTCGCAATGGAGGCGCCCTGCGGCTCGCTCGAGCAGCCGAGGGCGACCAGGGTGACGGCCGCGAGACGCACCATACGTCGATGGTACTCGATGCCGAACCGGAGCCGCACAGCGGGCGAGTCGACGAGCCTCGGGCGGCTCTGGGGCGGCCTCGCGGACGGCACGCTGATGCCCTGAGGCGCCCGCGCCCGGTGAGGGCTCGTCGTTCAGGAGCCGGCGGTTGTCATCGCCGACCTCCGGAAGACGGGGTAGGCTCCGGCGCCACCATGAGGCGAGCCACCCTCGTCGTCGCTGCCATCCTCGTCGCAGCCTGCACCGCGCCCACGGCTCCGATCGGCCTTAGGCGCCAGGCGATCCTGAATGGAGATCTCGATCGTGACGACCCGTCCGTCGTGATGCTGTGGGTCGACGGCCTGTGCACGGGCAGCGTGATCGGCGCGCAGCACGTGCTGACGGCCCGGCACTGCATCGAGGGCCTCGACGTCGGCGGGATCGAGATCTACTCGGGCTTCGATCCGCTGAGCGGCGATGGCGAGGCGCTGGCGCTCGCCGGTGACGTCGCGGACGCGCGCCTCCCCCCGGACGCCGAGGCGGACCTCGGCATGCTGATCACGTCGGTGGACCTCGGCCTCGACCCGCTGTCGTTTTCGCGTGACGAGGACGACCCGCAGATCGGCAGCGAGGTCCGCGCGGTCGGGTACGGCCAGTACACCGACGACGACGGCGACGACCGCAAGCGGGAAGGCTCGGGGTGGGTCGATGACCACTGGGGATCGGTCTTCCTCACGACCGCCAACACCTGCTTCGGTGACTCGGGCGGCCCAGCGTTCGACCTCGGCGGCACGATCGTCGGAGTCACCAGCGGGGGAACCGAGGAGCAGTGCTCGGCCGGCCAGGACATCTACACGACGGTCGGCTACTACTCCGACTGGATCGACACCGAGCTCGGAAACGAGGTACCCGAGCCCGAGCCGCTCGGCGAGACCGGTGACCCCTGCGAGGACGGGCGCGACTGCGACGGTCGCATGTGCCTCATCGGGCTCGACGACTACCAGTACTGCACCGAGGAGTGCGAGGTCGGAACCTGCCCGGATCGCTTCGTCTGCGTTCGCATCGACGGCGACGACTGGTGCGCCCGAGAGGAAGACGTCGATCCAGGTGGGGATGGGGACGCGGACGTGGACACGGATTCGGACACCGACGCCGATGCCGACACGGATTCCGACGCGGACGACGATTCGGACGCCGACGTCGACGCGGACGACGATTCCGACGCCGACGTCGACGCGGACGACGACGCCGATGCCGACAACGACACCGACACGGACGGCGACTCCGACGGCGACGATGGCGACGACGACGGCAGTGGCTACCAGCGGGGCGGCTGCGCGTGCTCGTCGGCGCCGAGGACGAGCGCCCGGTGGCGGACGCCGGCGGGCGGGCTCATCGCCTGTGCGCTCGCCGCGTTCCGCCGATCGCGTCGGCACTAGGTGGCTTCGAAATGTCGCGCAAGGGCGCAGCCCGCTACCGACTCCGCACGACGAGCGGAGTGCCGGCGCGGTCGAGAGCGCGGCGCAGCGGGGCGTCGGCCGACGGCGTGCAGATCAGGCGCCGCTCCTTCGAGACTCGATATCCGAGGGCCTCCCGGCGAGCCTCGATCTCGGCCCGGGCTCGACTGCCGAGGGCATCGCGGTACAGCCGGCCGAACGGGTCGCGGCAAAGATCGCGCAGGACCCCCGGCCCGGCACGTTCGAGCGCCAGGTGCAGGACGAATGCGCCGGGGACCGTCCCCACGACGTCCTCGATCAGAGGGGGCGCCTCTATCCCGGCGAAGTGGCAGGGACCAATCTGGCCGCGAACGACCTCCTCGACCTTCACGCCGTCGAGCTCGGACAAGAGCAGCAACGCGACCTCGGCATCCGCGCCGGCGACGCGCTCGAACGCGTTCCGGAACCGCTCCGTGGGCGCCGACAGATCGCCCCTGCGAAGATCCACGTGCCCGCCCCCCTTCTGCTCGATCTGGGCGGTGTAGCGAAGAAACCAGCCCGACGCCGCGTCGAGGCGATCGTGAACGACCTCGAAGCGGGCGAGCGAGCGGCGCCGGGAGCGCAACCGCACGTCGAGCGATGAAGCGGGACACACATCGGCGTCCGCCAGCGCCCGGTAGTAGACCGCCTTCGCGGGGAGCGCCTCGGCGTGCTCGCGGAGAAACGAGGCGGCGAGGTCGCGGTCGGCCCTGACCCGCAACATCTCGCGCAGGGTCGGAAGCCCGGTCGTACCGTCGATCTCGAGCTCGTCGTGGACCTCGCGCGAGCCCGCGGGCCCCAGGAAGCTCAGATGGGCGTCGATCCGGCGCGGGTCGGGGTAGTGGCTGCCGGGCCGCGCGATGGCGACGAGTCGGCGCAGTACGGTCACGTAGGAGGCGGCGTGCTCGCCCGCGAGCCGGATCTTCGTGGACACTAGCCGCCCGTCTTGGCCTCGCGGAACGACTTCAGCTCCTTCTCTGCGAGCGCAATCGTCTCGTGGATGCGCTCTTCCTGGCTCTCCCGCTCGGCCGCGAGGTTCTGCTCGACGAGCTGCTCGGTGGCCTCGTCGTAGACCCGCATCTCCTTCGTCATTCGATCGACGTTCTGAGTGAGGTAGAGCGAGGTCTCGCTGGCCAGGACCGCGACCTTGTTGACGCTCGTACGCAGGGACTCCATCGCCTTCTCGAGGTCGAGGCTGAGCTCGCTCGCCTTCGCCGCGCTGGCGAGGGCCGCGAGGTTGCCCTCGAGCTCGCTCAGGACCTCGTTGCCCGCCTCGTACAGCGACTGCATGTTCGCGTGCAGGTTCCGGAGGATCTCGAGGAAGTTGTTGTTCATCCGGATGATGCTGGCCACCCGGTTCTCCGCGGTGGAGTAGAGCCTCAGCTTCGCCCCGTGCTCCCAGAACCGGTGCTTCACGCTGTCGATCGTGCTCTGCAGCTCGCGGTAGCGCGCGCTCTCCTTGTCCTCGATGGACTCGGCCTCCTTCTGCGCGTTCTCGAGCGCCTGCTTCAGCTCGAGGACGTACAGGGCCGCGGCCTCCTCGTTCCGCGCGGCCACGACCATCTTCTTGTTGAGCCGAGTGATGTCCTCTTGCAGGTTCTGCACCTCGACCTGGATCCGGTCCAGGTAGTTGCCGACCTCCTGCGTCCGGCGCTGCGCGACCTCGACCTTCTCGGTGAGCAGCGTGTGCAGCGGCCGGTCCGGCACGAGCGACCGCAGGACCGGCACCTTCTCGAGCAGGCCCTTCATGTTCGAGCCGACCTCCTGGAAGGTGAAGATCTTGCCCAGGTACTCCCAGGCGCTCTTCTGCTCGACGAGGTCCTGCGTCATCTCCTTGCCGAGCTGCTCGTGCGCCTTCTCCAGCTCCTCGAGCGTCTTCAGGCTCCCCTGGTGCTTGGCCGTGTAGCCCTGCACCATCTCGTCGAGCGACTTGCGCGAGTAGTCGTCGCCGTCGTAGACGACCTGCTTCGCCAAGAGCGCCTCCACCTCGGACTGGCTCATGGAGCGATCCTCCAGGCAAACGGTGCCGCCCATCCGGGGGGCATCGCGTAGTTGACTCGTCCGCCCGCCGCGCTCGGAAGGCGGGCCGACCTCAAGACCCTGGCGACGCAGGGCGGCATGTCCGCGGTCGCGGGCCCGAGCGAACCGTCCGCAGCGAGAGCAATGTCGAGCGACTCGGGAAGGCGCTCGCCCTCGCCGTAGCATGAGGCGATCGCCCCGAGTCGATCGCGAAGCACCTTGTCGAGCGCGTCCTTGCCGAGCGTCGCCAGGACCGAGCGAGCGGCGCGCCCACCTGCCGGCCCTGCCGCGCGTCCCTCAGGTCGCGTCTCGGTGGCCCGCCGGCCGATCGGTCGCTCGCCCCGATCGCGCGACACGCGTGACCTGTCGAGCCCGGCGGGCGACAGAGCGATCCGGTCTGCGGGGCTCGGACCCCGTCGCTCCGCCTTCGGAGGCCCGTGCCTCCACGGCCTGCTCACGACGCTGGTCGAGCAGCTGGCAGCGACGATCGCGACCACGACCGCGAGGGCCAGTGTAGAGCAAGCGCGACTCAACGCCGCGAGATTCTACAGTTCTCGTCGACTTCTGACTACCGTGAACACGTACCATTGGCCAACGCGCGGGTAGAAGGAGTGCGCCATCCACACGCCATCCACGGGGTCGACGCAGGTCGCGGGCGGCGGCAGGCGGGCACGTTGCTCCTGGATGTCGGCGGTGGCGAGCGCGGGGGCGAGCACGACGACCGGCGCGAGGAGGCGGAGCAATCGGCGGCGCGGCTTCACGGCGCGCCGATCATAGTTCATCGGTGAACGGCAAGAAGGCGAGCGGCGCTCGCCCCGAGCAAGTCCGCCAGCTCGGGACCGCGGATCCCTGCCGCGTCGAGGGCGCGAGCGAGATCCCCGAGACCAGCGTGGGTCTCGAGGCCGCGCGCGGGGCGGATGTCGCCGTCGAGGTCGGAGCCGATCGCGAGGTGTCCGGGTCCCATCACGCGCCGCATGTGCATGGCGTGACCGACGACATCGGCGATCGTCGCGGCTCCGTCGCGGCGCAGGAACGGTATGTGGAAGTTCAGACCGACGAGGCCGCCGGAGGCCGCTATCGCGCGGAGCTGGTCGTCCGTGAGGTTTCGCGGATGATCGGCGAGAGCGCGGGCGTTCGAGTGGGTTGCGACGAGCGGCCGCTGCAGGTCCGAGGCGATTCGAGCGATGTCGTCGAACGCGGAGTCGGACGAGTGAGACACGTCCACGAGCGCGCCCGCGGCGTAGACGGCGCGGATGAACCTCTCGCCGAGGGCGGTCAGGCCCCCGCGACCGGGTCTGGGATCCGTCGCCGAGTCCGCCAGCTCGTTGTGGCTCGAATGCACCGGGCCGAACAGGACCACGCCGCGCCGGACCAGCTCGGGGATGCGGTCGAGGTGATCGGCGAGCGCGTCCGACCCCTCGACCGAATAGACGGCGCGGATCCTGCCGGCGCCGAAGAGGTCCGGGTTCGAGCGCACGATCCGGTCCGCCGTGTCCGTGACGGCAAGGAGCTCGGCGAGGGTCTTGCGCCTTCGAGCCCGGCGCGCCTGGCCGGGGACGTCATTCGGCATGAAGAGCGACAGGACGATGAGCCGCAATCGGCCGGCCCTGAGGCTGGCCGCGTCGACCTGCCCCGCCGGCCGCCCGAGGTCCGCGGGCCGCTCTAGGTAGTGGACCTGGTAGGGGAGATCCACGTGCAGGTCGGCGACGTCGCCAGGGACCTGTTGCCCGAGGGCCGGACCGGAGACCATCGCGAGCGCGCTCGCGGCCACGAGGGGACGCATGACCAACCGCTTCAATCCTCCACGAAGCGGACCTCGACGTCACCCATCCGGATCACATCTCCGCCGATGAGCTTGTGGAGGCGGTCGAGCATCTGACCGTTGACCTCGGTGGTGTTCGTGCTGCCCAGGTCCTGAACCCAGAAGGCGCCATCCCGGGCGAAGATCCGCGTGTGGCGGCGCGAGACCTGGCTCGAGCCGATCTGGATGTCCGCGGTCTTCGTGCGGCCCACCACCTGAACGGGCCCGAGCGGCATCTGCTTGCCGGCGAGCGAGCCCGACAGGACCACGAGGTGGGCGTCGGGGACCGGGCCGGTGACGACCGCCATGACCGAACGGCTCCAGGCGCTCTGGAAGCGGGGCATCGACGCGGCCGCCGGCTGGCCCGCGAGGTCGAGCTCCATCCCGGTGCGACGGAAGACCTCGTACTGCTCGGCGGCCGGCTTGCGCTCGTACGCCGTCGCTTCGTCGAGGAGGACCTCGTAGGCCTCGGCCAGGGAGGAGCCGTCGTCCCGGACGAAGCCCGGGGCTTCCTCGACGATCTTCATCAGCGCCCTGAGGTGAGCGGCCGCCGCCTCGAAGTTGCCGCGGTCCGCCAGGGTACGCGCCGCGGCGCGAGCCTCCTCGCTCTGGACGAGCAGGACGCTCGCGTGCGCGGCGGGAGCAAGCGCCCCTCCCGCCGCAGTGACGTCGAGGACCACTCGGCCTTCGAGCCTCGCGACCTCTGCCTTGCCGGCCCTGCGGTAGCTCAGGGCGACCTCGAAGATCTCCCACGGCCCTGTCTCCTTGCGCGCCTCCACGGTGGCCTGGGCGACGACGATCTGCCGCCCACCCTCGAGCAGGTCTGGCAGCGCCACGACGAGGCCCTCCGCCCCGTAGCGCAGGTCGAGCTTCCCCAGCAGCCGGGCGATGTCGATGCCCGGGGCGGGGCGCAAGCGCAGCTCGGCCTGCTCGGCGACGACGTCGCCCTGAGTGCCGATCGCCTGCGCGAACTCCAGCTCGCAGACAGCCGGCTCTGCGATGAAGTGGTAGCGCCCTCCGCCCGCGTCGCTGATCGCGGAGAGGACCTCGGCGTGGTGGTGCGCGCCGAACCCGAGCGTGGAGACCGCGGCGTCCGGACGGATCGACCTCGCGAGGTCGGCGAGGGCCTCCTGCGTCGATGCGCCCACGTTCGGAGCCCCATCGCTCAGGAGGACGATCACCTGCCGCTCGTGCAGCGGCCTCGGAGGCAGGACCGCCGCGGCGAGGCGCAAGCCCGCCTCGACGTTCGTATGCCCTCCGGCGGCCAGCCGGTGCACGCGCGCGCGGAGGATGCGCCGCGTCTCGGCGTCGACGTTGCGAAGTGGACAGACCTCGCTCGCGCTGTCCGAGAAGGCGACGACTGCCACGCGGTCCGTCGGATCGAGCAAGCCGACAATCCGGTCGACCGAGAGCGCGACCTGCTCGATCGGCGGGCCGCCCATCGACCCAGACACGTCGAGCACGAAGACGAGCGACATCGGCGGGCGCTGAGCGTCGATCCCCGTCGCCTGAGCGCGGATCTCCGCCACGAGATGGACGACCTCTCGCGCTCCCGGGACGATTGCGGAGCGGTCGAGGGCCAGTGCCAGGGCGACGGCTTCTTCCTTCCCACCCTGCGTCATGCCGAAGTCTAGCGCGTACGTTCGCGCCGCGCCGGGCCCATCTCGGACGGCCGGTGGGGTTCGGGAGCATGGGGGCTCGAGTCGCCCGGCCACATGGCCGTATCAGCTCCCGGCGCCGGAGGAGTCATCGAGACGCTGCCGCGCTTCGTTAGCTTCCTCGATCGAACGGAACTTCCGGACGCCGGGAGACGGCCTGCGACGGCTGAGCCGGATGCACGTGCGCGAGAGGGCGATTGCCGCGCGGAGATTGGCCGGATCGTAGGGTCGCGCTTCGACCGGCGCCGTCATCTCCTCGACCGAGCGGAACTTTCGAACGGGCATCAGCCTTCCTCGATCTCGAAGCGGCGCCTGAGCTCCGCGGCGTCGGCCTTGTCCTGCAGGCGTACGGTGTCCCGTTTCATTCGATACAGCATCCGCGGTGTGGCGACGCGGACGGTGACGCCGCCGACGTCGACCTCTTGCCACTCGATGTCCTCGTAGCGAAACCGCTCCCCCAACCTCGCCAGGACGTCGATCCAGAAGTCGCCCTCTGGCGGCGTGTACTGGATCGCGGGGTACTCTCCGCCGAGGTCATCTGCGGTGATCTCGTCGATGCTCGGATCGGCGTAGACGGAGCGCAACGCATTGCGCAGGCGGGCTACGTTATAGGGGGCAGGGTCGACGAAGAAATCGATGTCGCGCGTGGCCCGGATGACGCCCAGCACGGCCATCCCCATCGAGCCAACCAGCACGTAGCGAACGTCCTCGCGCTCGAAGGCCGCCAGGATCCGGATCGCCTCCTCGAGCTCCATCGCCCTTCAGCCTACGCGGCCACGATGGTGCTGTCGATGGACTGCGTGTCACCGACTACCGCGGCGCAAGCGCAGGCGACTGGCCGGACCGTCGAGAATGACGACCCAGCGCTTCAGGAGGTTGCGCCCGAGCAGTCCCTCGCGGCCGAGACCGAGCACCTCGATGATCTCGCTCTCGCCACCGACGATCACCTCTGCGGCGTAGATCGGGCAGCACCCTCGCGCGCCGGCCACGCCGCGAACGGCGGCCGCTCCCACGAGTGGCAGGCCGAGCCGTCGGGGGAGCCCAGCGGGCACTACGGTCATGTCGGCGCCCGTGTCCACGACCGCGACGAGCAAGATCGACTCGCCAGAACCGGGGGCCGAGAGCCGGACCGGAAGAACCGGCGCGGGCGGCTCCGCGGTGCGGTCGTACTCGTACCCGCGGCTCACCGCCTGTCGACCCGCGGGCTAGGCAGGCGGACGATCCGCTCGCCGGCCTGGCAGCGCGGCATGTAGACGGGGCCGCGGCCAAAGCGGGAGAACATCCGACGCGCGAGGGCACTGAAGTCGCGATCGTGATCGATGACCCGCCGGCTGCGCACGGCCACGTACTCGCCCCGATGGCGTTTCAGGAGCTCTGGTTTGTGAGCTTCGTACCAGGTCATGTCGTCCTCGAGCAGGGGCAAGTCGTCGGGCGCCTCGTCGTCCGGAACGTCGCCGGCTCGGACCGCGCTTTCCAGCGCCTCGAGGACCACACTCGTTAGCGTGGCCCCCCGGTGGGCCGCCAGAGCCTTCGCGCGACGCAAGAGCGGTTCAGGGACACCCCGGACGTAGAGCGTCTTCCTGACAGATGTGGACATGCCAACAAAGCTAACACGCGGTCTCGACCCTGGCCACCTCCCGGCTCGAGGCGGGTGCGTTGCACGGACCCGGGTTCGGCATGGCCAACCCCAGCGGCGAGCCGGTTTGTTGATCTCCACCAGCATCGCCGGTAGGACGAAGCAACAGGC
>JACPQR010000032.1 GCA_016190375.1 Deltaproteobacteria bacterium
CCCATGAGGTTGTCGATCTTCTGCTCGTCCTTGCTGGTTCCGAGGGTCGTGGGCACGACCGCCTGGGTCTCGCCGCGCGTGAAGAGCGCCGAGCCGTGGACCCGCGGCAGGACTCCGACCTCGCAGGTGATGGGACGGATGTCGGTCGGCCCGCGGCCGTCGATCCGCTTACCCTCGTCGAGGATCCTGTCGCGCACGAGCTTCTTGCGCATCGAATCGTACGCGGCGCGGACCTCGCCGGCGCGGTCCGGGTACTCCCCGGCCATCGTCGCGAGGAGCTTCTCCTCGATCTCGCGGATCCGCGCGTACCGCTCGATCTTCGCCGGGATCGTCTCCGCGGCGCGGGTCTCGTCGAGCGAGACGGCGCGCACGCGCGCGGCCAGGGCCTCGTCCTTGGGCGGAGGCACCACGGCACGCTTCCGCTGCCCCACCTCGCGGAGCTGGTCCTGCAGCCGCAGGAGCGGCTGGGCCGACTCGTGCGCGAACATCAGGGCGTCGATGATCACGGACTCGCGCGCCTGGGCTGCGCCGCCCTCGACCATGACGATGGCGTCCTTCGACACCGATACGATGAGGTCGAGCTCGCTCTGCTCCATCTCCTGGAAGGTCGGATAGGCCACGAATCGGCCCTCGATCCTGCTGACGCGGATACCCACGACGGGGCCCTCGAACGGGATGTCCGAGAGCGTCAGGGCCGCCGACGCGCCGGTCATGGCCAGGACATCGGGCGGGTTGATCCGGTCGGCCGACAGGACCGTCGCGATGACCTGGGTCTCGTTCTTGAAGCCCTTGGGGAAGAGCGGCCGGATGGGCCGGTCCATCAGGCGGGCGACCAGGACCTCCTCGTCGCGAAGGCGGCCCTCGCGCTTGAAGAAGCCGCCCGGGATCTTGCCGGCGGCGAACGTCTTTTCGAGGTAGTCGCAGGTCAGCGGGAAGAAGTCGATCCCTGGCCGCTCGTGGGGCGCCCCGCAGGCGGTGACGAGGACCACGGTGTCACCGCACTGGACGAGGACGGAGCCGCCGGCCTGCTTGGCCACGCGGCCGGTCTCGAGGGTGATCGATCGGTCGCCGATGGAAATGGTCTCGCGGATGATGGACATCTCTCGGGTCTCCTTGCGGGTCGTGGCCCGCTGGCGTCCCTGGGAAGGAGCCCCTCACGCGGTCCTGGGTCGGACGGCCTTTTCGTCCGGATCGATGGGCCCGGCTTCGCGGCCAGGCACATGGATCGAGACGAAACGCCCGCCCTCGGACGACCACGCTGGAGCGCCGCCGGTGGCTGGCGGGACGCGCCGAGCCGAGCCACCGGTGGCAAGTGAGCTACTTCCTGATCCCGAGCTCCGAGATCACCTTCCGGTAGCGGGCGGCGTCGATGCTCTTCAGGTAATCGAGCAGCCTCCTGCGCTGCCCGACCATCTTGAACAGCCCGCGGCGGGAGTGGTGGTCCTTCGCGTGGGACTTGAAGTGATCGGCGAGGTGGCTGATTCGCTCGGTGAGGAGCGCCACCTGGACCTCCGGCGAGCCGGTGTCCGAATCGTGTACGCGGAACTTGGAGATGATCTCCACCTTCCGCTCCTGATGAATGGGCATGCTTCCTTTTCCTTCGAAATCCTTGATAAACCGCCGGAAGCTAGCCCCATGCCGCGAGTCTGTCAATCCCGTTGGCTACTCCCAGACGACCGGCTTTTTTCCCGCGTACCAGCCGTCGGCCAGGGGAGTGTAGCGCTTCTCGATCACGGCGCGCTTGATCTTGAGGGTGGGCGTGAGAAAGCCGTTCTCGATGAGCCAGGGCTCCTTGACGACCGCAAAAAGCTCGAGCTGCTCCCAGGCGGGGACCTTGGCGTTGACCTCCTCGCGGAGCCGAGCGAGCGCGGCGTCGATCTCCGCCCGGACGCTCGCGGTCGCGACCTTCCCGCGGAGATCCTCGTTCAGCATGATCAGGGCGAAGGGCTGCGGCTGGCCCGAGCCCATGACGCAGGATTGCTCGATGAGGCTCGACGCGTTGATGTGGTTCTCGATCGGGACGGGCGCGATGTACTTGCCCTTGCTGGTCTTGAAGAGCTCCTTGACCCGCCCGGTGATCTTGAGGCGACCCTGCTCGTCGAGCTCGCCGCGGTCGCCGGTCCTGAGGAAGCCGTCCTCGGTGAACGCCTCCGCGGTCAGCTCGGGCTCCTTGTAGTAGCTCTTCATGGTCGCGGGGCTCTTGACCAGGACCTCGCCCTCCTCGCTGAGCTTGACCTCGACCGAGGGGTTCGCGTTGCCGACGTACCCGACGCGGGTCTTCCCCGGCACGGAGACGTGGGAGTACGAGAAGTTCTCGCTCATCCCGTAGCCCTCGAGGAGCTCGAGTCCGAGGTCGCGATACCACTGGATGAGCTCGGGCGGGATCGGCGCCGACCCGCTCGCGGCGATCCGGACGCCGTCGAGCCCGAGGCCGGTCAGGATCTTCCTCTTCACGATCCCGGACACGATCGGGATCTTGAGGAGCCGCTTGAGCTTCTTCTCGGGCATCTTCCTGAAGACGCCCTGCTGGAACTTGAGCCACAGGCGCGGCACGGAGTGGAAGAGGGTCGGCCGCGCCCGCTGCAGGTCGTGGACGAACGTGTCGAGGGACTCGGCGAAGTAGATGTGGCACGCCGTCCGGAACGACATCGCCTCGATCACCGCGCGCTCGAAGGCGTGCGCGAGCGGCAGGTAGGACAGCACGCGCTCCTCGGGGTTCGGGCCGAGGACCTCCTCGAAGCCCCGCGCGGCGGCCGCCATCGTGCGGAAGGTGTGCTCGACGGCCTTGGGCCGGCCGGTGCTCCCCGAGGTGTACACGAGGATCGCCGTGTCGTCGGCGTCGCGCGTGGGCTGGCCGGCCAAGGGCTCCGTCTTCGCGACGATGTCCTCCCAGACGGGGTAGTCCGTCTTCGGGCTGAGCGAGTACGCGATGCGCGGCATGCTCGCCGGCACGCCGGGCTTCATGTTCTCCCACTCGTCGAGCTTGCCCACGAAGATGAGCTTCGACTCGCTGTGCTCGAGGATGTAGGAGACCGTGTCCGCGCTCAGCGTCGGGTACAGCGCCACCGAGACGTGGCCCGCCATCCAGATCGCCAGATCGCTCAGGATGAAGTGCGCGCAGTTCTTCGACAGGATGGCGATCCTGCTACCCTTCGGGAACCCGAACGACGCGAGGTGCGCGGCCATCCGTCTGGCCTCCCCGACGGCCTCGGCCCAGGTGTACTCCCGGACGTTGCCGCCCCCCATGGGCTGCGTGAAGTAGACGCGGTCGGGCGTCTCCTTCTCCCAGCGCAGGACTCTCTCCAGAAACAGGTCGCTCGGCTCGATTTGCATGTCTCTCCCTCGCGGCAACCCGGGGTCCCCGGCGAGCGAAGCTCGTCCGGGGTGGAACGCCGGTTGGGGGAGACTACCCTAGCTCGGGGGAAAGAGAAGGGGGGCTCAGCCGGCGATCTCGTACTTGTCCATCTTGGTCCGCAGGCTCGACTCCGAGATCGACAGGAGCCGTGCCGCCTCCCGCTGGCAGCCGGAGGCCCGCTTCAACGCAGCGCGGATCGCCGCGTCCTCGAGGTCACGGACCGCGCCGTTCAGATCCGAGGGAACGAACGCGTGTGCCGCGGCGCTCCCGCCGGCCCGCAGCGAGAACTTCCGGGTGCGGATCCGCACCGACCGCTCGAGCAGAGCCAGCCTGGCGATCTTCGGAACGGCGGCGGCGATCCATTCCGCGATCCGCTCCTCGTCCAGCACCGGGCATGTCAGCCCCAGGCGCGCCGCGATCCTGGCCAATCGCCGATCCAGCCTGGAACCGTAGGCCACGATCCGTATGCTCGGCGCCTCGTCGCCGAGCGCCATGGCCGCGTGCGCGCCCTTGATTGCGTTCGACCCGACGTGCACGAGCGCCAGGACTGGCGCGACCTCTCGCGCCATCCGGATTGCCCCGTCGATCGTGCCGACGACCGTCGCAACGCAACCGCAACCCGACAACGCCGACGTGATCGCCGCCGCCGCTTCGTCGCGCTCCTCGATGACCAGGACGCGAGGCCTGCGCGCTACCATGACAGGCACCTCGCGGCATCCGGACCGCCGCCCACGCCGGGGATGCGTCGGGTCGCCCCACCGTTGCGCGGCCCGTGAGTGCCGTCACGCATCGCGATCCACCTGGCACATCGTGAGGTGGATCGCTCTACTCGAACCTCGAACCTCGAACCTCGAACCTCGAACCTCGAACCTCGAACCTCGAACCTCGAACCTCGAACCTCGTGCGAGAAAGGTGCATGCGACTCACCTACCCGATCGTGGCGTGCCAAGATATCACCCCTGCGGGGTGGGCACAGACGTTCAGTGTTTCATGACTCCCGTCATCTTCGCCGCCGGCGCGGGCCCCCGACCAGGCGCAGGCGCTCCCGGGGGCGTGCGCGGATCACGCGCGCTCTCTGCGCGGATTCCGTGCTCGAAAAGATCACTCGGAGCGTCGACGATCCTCCCACGTGAACGAGGAGGCGATATCCGTGAGACGAGATCGAGCCCCGCGCATCTGGTCCGCCGTCGTGCTGCTGGCGGCGTGGGCGTCGCCCGCTGCGACGTTCGCCGTCGACAAGAACCTCCTGCCCGGGAGCGCGTGCCTGGCGGAGGACGGCGCTCAGCAGATCGACATGGAGTACCCGAAGGGGTGGATCGAGAACGCTGCGGGAAGCGCCCGCAGCTTCGTCTGCCCGATCATCCGGGACACGGTCGCCGCGCCAGATGTCACCGTTGACGTCAGGCTTCACTTGGCGTCGTACGGCAACTGGGACTGTACCCTCGAGTGCTGCCCGAATACCGGAGGGGACTGCGCAAACTACGATCCCGCCTCCGGCCAAGCCGGCCTGTACGGAGGTTACACCACGATCACCCTCGGGCCCGTCGACACGTACACCGACGGTCACTGCGACCTCAGATGCGAGGTCGATCCGGGCGGTGGGGTGGTCTGGTACGAGTGGCAGGACAACGGCACCTACTACCTCGAGGACGACGCGAAGGTCTACGGCGGCGACTGGTGCATCGGGGAGGACTCAGATAACGACGATGTCGTCCACGTGGGCGTCCTCTGGACCGCGACGGACACGGCGCAGAACGTCATCTGCCCCATCATGCGCGACAATACCGACAGCACGACCGGGCTCTCGGCTCTGTGGGCCGAGATCTACTGGCCCGCGGGCGGCGCCGGCATCAGCTGCACGTACTATGCGAAGAATTCCTCGAATACGGTGCTCGACTCGGGCCTGGACTCCACTTCGTATCACGGGGAATGCAGCGATGGCGCCGGGTGCGTCTTGTCCTGGGACACAGCCGACTATGACGAGAGCGGGGACCCCGGATACAGTTACCTCGCGTGCTACCTCAACGCCGGGGATACCGCAGAGATCATCAGCTACAAGGCGCGCGAGAACTAGAGGTGATGACATGAAGAATCTGGGTCGCGGTGTCGCATTGGCGCTCCTCGTCGCGGTGGTGATCGTGCCATCGGCCCTCGCCTCGGACGGGAAGATCTACCCGGGCGCGATCTGCCGAGCGGAGAACCAGAGTCATCAGCAGGACCTCTTCTACTTCCGTGGTGGAGTCGAGAACGACGGCAGCAGCTCGAGATGGGTCGATTGTCCGCTGGTGACCGACGACACAAACAACACCTCTGGCTTGCAGGAGCTGAAGGCCTTCGTGTACATCCCGGGAACCACAACGGTTACCTGCTACGCGTACAGCTACGACTCCGGCGGCGAAATCTATGACTCGGCGTCCCACAGCCGCAACTCCACGGGTGCGCTCGATTTCGACTCCGAGATCGACAGTGTCGACAACGGCTTCTACCGACTGCGCTGCTGGCTGCCAGTGGACACCAGGCTCGCCACGATTCGCGCCAGCGAGACCTGAGCTCGTGCGAGTCGGGTCGCTCAGCGTCGCGGCACTCTGCGCGGCAGGTGGCCTCGCTCTCGGAATGCTGCTCTCGCGGCGCACTATCGGCAGCGTTCCTGCAGCGGTGCGGTCGGAGCCCGAGCGCGCAGGTCTTGTTGCGCGAGTGAAGACACTGGAGGAGGCCCTTGCTCCCGCCAGGCGGCGTGGCGCGTCCGCTCGCAATGATGCCCGGCCCACACTGTCGGCCATGGACTCGGGCGAGCCCGAGAAGGATCCGGAGGAGATTCGCTTGGAGGCGCGAAGCCGCTCCGAGCGACGAATCGCGTACATCCAGGAGGTCTTCGAGGCGGATCCGGTCGATCCTTCCTGGGCTCCCGCGGCGGAGGCCCAGATTGTCGAAGCGGTGGACTCGGACCTCCTCCAGGGCTCGTCATTGCGCGCCCTCGAGTGCCGAATGAGGCTGTGCCGGGCTGAGGTCGAGCACGTCGGCGACAGGGATTTCGAGCTATTCTCCAGGGAGCTCCCGACGCGGCTCGATGGCCTGCCACGGACGACGATGAAGCGGCTGCCCTCGGCAGGTGGCCTCGAGCGGACAATTATGTACGCTGCGCGGGAGGGCTACCGCATGCCGGGTCCGCCATGATTCACGTTCGCTGGTGGCCGCTCTCAATCGGCCTGACGCTCGGTGCGTGCGGCGCCCGCTCCACCGCCTCCACGTCGGGGGGCGCTGGTGAAGGTCCGGACGCCGATACCCTAGCCGACGGGAGCGTCGAGGTGGACGCAGGACCGTGGGTTCCCGGAACGGAAGGCCGCCTTTGCTGCCAAACCGGCCCGGAGCTCAAGGTCACCGCGGGCCGGGACCAGAGCACGGGAGCGGAATGCGGTGTGGCGCTGGCGGTGGATCTCCTGATCGAGAACTGCGGCTCCGAGCCAGTCGAATCGGCCGTGCCGGTGCAACTGATCGTCGGGGGCTCACGCGACGATGAGGGCCGCGTGTTGCAGGAACGCTGGACTGAACCAGGAATGCCGCCGGGAATGGGACAATGGTTGCCATTCGTGGTCTCGGCCGAGGACTGGGCGGCAGCGGTCGAGGAATTTTCGGAGTCTGGGTTCCATTACCGTGCAGTCGCCAACCGCCAAGGCAAGGTGGAGGAGTGCTACTTGGCCAATAACGGCGCCCTGTTGACGGGGCCCTGCCTCTAGCTCGTAGCTCAGTCCTCGACGCAGTTCCACTTCATGTTGCCCCCTGGCAGCAAGTTATCCGCCTCGTTGCATTCCGCGACGCCGTCGTCGGGATCCAGGACCTGGAGCTGGTCGAAGGAGCGGGGGCTCTCCTCTCCCTGGTGGTACTGCGGCCAGACGTCGGCGGGAATGGTGAGGTTCACCCATACGGCCCATCCCGGAAGAAGGCCGGGGGAGATGGCATAGCTCTCTCCCATCGTGCGTGCCTCATCGATGCGGTCCCCCTCGAAGAACGCGAGAGTGAAGAAGCCTTCCGTCGGGGCGTCGCCGCAGTTGACGACGAGGACTTCATACTCCTGGTCCTCACAGGCATAGCCGCCACCACCGCCCTCGGGCGAGAGGAGGTTCGGGCCGCCGGTGCAGGCGTGCAGGTCGCAGGACACCGTCTCCATCGGCGCCTCGAAGAACTCCATGGCTCCGCGGTGGCTGCCCGCGTCGCCATCCGCGCCGTAGCAGCCTGCACCCGCGCCGAGCGCCGAGAAGAGGGAGGCGAGCGTTCTCGTGCAGCAACTGATTCTCATCGTCTGGACCCCACGTGCTCTGCAGAGGATCCCACGCCGGCGCCAAGCCGTGCAACGAGCGAATCCGCGCGGTCGCTGCGCGGAATCCGCGCATCTCGGAGGTCCGGGAGCCGAACCAGGGCCAGTCCCCTGGCTCTCGTTCGGGGCACGACGAGCTTGACTTCCGAACGGGTGGCGCGCCATACATGAGGGGATGCACAAGACGACCGTCTACCTCGACGACGAGACCCAGCGGAGGCTTCGCCGGCTCGCCGACGCGAGCGGCCGCACGCAGGCCGACATCATCCGCGATGCCATCCTCGCTTACTCCGGAGGAAGCAAGCGCCGGCGCCCTCGGAGCATCGGCATCGGACGAGGAGGGCGAGATCTCAGCGCGCGCGTGGACTCGCTGCTCGAGGGGTTCGGGGAGAAGCGGTGATCGTCGCCGACACGGGCGGGATCCTGGCGCTGCTCAACGGCCAGGACGAGCATCACGGGGCCGTCCGGGACCTCTACGAGCGAGACGGCGCATGGATCCTCCCGTGGGCCATCCTGCCCGAGGTCGACTATCTGGCGGGCCAGAGGATGGGCGATCAGGTCGCGCGAGCGTTCGTAGCCGATCTGAAGGATGGCCTCTTCACCGTGGATGCCGGCGTCGCGAAGGACCTGCCCCGCGCGACCGAGCTGCTCGCCAGATACGCGGACCAGAAGCTCGGGCTCGTCGATGCGGTGGTCATGGCCCAGGCCGAGCGGCACCACGCTCGCGTCATCGTCACGACGGACGCCCGACACTTCCGCGCGGTCAAGCTGCGGATCTCGCCGCCACCGCGGCTCGTTCCCATCGACGGGTGAACGGTCGGGCGCGTGAGATCCGTGGAGGGGTTCAGGGCACCCGGCGGGACTCGAGGGCCTCGAGCCGAGACTCGAGGGAGGCGATGCGCTGGTCGTGGTCTCGGACCTGCTCGCCCATCGGCCCAATCAGAATGTTGTCGATGCGGTCGCCAAGCGCATGGACCTCGCCGATGAGCCTGCCAAGGGCTTGCTCATGGCGCTCCAAGATCTGCCCGTGACGCTGGAAGATCTGCTCGTGGCGGTTGAGCCGCTGGTTGGTCTCGTCGAGCCTGGCGTTGGTCTCGTCGAGCCTGGCGTTGGTCTCGCGAAGCAGGTCGGCGAGCGTGCCGAAGCCCGCCTCGATCACGCGCTCCAGCCTCGCGATCGCATCGGATTCCATGGAGCAAGTATATCCCGGCCTCGGCTGGGGCCAACAGCCCGCTCCCACGGGGTTCGTCCTCAGCCGATCCGGCAGACCGGATCGAGGACCTGCTCGAGGAAATCGGCGCGGAGGTCCTCTCGGAGCGATGCAAGGTCGAGGAGGAAGTCGTCGAAGGCCTTGTTGGTCTCCTCGAAGTGGACGCCGAAGCCCACCATCGCGTGCAGGCGCACGATGGCGCCCCGCGCCGTGCATTCCGTGCCGGGCCTGATCGAGAACGCGATTTCCGCGCTCGAGCCCAGCTCGACCTCGACGTTCGTCCTGAGGAAGCAGCCTCCCAGCGACATGTCGAGGAGCTCCGCCTTGATCGGCGAAGGTGACCCCGAGACGCGCAGGAGCATCGGCAGGGCCATCGGGTAGCGCGGGTGCTTCCTTTTCTCGAGCCAGCTCATCGATCGCTAGAGTGCCATGATCCGCTCCGACCGACAGCAACGATCTCGCGCGCCTGCCGGACGCGGAATGGCGTCCAGGATCGTGGCCTGCCCTGCAGCGCGATGTGCGCGGGCGGCGTGGCGGCCGTGCTTGCCGGCAGATTTCGCCACTGAGCACGGTCGTGGACCACCGGCGCACCGGGTGCCGCGGCCCGGGTCTGGCGCACGGTTTGCTGCCGGCCTGAGTCCATGGGCACCCTGACCTGGCTTGCGACCATCCTCTGCATCGCGTGCGGAGGTGACGACCACGACGACTCGGACCTCGACTCCGGCGTCGACGCCGCCATTCCTTCGGCCGACGCGGCTCCGGACCGTGACGCGCCCGACGGCGGCCGCGCCGGCCGGGGGAGACTACCCCAGGGTGGTGGAACCAGAAGGGGGGCACTCGCAAGTCTCGTCCCTGTGGACCCTCTGGACGAAGCCAACGATGGGTTCAGCAGGTCCGCTCGTATTGCTGGTATCGTTAGGGTCCGCGGCGTCGACCATGGGAAGGCTACCGGTCGTTTCGGGCTCCGATGCGGTTCGCGCGTTCGAACGAATCGGCTACGACGTGGACCACCAGACCGGAAGCCACATCATCCTTCGCAACAGACGTCCACCCTTCCGGCGGCTGACTGTCCCGCACCACAAGGAGCTGGCAAGGGGAACGTTGCGCGCGCTGATCCGGGAAGCTGGCCTGACGGTGGATGAGTTCGCCCGACTCCTCGCGACCTAGATCGCGACGTCGACGATCTCCTCGTCGATCGCCGGCGGGATTGCCTCGCCGTGCTTCTTCAAGCTGGCGACGTAGCCTTCGACGGCGTCTTTGATATTCGCGCGCGCTTCCTCTCGCGTGGCTCCCTGCGAGACGCAACCTGGAAGCGCAGGGCAGGTCGCCACGAACGCTCCGTCCTCGTCTTGCTCTATCAAGACCCGGAACTTCATGATCGGAATGATAGCCTCCCGGACCACCTCGGACAATCGGGGGCCCGGGGGAAGGTCAGCCGGCGATCTCGTACTTCTCCATCGTGGTCCGCAGGCCTCCTAGCGCGATGTGCGCGGGCGGCGTGGCGGCCGTGGCTGCCGGCAGCCCTCGCCACCGTGCACGGCCGTGGACGACCGGCGCGCCGGACGCCGCGGCCCGGGTCTGGCGCACGGTTTGCTGCCGGCCTGAGTCCATGCGCATCCTGACCTGGCTGGCGACCATCCTCTGCATCGCCTGCGGAGGTGACACCAACTCCGACCTCGACGCCGGCGTCGACGCCGCCGTTCCTCCAGCCGACGCGGCGCTGGACGGCGACGCGCCGGACGGCGGCGACGGGGGCGTCGAGTGCGTGCCGGTGGTCGCAGGGATGGAGATCGACGGGGACACCGTGCTGTGCGGCGGCGAGGTGAGGCTCGAAGACCCCGGCGCCCCCGAGGGCGCGGTGCGGATCGTCGCGGACGATGTCGAGGTGCGATGCCTGGAGACGTCCCTCGTCTCCGCCTCGCCGAACGGCGTGGATGATCCCGTCACCTACGGGTTCGTGATCGAGGGTGTTCGAGGCGTCGTGCTGGAGGGCTGCGCGGCGCAGGGGTTCCGATACGGCGCGATGCTCCGCGACGCTGCCGCGGTCACCATCCGGGACTGCGATTTTTCGGCCAACTTCACGGATCCCTCGCTGGGCTGGGTCTTCGACAGCGTCCAGGGCGGCGGCTTGCGGCTCGAGCGCGTCAGGGACTCGGTCATCGAGGACAACGCGCTCGGCGCCAACTGGAATGGCATCGAGCTCCGTGACTCGCACCGCAACACGATTGTTCGCAACGCTGCCGCGGGCTGCTCGAACACCGGCGGGTTCCTGCTCGGATCGAACGAGAACGCCATCAGCGACAACGACATGAGCTACGGCATCCGCGGCGACGGGCTGGAGTTCCCCCTGAGCTGGTACGGCATCGACACCCGAGACTCGGCGTCGCTGCTGGTCGACGGCGGGAGCTCTGGCAACCGCATCGAAGGCAACGACCTGCGCTACGGCGGCGACGGGCTCTTCCTGCGCTCGGTCTATGGCGCGTGCCCGGAATGGAACGTGGCCATAGGCAACGACACGTCCTTCAGCCCGCACAACGCCATCGAGAACTGGTGCGACCACAACGACTTCATCGACAACGAGGCGTCGGAGTCGAACTACGGGCTGTGGCTCGGCGGCGGAGACTCGATGCTGGTCTCCGGAAACCGCGCGATCGGCAGCCGCGTCGATGGGATCTCCATCCAGATCGGCGAGAGCCGGCACGACGTCATCGAGGGCAACACGATCGAGGGGAGCGGCCGGGTCGGGCTCCTGCTCACCGGCCGCGAGGTCCAGGAGTGGGACCCGCTGGATCGCTTCGCGGATCGACTCGCGAACTCGAGCCACGACCTGATCTCCCGCAACCGGTTCGCGAACAACGCCGACGGCGACATCTACGTCTTTTCGGTGCGTGACGTCACGCTCGCGTCCAACTGCGGCGAGGACGGCGGCGAGCCCGACGTTCGCCTGGGTCCCGAGGCCGACGGTGTCCGCACGATCGGCGGCTGCGACGAGCGCGCCGACGACGAGCCGCCGGCGGCCGTCCTCGAGGCCGGGCCTATCACGCTCGGCAGCCCCGTGCTCCTCGATGGGTCGGGCTCGAGCGATCCCGACGGCGACGACCTGTCCTTCGTCCTGACGGTGACGCCGGACCGAACGTCATTCTCGCCGGCCGAGCTTCCGGACCCGATCGCGACTGCTGTCGAACGGCAAATGGAGGTCCTCCTCGAGGCGCCCGGCATCTTCGAGGCCAACCTCACCGTCGACGACGGCACGCTCGCGGCGCTCGCCTCGACGCTGCTGTTCGTCGCTCCCGCCGGTCCGGAGCTGACCGAGGGCAACGCCGCTTCGTGGGGTACCGAGTGCGCCAAGTGCCCGTCGACCATGGTCGCGGACGACGGCGAGACACGTGCGGTGGGCGCATCGTCGGTGCGCTTCGAGACCGACGCGCCGTTCGACTTCAGCGCCTTTCATCCCATCGGTCGTGACGCGGAGTGGGACCTGTCGGCGGTGCCGTACATCTCGCTCTTCGTGCGTACGCACAACCCGAACGCGGGCGGATGGCAGGGCCAGTTCCCCGTGGTCGTCCTCCGCGACCCGGCGGGAGGATCGATGACGCTGACTCCCGGGACCGACCAGCTCCGTCCCGCGGAAGGCCGGTGGGTCTACGTCCGGGTGCCCCTCGCCGATCCGGAGGGAAGCGGCTGGCTCGTTGACGACGACGGACTCGACCGGACGGCGGTCTCGTCCCTCGAGGTCCACGCGGACACGTGGGACTGGCAGCCCTACACGATCTGGTTCGACGGGCTGGCCTTCGGTAGCGAGTGACTTCTCCTCGAGGTGCGCTCGAGCGCCAGGCGCGTCAGAGGTTGAGCACGCGGATTGGCCAGATCCGATCGTCACGGCGCTCGCCGATCGCGAGGAGGGCGCCGCTCGGGGCGACGAGGCGCAGGTGGCCGGGAGCTCGACCGCCGCCGGCGGCGATCGGCTGGCCGAGGGTGATCGCCCTCGCCTCGGCCTCGTCCAGGCGTCGCAGGTCCATCCCCGCGAGAGCGTCGGCGGGTGGAATGAGGCGGCGGACGAGCTCGGAGCGATCGGACTCGGCGACGCAGCGCCAGGGCACGGCGTCCCCGATCGAGAAGGCGCCGGAGCGCTCGCGGCGAAGGGCCACGAGGTGGGCGAGGGTGCCGAGACGCGCTGCGATGTCGACGGCGAGGCTGCGGACGTACGTACCCTTTCCGCAGACGACCCGGAAGACGACGTCGGGGGGCTCCCAGCGCACGAGCTCGAGCGACCGGACCTCGACCGCCCGCGTAGGGGGCTCGACCGCCTCGCCCCGGCGGGCGCGCCGGTGCAGGGCCTGGCCGTCCTTCTTGAGGGCGCTGTACGCGGGCGCCTTCTGGTCGATCAGGCCGACGAAGCTCCGAAGTACCGCCTCGATTCGCGGCTCGTCGAGAGGCGGGATCTCGGCGCGGCCGACCTCGTAGCCGTCGGCGTCGAACGTGTCGGTCGCGATCCCGAGCCGCGCCGTCGCGAGGTACTGCTTCTCGTCGACGAGGAGATAGGTCGCGATCTTCGTCGCCTCGCCCACGCAGACGACGAGGACGCCGGTCGCCATCGGATCGAGCGTCCCGGCGTGCCCGGCCCGGCGCACGCCGAGCGCGCGCTTCAGCCGATCGACGGCGGCCGCGGACGTGATGCCCGCCGGTTTGTCGACGACGAGCACCCCGCCTTGCTGCTGCGCAGCCATGGCCGCCTTCCCGCCTTCCTGTTCCATCATCCGGTTGTCCGGTTGTGCCCCGTGCCGGCGACGGAGTGACGTTGGCCTACCGTCGAGACCAGTGGCCCGAGGGGAGCTCGGGTGAACCGTCGAGCGCGGCGACGAGCGCTTCGACGACGCGCCGGGTCGCCTCGGCCAGGGTCGTTCCGCGTGGGAAGGTGCAGCCCGCCGCCGCGAGGTGCCCGCCGCCGCCGTACTCGGCGGCCACGCGGTCGACGGCGACGCGGCCCACGGACCGCAGGCTCGCGCGGACGGTGCCGTCCTCGGCCTCCGAGACGAGCGCGGAGACGTCGACGCCCTCGAGCATCCGGGCGTAGTTGATGAAGCCCTCGATCATGTCGCTCGAGGCGCCGTGTGCATCGATGATCCGCCGCGGGACCTGCAGGACCGCGACGCGGCCGGAGGCGTGGACCTCGAGCGTGCCCAGGACCTCGAGGAGGAGCTTCAGGCGAGCCATGGGCCAGTTCTCGAACAGGTGCCACGAGACCTTCCACGGCTCCACGCCCCTCTCGATCAGGTTGGCCGCGATCCGCAGCGCGTCGGGCGTGGTCGAGGAGTAGCGGAAGCCTCCGGTGTCCGTGGTCATCGACGCGTAGATGCACTCGGCGGCCTCGCGGTCGAGGGCGGCGCCGAGCCGCTCGGCGATCCGGAAGACCATCTCGCCCACGGCGCAGGCGTCGGATCGGTACACGACGTCGCCGAACGCGACGTGCGTCCGGTGGTGGTCGAGGACGATCACGGTTCCCGTGACCTCACGGCCCGGCCAGCTCGGGCCGAGGAGCTTCGCGTCGCCGCAATCGACGACGATCGTGGCGTCGAAGCGCTCCCCGGCGGGCAACACGCGGGCGATGCGGTCGGAGCCCGGCAGGAACCGGTAGCGCCGCGGGACGGGGTCGGGGTTGTACAGCAGCACCTCCTTGCCGAGGCTCTCCAGGATCCGCCCCAGCGCGAGCATCGAGCCCAGAGCGTCGCCGTCCGGTGACAGGTGCGCCGTCACGAGGAAGCGGTTTCCAGCGCGGAGCTCGAGTGCCACCCTTTCGATCATCTCTCCCGCCGGATCTCGTCGAGCAACCGCTCGATGTGGGCCCCCCGGGCTATCGACTCGTCGAAGTGGAAATGCAGGTCGGGCGTGGTGCGCGCACGGATGGCCTTTCCGACCTCTCGCCGCAGGAACCCCTTGACCTTCTCGAGGCCCTCGCGGACCTCGGCCAGCCGCTCGTCCGTGGCCCCCCCCTCCACGACGAAGTAGACGCGCGCCTCCCTGAGATCGTCGGTGAGCTTGACCGCCGTCACCACGACGCCATGGACCCGCGGGTCCTTGACCCCGAGGAGGAGGAGCCGTCCGAGCTCCTCGCGCAACGCCTCGGCCATCCGGACCGATCGCTTGACCGGGCTCACTTGACGGCCCGTTCGGGAACGAGGTCGCCGAGCTCGGAGCCGAGGGACATGATCTCCAGCGCGCGGTCCGAGATGAAGCAGTCGCGCGCCCCGTCGATCGCCCTGGTGATGTTGTCGGCCATCGAGTTCGCGTGGCCGCGGTCGTTCGAGACCACCGCGAACCCGATCGATGCGCGTTGCCAGGTGTCCTGGTCTCCCACCTCGGCGATCGCGACGTTGAAGCGGGCGCGCGCGCTGTCGAGGACGCTGCGAAGCACCATTCGCTTCGCCTTGAGGGAGTTGGCGCCGGGAATCGCGAGCGCGATCCGGCAAACTGCGACCACCATTCCCATGTCCGTCCCCATCACAACGTGGCGGCGACCTCCTGGATCTCGTAGGCCTCGATCACGTCACCCTGCTTGATGTCGTTGAAGCCATCGAGCGAGATGCCGCACTCGAACCCGTGCAGGACCTCGCGCACGTCGTCCTTGATGCGTCTGAGCGAGCCGATCTTGCCGTCCCAGACCTGCACCGAGTCGCGGACGATCCGGACCTTCGCCGTCCGGACGACCTTGCCCTCGGTGACGCGGCAGCCCGCGATGATCCCGATCTTCGGGATGCTGAAGGTCTGCAGCACGTCGGCGCGGCCTAGCTTCTTCTCGACCATCGTCGGGGCGAGCAGCCCCGCCATCGCCTTCCTCACCTCGTCGATGGCCTCGTAGATGATGGTGTACAGCTTGATCTCGACGCCCTCCTGCTCGGCGATCTGGGAGGCCTTGCCGGCGGGGCGGACGTTGAAGCCGACGATGACTGCCTTCGACGCCGCAGCGAGGTTGACGTCGCTCTCCGTGATCCCACCGACGCCGGTGTGGATGACCGAGACCTTGACCTTCTCGCCGGACAGCTTGGACAGCGCGTTCGAGACGGCCTCGACCGAGCCCTGCACGTCCGCCTTGATGACGAGCTTCAGCTCGGCGGTCTCGCCGGCCTGCATCATCTCGTGCAGCTTCTCGAGGGACACGCCCGAATCCGCGACGCCGGCCGCCTTCGCGGTCCGCTTGATCCGCGACTCCGCGACCGCCTGCGCCTTGCGCAGGTCCGACACCACGTCGACACGGTCGCCCGCGTTGGGGACGCCGGACAGACCCAGGACCTCGACCGGGGTCGAGGGCCCCGCGTTCTGGATGGACTGGCCGCGGTCGTCGAGCAGCGCGCGGATCTTCCCGAACGCGGTGCCGGCCACCATGATGTCGCCCGAGCGCAGCGTGCCGCGCTGCACGAGGATGTTCGCGACGGGGCCGCGGCCGCGGTCGAGCCGGGCCTCGATCACCGTCCCGGACGCGGCGACCGCCACGTCCGCCTTGAGCTCCATGACCTCGGCCTGAAGCGCGATTCGCTCGAGCAGGTTCTCGATGCCCTGCTTGGTCTTGGCGGAGACCTCGATGAACATCGTCTCGCCGCCCCAGTCCTCCGGGATGAGGCCCAGGTCGCCGAGCTCCCGCTTGACGCGGTCGGGCTGCGCCTCCGGCTTGTCGACCTTGTTGACCGCGACGATGATCGGGACCTTCGCGGCCTTCGAGTGGTTGACGGCCTCGACCGTCTGCGGCATCACGCCGTCGTCCGCGGCGACCACCAGGACGACGACGTCCGTCACCTGGGCGCCTCTTGCGCGCATGGCGGTGAACGCCTCGTGGCCCGGCGTGTCGAGGAAGCACAGCGTCCCGCGGGGGGTCTGCACCTTGTAGGCGCCGATGTGCTGGGTGATGCCGCCCGCCTCGCCGGAGGCGACGTCGCTCTGCCGGATGGCGTCGAGCAGGCTCGTCTTGCCGTGATCGACGTGGCCCATCACCGTGATGACGGGCGCGCGGCCCTGGACGTCCACGCTGCCCGAGACCTCGCGGCGGCTCTCGTCGAGGAGCTCCTCCTCGCCCACCGCCACGTCCTCGACCTCGTAGCCGAACTCGCTCGCGAGGAGCATCGCCGTCTCGGCGTCGAGCGTCGAGTTGATGTGGACGCCGACCTGGCCCAAGGAGATGAGCTTCATCAGGACGTCCGTCGCCTTCAGGCTCATCCGGGCTGCCAGGGTTTGCAGCGAGATCTGCTCCTCGATCCGGATCTTCCGCTTGGCGGCCTTCGGGGTCGTGACCTCGGTCTTCGCCAGCTTCTTTCCGGGCGGCGCCTTCTTCTTGCGCTGCTGCTTGAGCCGATCCGCCGCGCGTGCACGCGTGGCGTCGAGGCTCGCGTCGCGGCCGCGGACGAGCTCGGTGCGGCGCGGCACGGACCCGTCCGCGGACGCGGGGCGCTCGAGCGGCAGCGGCGGCGTCGCGCTGATCCTGTCCCCGCCAGTGCCGGCGGCTCTCGCGATCGGCGGCGGCGTGAGGGGCTTGGGCGGCGCCGGCGCGATGATCTTCAGCTCCTTCATCGAGGGCGGAAGGATCGACGCCGGAAGCGGCGTGATGAGCGGCCGCGCGGGCCGCGCGGGCTCGGGAGGGGGCGAAGGCGCTGCGACGGGCTCGGCCGGCGCCTCGACGGCGGGCGGCGGCGGCGCGGCCTCCACGACCGGGGCTGGCGCCGTTGCAGGTTCCACGAGAGCGGCGGGCTCGGTGGGAGCGGCGGCGATCGGAGGCGGAGCGGGCGGCGCTTCGGGTGCCTCCGGCTCCCTCTGGGCGACCTCGCGCTCCTCGACGATTCGCTCCTCGGGCGGCAGGGCGGGCGCGACCTGGGCGACCTCGCGCTCCTCGGGCGGGACGG
>JACPQR010000028.1 GCA_016190375.1 Deltaproteobacteria bacterium
CATCGGGGTCCGCGGTTGCCCGTCGCCTGTCGCCTGTCGCCTGTCGCCAGTTTTTCCGCCGTTCATGCCGGCCTCATCGGCGACCCCTCGAACTGGTTGCCGGTCGACGAGCGACTGTCTTCATCCAGCAGTCCGTACCGGTGTCACCCGAGAAAACACGCGTCGAAACGCACCGGCGCGTGGCGGTGCCGCGAAAGTCGGGCTAGCGCCGCGAAGAGCGACGAGCTGCCCAGATTCCCCTCTCGAGGCTGGTTCTGCCGCGGCTCCTGCCGTCCGTCCCTCGCGCGGTGCATCGCGGTGCTTGACATGGCGCGCGTCCGGCAGGAAGCATGCGAGAGTGTCGATTCTCTGCTGCACTGGGTTGCGGTCGGCCTGGTGACCCTGCGGTCGCGCGCTGGGTGGGACGTCTCGTATGCTTAGGTCTGGTCTGGAGGCACTGCTTCGTTCGCTTCGCAGGGAATACGCGAGCGGGCGTCTCCGCTCGGCACCGATCACGTCGCTGAGGAAGACCTTCGCGCGAGTCCGCCGATCGGTACGCGAAGGGGCCGGAAATCAAGCGGCCGCGCCAGCAACGAAGCACGCGCCTGCGTTCCAGCCATACCGGCCCGCGATTTCGCGTACACGACTGGACATCTCGATCGCGACCATCCTGGACGATCTCTCCCACCGCTGTTTCGAGCATGAAGCGCGCCTCGTGCCGCTGACCATCGACGGCTGGAGACAGGAGATCGCGCATGCGCGGCCAGCGCTGCTGCTCGCCGAATCCGCCTGGCGTGGCAACCGCGGACAGTGGCGGAACGCCATGACGAGGTATCGGCAGCGGGGTGCGGACAATCCACTGCGAGACCTGCTCGCCTGGTGCGGCTCAAACGGCATCCCGCGCGTCTTCTGGAACAAGGAAGACCCCGCCAACTTCGATGTCTTCAAGGACGTCGCGGCGGAGTTCGACTTCGTCTTTACGACCGACGCGGCCTCGGTTCCGCGCTACAGGGCGGTGCTGGGGCACGATCGTGTCTACACCTTGCCGTTCGCGGCTCAACCAGCGATACACAACCCAACACTGGATGGCATCCGCCGAGATCTCCCGCTTTGTTTTGCGGGCTCCTGGCGCCCGGACAAGTATCCAGCGCGGGTCGCCGACACGGCGATGTTGCTGGACGTGGCCATGGACCGCGGACTGCACGTCTACGACCGCTTCCACGGCACCCCCGACGGCGAGGGCAAGCGGTTTCCGCCACAGTACGGCCGAGCCGTGCAGGGCTCGCTCGACTACGATCGCATGCTGACCGCGTATCGGAGCTACCAGGTTTTCCTCAACGTCAACTCGGTGCACGACTCGCCCACCATGTTCTCGCGGAGAGTATTCGAGCTCCTGGCTTGCAAGTCGCCGATCGTGAGCTCGGAGTCCGCGGGTATCCGCCAGACGTTCGGCTCGCTCGTGAAAGTCGCGCGCGACCCCAGCGAAGCGCGGGCAGCAATCGCGCAGCTGCTCGACGACGCCGACCGCCGGGAGCGCTTCGCTCACGCTGGCTATCGCGTGGTGCAGAGCGAACACACGTATTCGCATCGACTGGCCGCGATCCTGAGAACGATTGGCGTACCTGCCGCCGTCGAAGAGGCGCCGCTCGTCTCGCTCGTCGCCGAAGTCACGAGCGTTCAGGGCGTGCCGGAGCTGCTCGACACGGCCCGCAGGCAGACGCATGCTCCGATCGAGCTGGTCCTCACCGTGGACCCCGGCAGGATCTCCGCGGCGGACGTACGGAAGTGTGGCGCGGGAGTCGACGGCGTCGTCGTCCTGGAGCTGCCCGGCACGATGCCTCCCGGCGAGCGCCGCGACCAAGCGATCGCGCGCTCTCGCGGCGCATGGCTGGCTTTCCTGGGCGGGCTCGATTGTTACGGGGCGCACTTCGTCTTCGATTCGCTGCTCGCGGTACGGTTCACCGACGCCGCGATCATCGGGAAACGCACCACTTACTGCTTCGTCCGGGATTCGGACGAGATGCTGTTGCGGCAGCCCGGCCAGGCCCATCGCCACGTCCAGCGCGTGGCGAGCGGGACGTTGCTCGTCCGCCGCGACGTATTCGACGACGTGCATTTCGCGGCCATGGCCGGCGACCTCGACGCGGCATTCCAGGCCGAGTGCGTCCGCCGGGGCCTGCGCATCTATTCGTCGGATCCGTACAACTACTTGGCAGTCCTCCCCCACATGAGCTCCGCAGAGCTGGGCGATGACCACCGACACGTCCGCCAGATGCTCGATCTCGGATTGGTGATGATTTGACGAACACCGGCGCCGCGCGAGCGATTCCCGACAGGACGTCGAGCTTCGCCGAGGTTCGCGCGATGTACGAACAGCGCTACCCGGGCAAGGAGGCCGGAGTCTACTCGCCGCGCGATTGGGCGCGCTTGGAGGTCGCTTGCTCGGTGGCCCACGGCCCGGCGCTGCTCGACGTCGGCGTGGGCGCCGGGCAGATGCTCAACATCCTCGCGCGCGACCCGAGCATCGGACGCCTGACCGGCGTGGACGTCGTTACGCATAGCAAGCTCATTCGGCCGGAACGCGCAGACATCAGGATCATGAGCGTGCTCGAGCTCGACTGCCCGGACCAGGCCTTCGATTGCGTGCTGTGCATGGAGGTTCTCGAGCACCTCGAGGTCATGGATTTCCCCAAGGCGCTGGTAGAGCTGCGACGCGTGTGCAAGGCGACGCTGATCGTCACCGTTCCGTATGACGAGGCGGAGTCGGTGTGGCGCAACGCTCGACGCGGCGGCCACCGTCAGAGCTTTCCCGAGGAGAAGATCGAGCGGTTCTTTCCGCGGGCGCAGCGACGCTTCATCGCGCGCGCAAAAGACGAGGCTCAGTGGGTAATGCTCATCGAACGCCGAGAGCCCGCCGAGTGCTGGGGACGATGATGACGCCGATTGTTTTCGTGGCCGGAGCTCGGCCGAATTTCATGAAGGTGGCGCCGCTGATGGCCGCCATGGAGGCGCGCAGGGACGCCGGGCCGGCACTCCTGGTTCACACTGGCCAGCACTCCGACTACGCGATGTCGGAGGTGTTCTTCGAGGACTTGGGCATTCGCGAGCCCGATGCGCACCTGCAAATCGGCTTCGGCTCGCACGGAGTGCAGGCAGGTCGGACCATGGCCGCGTTCGAAGAGTTGCTGCAGGCGATGCCCGCTCGTCCGCGCGGCATCGTCGTGGTCGGCGACGTCAACTCGACAATGGCTTGCGCTTTGGTTGGCGTGAAGCTCGGCATTCCGGTGGCTCACGTGGAAGCCGGCCTGCGCTCCTTCGACCGCACGATGCCGGAGGAGATCAACCGCGTCGTCACCGATGTCGTGGCCGACCTCTTGCTGGTGAGCGACCCGGCGGGCCTGGACAACCTGGCTCACGAGGGCGTGCCGCCGGAGCGCGTCAGCTACGTCGGCAACGTGATGATCGACACGCTGGTGCGACAGCTCCCGCACGCGCGTACTCTCGACATGCCGGATCGGCTCGGGCTCCGCGCGGGCGAGTACGCGTTGGTCACGCTGCACCGGCCTTCGAACGTCGACGTGCCGGAGCAATTGCAGGCGCTGCTCGGTTTCCTGCGCCGCCTGGCGGGGAGTCTACCAACGGTCTTCCCGATGCACCCGCGAACCGCCAAGCGCCTCGACGAGCTCGGGCTGCGAAGCCGGATCGAAGGCGTCGCGAACCTCCACCTCTGTGGGCCGCTGGGGTACCGCGAGACGCTGGGGCTCCAGTCCGGAGCGCGCGTGGTCGCCACCGATTCCGGTGGGATCCAGGAGGAGACCACATTCCTCGGCATTCCCTGCGTCACCCTGCGCAAGAACACCGAACGGCCGGTGACGGTCTCCCACGGAACGAACGTGGTCGTGGGCGAGGACATGGAGGCCGCCTGGCGTGCGGTGACCGAGATCCTCGCGGGCCGCGGCAAGTCGGCGGCATCCTCCATTGATGGCTGGGACGGGCACGCGGCCGAGCGCGTCGTGAGCGTGCTGCTAGGCGCCTGGGGTCGACAATGAGGGCAAGTAGCGCTAACCGTTGCGGCAAGGAGCGTCCATGGACCACGGTGAGGGTCCGCGCGAGCGGACGATCGAAACGCCCGGGGATGTCGTTTCGGCGGCACCCATCGAAGGGCGTGGCGCCGCGGATCGCATTTCCGAGCTGTACGCCGGCGGAATCCTGACGCCGGAGACCGCCGCCGTCGCCCGGGACAGGATTCATTGGATGTGTAGCCAGTGTCGCGGCGACACGGTGCTCGACATCGGTTGCAGCCAGGGGATCGTCACGGTGCTCCTCGCCCGCGAGGGGCTCACGGTGACAGGGCTCGACAACAATCCGGACGCCATCGCCTACGCCCGCCGAGCCTCTGGGCGCGAGCCCTCCAGTGTGCAGGCGCGCATCACGTGGATTGAATGCGATCTCGTAGATCTGCCCGAGTCGGAGCGGTTCGACACCGTCGTCCTGGGCGAGGTCCTCGAGCACCAGGCGCAGCCCGGCCGCTTCTTCGCGCTGGCGGCGCGGCATCTCGAGAGTAATGGCCGTCTCGTCCTCACTGCCCCGTTCGGAGTTCACCCGCACGACGACCACAAGTGCACGGTTTTGCCCAGCCAGCTCGTGGACCTCGCCGCCGTGCATCGACTCGGGATCGCCGCGCTCGACGTGGTCGACGGCTACATTCGCATGACGTTCGCGGCCGCGGCGAACGACGTCGGCACCTCGGTGGAGGAGACCCGCCAGCGTCTGGTTGCCCTGACCGAAAAGGGCGCGCTTGCTTCACAGGCGGTTCTCTACGCGCGGCTGCGAGAGCGCTCAGAGCAGCTCAAGAAGAAGGCCTGGGCGGTGAGGTCCCTCGAGACCCAGCTGGCGACAGCCAAGGAGCAGCAGGCGGAGACACGCGAGGCGGTCACCGAAGCTCAGAACGCCGTCCGCGAAAAGCAGTCCGCTCTAGAGCGCGCCATCCGCGAGAAGAACGAGGCCCTCGAGGAAACGCGACGGCTGACCGACGAGGCGCTTGCACGCCAGCGGCAGGAGTTCGAGGAAACTCTTGCCCGTGAACGCAGTCAGCACGGCGCGCAGGCGCGGCTCAAGGCCGCCCAGGCGCAGGAGAGGCTCGTCCTCAAGACCCTCGACGCCGAGTCCTCGGTCAAGCGCACGATCTCGTTTCAGCTCGGCTACCTTCTGGTTCACGGCTTCAAGTCACCGGCGGCGGCGGCTCGACTGCCTTTAGACCTCCTCCGTCTGCGCGACGAGGCGCGAGCGCGTCGCAAGGCGCGCCTGGCGCGCAGCGCGAAACCCCGCGACGGTGAGCCAGGCGCGTCATCGCCACGCGCGGCACCGGCCGGGAGCATGTCCGAAACGGCCGTGCCCAGCGAGGCGTTGCTCGAGCTGTACAAGGAACATGGAATCGGCGCCCTGACCGCCGAGGTCGGCAGGATTACCAGGGGTAGGCCCGCGCGGCAGCGCGCCGAGCTGCTCCTGCGTGCGAGCCTGGCGATTCGCGGGCATGCCACGAACAAGGAAGAGATGCAGCTCGCCGAGATGGCCCTCGCGGCAGACTCGTCCGAGCCGACGATGATCGGCTTCGCCGAAATCGGAAAGAAGGTTGGCGCGTACGGCAGGGTCGCCGACGTGGTCGAAACGCTGGAGAAGCACTACGGACCCCAGCCCAACCAGCACCAGCAGCGCGTGTTGAACCGGCTGAAGGCACATCCCGCTTACATCTTGAGCGCACTCGACGCGATCGAACCCCGCAGGCCTGTCCAGTTTGGCTCGATACCGCGGCGGATCTGCTACGTCCTCCACAACTCACTTCCATACTCGTCCGGTGGCTACGCTACGCGCTCCCACGGCGTGGCCGGTGGGCTGACAGAAGCAGGCTACGAAGTGATCATCACGACGCGGCCAGGCTTTCCCGTGGATCTCAAGAATGCGGGAATCCATCCCGACTCGGTGGCGCCCAGCGAGACGATCGACGGCATCTCGTACGTGAGAACCCTCGAACCGCACCGCGGCCAAATGCACACGCGCGCATACATCCTCTCGGCTGCGGAGGCGATGGAGACCCGATTCCGCGACCTTCGCCCGGAGCTGGTGATCGGTGCGTCCAATAGCTACACCGCACTGCCGGCGCTGATTGCAGCGCATCGGGTGGGATTGCCTTTCATCTACGAGGTTCGCGGCCTCTGGGAGATCACTCGCATGTCGCGCGACCGAGATTTCTCGGAGCACCCGCAGTTCACCGTGCTCAAGAAGCTCGAGGCCGCGACGGCGATCAGTGCGGAGCATGTATTCACGCTGACCGGCGCCATGCGCGATGAGATGATCGCCCGCGGCACGCCGCCGGACAGGATCGAGCTTCTGCCAAACTGCTGCGATCCGTCGCGCTTCCTGCCGCGACCGCGGGACGCCGAGCTCGCGGCTACGCTCGGCATCCCCGCCGATGTTCCGGTGATCGGGTACATCGGCACGTTCGTCGACTACGAGGGGTTGGACGATCTCGCCGTGGCCTGCGCGATACTCAATCGCCGAGGAACGACGTTCCGGCTGCTCCTGGTCGGCAACGAGAACGCCTCGGGGCAGGAACGCGGCCCCATCACAGCGGAGATCGGACGCATCGCGGCCGAGGGCGGTTTCTCCGATTGGCTGATCATGCCGGGGCGCGTTCCGCACGACCAGGTCGACCGCTACTACTCGCTGATCGACGTCGCGCCGTTCCCGCGCAAACCCTGGCCCGTGTGCGAGATGGTCTCTCCCATGAAGCCGCTCGAGGCGCTGGCGATGGAGAAGGCGGTGGTGATCTCCAGCGTGCGCGCGATGGCCGAGATGATCGAGCACGAGAGGACCGGGCTCTCGTTCGAGAAGGACAACGTCGAGAGCCTGGCGTCGACCCTGCAACGCCTGATCGCTTCGCCAGAGCTACGACAGACTCTTGGGAGGCAGGGTCGAGCCTGGGTCGAGGCCGAGCGCACCTGGCGGCAAAGTGGCGCCAAAGCCGCCCAGCGAATCACGGAGATCATCGGTCGCCCAGCGGCCCGCGTCTGATTGATCACCGACGCCCCTCTGCCCGCAGCCCGCGAGCACGATGGGCGGTGACGCGTGTCTCGGCAACCACGCCGAACCACACCACATCTGCAATCGTGGGCGCGGAGATTCTCGGGGTCATCGCGTTCCGAACCGACACGGGTCTCGGCCGCCGTCCGTCGCGCCTGGCTCGGGGCCACACTCGGCTATCGGCGCGGGCGCGGGCAGGTTGTCGCTCTCGCGAAGAAGCTGCTCGATCTCCGCCTCGCTCGCTCGCGGTCGCCCGGTTGCGTGGAGGCGATGAACGAGGGCCATGTAGCGTCGGCGCGCCGGGGAACGGTAGCCCGTCTCGAGCGCCTCGGCGCCCGGGTGACGTGTCAGCGACGAGCTCGACGCGAGGAGCACGATGTGGGTTCGGTCCAGAACGGCGACTCCGCGTGCGCCGAAACGGTGCCGCAGCGACTGGTAGAGCTCGTGGTCGGCGCCGTAACGGGCAGGTCGAAAGCCACCCAGAGCACGGAGCCGATCGCGGCCGATCATCAGCGACACCGCGCTCAGACGTACCGCGGTCCCTTGGCGGAAGAAGACGAAGCGACCGTCGGCCGTGACCCGGACCTGGCGAGTCGAGCAGGCGACTCGTCGCGGGTCGCGCAGCGCCCGGACCTGCTCCTCGAGCCGGGTGGGCAGCGCCACGTCGTCGGCGTCCTGGAACGTGATCAGCTCTCCGCGCGCCGCGGCGAGCAGATGGTTGCGGACGTTGTAGGGTCCCTGGCTCGCGGGCGAGCAGAACAAGCGAACCCGCGGCTCTCGGTCGTAGCGCGAGCGCAAGAGCTCCATCGTCCGGTCGCGGCTGCAATCGTCACAGATCAGGAGCTCGAGCTGCTCGTGGGTCTGAGAGAGGATCGAGTCGGCGGCATAGCCGATCGTCTGGCTCGCGTCACGGGCCGACATGATGACCGAGACGAGGGGACCCGACCGATCCGGCCCCCCGGTGGCGAAGCGGAGATCGCGGAGGAGATGGCCGGTCCGCTCGCCCCACGACGCGCAGGGCAGCCCCTGGGCCCGGAAGAAACGGTTGAGCGCGCGGAGCGCGGCGGACGGATCGCTCCGCCGATGGGCCATGAACGCCAAGAGGTGCAGATCCGGGGAGCGGAGCACCGCGAGCCGATGTCTGTCGAGAAGGCGGTCCACGTCTTCGCCCGACAGCTCCCGTGCCTCGACCGCGCGGCTGATGGCCACGACGTTGAGCCTGCCGTCCGGTAGAGCCCTGGGCGGCGGCGCGATCGGCACGCCCGCGTCGCGAAGTACCTCGATCAGCCCGACGCCCCGCGCCGACGCGAGTAAGAGCCGCAGGTTCGCCTGGGCCAGCTCGCCGGCACGTGCCGTGTCGCCCACGGCGACCAGGACCTCGAGTATCGGGAGGACCGCGAGCCCCAGAACGCCTCCGCGAGCGAGGAGGCCGTGCGCGAGCTCCTGCGCTCGTTCGTAGTCGCCGCCGGTTGCGGCAACCTCGAGCTCGCGGGCTTCCCATCCCCGGTCCGGCTTCGGTCGCCCGGTAGGCTGACGGCTGCCCTCGGGGGACCGACGCCGGGCGGTCATCGCCTTTCGCGCGGCCGTGACGCGGCGGATAGCCCGCTCCGCGAGGCGCCAGCCGGCGCCGTCGTAGAACTCGACCCCGCTCCCTCGGGCGGCGCGGACCGTCATGCCGACAGGCTCTGATCGTAGACCTTGAGAGCCTCGTCGACGTCGTCGTAGTCGCTCAGGGCGCCCCTCGAAACGACGAGGCACCGGGTGCAGTGGCGGCGAATCATCGCGAGGTCGTGCGACACGAGCACGAGGCCGGCGCGCGCCCGCCGCTCTTCGAGCGCCTCGCCGCACTTCTTGCGGAACGGCTTGTCGCCGACGGCGGTGATCTCGTCGATCAGGTAGACGTCGAAGTCGATTGCCATGCTGAGCCCGAACGCGAGGCGCGCTCGCATGCCGGACGAGTAGGTGCGGACGGGCATGAAGAAGTACTCGCCGATCTCCGCGAAGGCGCGCGTCTCGTCGACGACCCGATCGATGTCCTGCGCGTAGATCCGCGCGACGAAGCGGCAATTCGCCTCGCCGGAGAGCGATCCGTGGAACGCGCCGGCGAAGCCGATGGGCCACGAGACCCGGCTAGTCCTGCGGACGCGGCCCGAGGTCGGCGCCTCGGCGCCGCCGATGATGCGCAGGAGCGTGGACTTGCCGGCGCCGTTGCGCCCGAGGACGCCGATTCCCTCGCCGGCGTGGAAACGGAGCGACACATCGTCGAGGACGACGTGCGGACCCTTCGTCGTCCGGTACGTCTTGGTCACGTGCTCGAGCTCGATCATGTCAGCTCGATTCGCCGGCGCACGAGACGCTCGAGGACCAGGCCCACGACGGCGAGAACGCCGATCCACGCGAGGACGTAGGTCGAGCTGGCGTGCTCGGGACCGTAGGTCGAAAACCAGCCGGCCCGAACGAGCTCGACGGTGTGGAACACGGGGTTGTAGAGGGCCGGCTTCCGGATGTGCGCCGGGAGCGACTCGGCCGTGAAGAAGACACCCGAGATCCAGAAGAGGGGTCTGAGCAGCGGCCCGCGCGCGCGGTCGACGGCGTTGGAGATCTGCCCCAAGCAGCAGAAGACGAGCCCGGCCGACGCGCCGAGGAACGAGGCGAGTCCGAAGCCCCAGAGTACGGTGAGCAGATCGTCGACCTCGAAGCGCTGCAGGACGAGCGCGTGAGCGCCCATGAGGAGGACGAACACCATGAAGTAGGTCGCACCCTCCAGCACGGCGCGAGCGATCGCGAGGTCGAGGGGCTGCACGGGGGGGTAGAAGAGAAGCGCTCGGTTGCCATTGATGGACTCCGCGACCTGGCGCGCGCTGGCCGAGAAGAGGTGGTACGGGACGAGGCCGGTCACGATGAAGCTGAAGATGTCCATGCCGACCGGGGTGGCGCGACCGGCCACGCGGAACAGGGCATCGAGCGTGAGGATGATCAGGGTTGGCTCTACGAGCGCCCACAGGTAGCCCAGCTTGTGCCCGCCGAAGCGGGTCCGCGTCTCGCGGAGCGCGAGAGCGTGCACGACCTCGGCCTGCAGCCAGAGCCCGCGCAGAAGGTTCGGGGGGACGGGGTTCGTTGCCGCGGACGACATGGCCGCCGGCCCGGCGCTAGCGATACGTGAAGCGCAGCTCGTAGTCGCAGATGTGGAAGATGTCGCCCTCTTCCACGCGCTTCTGCTCGATGCGGCGGCCGTTGAACTCGATGCCGTTCGTCGAGCCGAGGTCCTTCAGGTAGTAGGCGCCCTGGTGGAGGATCACCGCCGCGTGCTTGCGCGAGATGTTGCCGTCCTTGATGGGCAGGTCGCTCGACTTCGAGCCGCGGCCGATGATGAACTGCTCCTTCGTCACCGGGATCTTCTGCCCGTTGAAGATGAGGTACAGCGTCGCGCCCGGCACCGGGCCCGCCGCTGGTCCGGGGCGAGGCGGCAACGGAGCAGCGCCTCCGCCGGCCGGGCGCGGGGGCAGGGGAGGCGGCGCGGATGTCGCCGGCCGGCCGCCCAGCGGGGGCGGGCCGGGCCGCGCGCCTCCACCGTGTGGCGGCGGCGGCGCGGGCACGGGCGGCCGGGGAGGCACTCCCCCCGAGCCGACGGGCTGCTGGCTCGAGGTCGAGACGCCGGCGCTGGTCCGCGGCCCGTAGTTGCGCGACCGAGCGTACTGCCGCATGGCCTCGTTGATCAGGTAGTCGATCGAGCACTCGAGCTCGGCGCTCATCTGCTCGAAGATCTCCCAGAGGAAGTCGCGGCACTGGAAGTGCCGGAGCGTCTTCTTGTTCTGGTTCTGGCTGGAGCTCATGGTGCCGCCGCCGCGCCCTGGAGCCTCCCGAGAGCGGCGCGAGCCTCCTTGCCCACCGTCGCGCCCTCCTCGCCGCCGGGGATCTTCGTGTTGTCGGCCTGCAGCTGCTGCAAGGTGGAGATGTCCTGCCGTCCGCCGGCCCGGCCGATCACCTGGATGGCGATGAGCCGATCGACCCAGCTATCCACCGTGAGGAAGGGCCGGACAGCATCCACCGGAGGAGGCCTCATTTCGCAGATCCGATCCCCATAGCCGCCGATCTCCTCCGGTAGATACTCGGTATCGCGCCCGGAGGGAAGTTTTCGCAAGAACTCCGGCACGATTGCGGGTCCGCCGATCTCGAGGATGAGCTCGCCGCCGCGCCACCTGAGCCGCTGGTCGGTCTGGGCCAGAAGCGGCCACAGCCTCGGGATGGCGGCCGGGTTCTTCAGGTCGGCCAGCCGGTCGAACGCGACGTCGCGCACGCGCGCGTCGAGCCTGGCGTTCATGCCAATCGCGCAGAGCCGGTCGATGTCCTGCGCGGCGACCTGACTCTCGAGCGCGGTGAGGGACAGGAGCTGCGTGCGGGCGAGCTTGGCGGCGGCCGTCCCGTCGGTCGGCGGGTCCTGGGCCGCGAGAGCGAGCAGGTACTCCACGACCGGCCTGCCCCCGACGAGGTGCATGCCGACCAGCGTGGGCTCCGTGATCCCATCCGGCGTCGCGGCCTGAGCGGTCGCGACCCCCACCAGCTTCGCGCTGGCCGCGGCCCTGGTCGCCGGATCTCCGAGCTCGACGATGAGCTGGGTGATCTTCTCGATCGCGAGCTGGCCGGGGGTCAGCGCCGCGACGAGAGCCGAGGCGGCCGGCGCGCCGATCAGCCGGATGATCTTCTCGGAGTTGTTCTCGCCCAGAAGGAACCGGCCGTTGAAGTCGGCGAGCACCCAGGAGAGGAGCACCGCCTGCAAGGCGTCCCGGTCGGGTCCGGTCGAGTGCGGGAAGATCACGAAGCCGGCGTCCTTCGCCCTGATCGCCAGCTGGGTGGGACGTTCCTCGGTGCCGCCGAGGATCTCGCGGATCTTTCCGACCATCCCGGCGACGATCCGGCCCCGATCCGGGTCGGGGATCTGCTCGAGCGCGCCCCCTAGCTCGCGGAGCGCGTTCGTGTCGTCGCGGTTCATCTCGACGAGCGCGATGGCCGCCGTGGTGCGCAGCTCGATCGAGTATTCGTCGGCCACGAGCACCGCGACGATCTTGCCGGGCCCGCGCTGCGTGCCCTTCCACGTCTCGATGTCCTGAGGAGTCACCTCGCAAGCGCCCACGGCGAGCGCGAGCGCGAACAACGAGAATGTGCGCGGAACCATTCGGTTTGCCGGGGCCGGTGTGCCGGGACAGAATAGTAAAGGATGCGGCCGGAAGGTCAAGAACTACGTCGCCGGCCCCGGCAGGCCATGTACCGACAGAACTTTCGGGGGCGGCGGGCGTCGAGACCGCATCCGGCGTAGGGCGCGATGATGTTCTCCGGTCCGCGGAGGGAAGGGAGTAGCAAGGTGCCTCGGATTCGCTTCGAAGACCACGCATCGTTCCAGACCGGCACGGTCCGGCTCGTGATCGGGGGCGCAGCGGGCGCGCTGGCGGCTCTCGCGGGCCGAACGCTCCTCGGGCCCGAGCACGCCTACTCCATGATCATGGGGTGCATGGGCGTCGGAATGGGGATCGCGCTCATGTGGGGCCGACGGTGGCCGGCGCTCCTCGTCCTGGGCCCGCTCCTCGGGCTCGGCTCGGTCGCGCTGCTCCTGGCCGCGGGCGACAGCCACGAGCCGTTCGGGCTGGGGCTCATGGGAGCCGTTCTCGGCCTCCCGCTCGCGCTCCCTTCGGGCTCGCGCCTGCGCGCCGCGCTCGTGATCGCCGGGACCGCGCTCGGTGCCGTCGTTGGCATCGCGTCGGTCCGCGCGGTCGAGGCGACGCTCCTGGGCCCCATCGACGCGCCGGACATCGCTTCGTATGCGCTGCAAGGCGGTATCGTGGGCCTCTTCGTCTCGATCGGGACGGTCGGGCGCCACATCACGGTTGCCGGCGACGCCGTCCAGGACGCTCTCGCGCGGGCGACCCGGGATCTTCCGGGAGACTTCGCCGAGCTCGTGGGCCGTGCGGGCGAGACCCGCGTCCGCGTGCTCGACGCCCTCGAGCGCCGGGCGGACGGGTCGGAGAAGGAGCGCGCTCAGGTCCGCAAGGCGGTGGACGAGCTCGCCGGTTGCATCGTCAAGGTGGGGCGAAGGTGGCAGGCCGTCGACACGGACCTCGGGACCACGAGCCCTGCCGTGCTCGAGCGGCGGATCGCCGAGCTGACGGGTCGGATCGAGGCCGCCGCCGACCCCGAGGCGCGGGCGGCTTACGAGAAGGCGAGGGGAGCGCTCGAGGACCAGCTCCAGCACCGCACCGAGATCGCCAAGAGCCGCGATCGCACCGTTGCGCGCCTCCACAGCTACCTCGCGGTGCTCGAACGCCTCCACCTCGCGGTCGTCCGCTTCCGCTCCTCGGACGCCCACCGCTTCGCGACCGAGATGCAACCGATGCTCGACGAGCTCGACGGCGTCGGCACCGACGCCGAGCTCGCCGCCCAGGCGATCGACGAGAGCCAGAGGAGCTCGACGACGTCCGCCTGAGATCGCGCGGGATCTCACCCTTGCCGCTGCAAGGCGACCACCTCGAGGCCCTTCACTCGCCGAAACTCCTTCAGGTTCAGCGTGGCCACTGCCAGGGAGCCGGCCACCGCGGTCGCGGCTATGATGAGGTCGTGCGCGCCGATGAGGGAGCCGCGCCGCGCCAGATCTGCAACGAGCATGGCGTGGACCTCGGCCACGGCGGCGTCGAACGGCAGTACCGGATAGTCTTCCCTCACGCCCAGGACGTAGCCCTCGCGCGCAGTCCGCCGGGGGCCCTTCGCGGCCCGGTGCACGCCCGCCCACAGCTCGCTGAGGGTGATCGCGCTGATCGCGAATGTCTCGTCCTGCCGGACGGCAAGCCACGAGTCCAGGTCGAGGCGCCCCCGCTCGTCGGCGATGAGGACGCTGGTGTCGATCAGGATTCCCATGGATCCTTCGGCGGGACGTTGAGGCGCTCTCGGATCCGACCGACGTCGCGTGCGAACCCGGCTGCCTCCCTGGCAGACATCCGTCGGCGGGCGCTCCGTCGCTCCGCGAGGACGCGGCCGGTCACGCCCGTCACCGGGGACGGTCCGAGGCTTGCCACGATATGCTTGCCACGCCGGATCAGGAAGATCTCGCCCCGGTACCTCACGCGTGCCAGTAGATCGCCGAGGCTCCGCGCAGCCTCGGTCGCGCTGACCTCCCTTGGCCTCATGCCTCCGACGTAGCACTGATCCGCAGATTACACAATTCCGTATCGCCAGGGCGCGGGTCGTGTATTCCCCCGGCGTCTCGCCTGTTATTGTCTGCGCCATGCCGACGAGAAACGTGCTCTTGGGGCTGACGGTCGCTGGTGTGGTCCTCCTCTCGGCTCCGGCCGCGCGGGCGGACGAGGCGGAGGTGCACTACCGTCTGGCGCTCTCCCACAAGCGGGAGAACCGATGGGAGGACTCGCTGCATGAGCTCCTGGCCACGGTGCAGCTCAGGCCCACACACGCGGCCGCTCACTGCACCATGGGTGCGGTCTATCGCCACCAGGGCCAGTTCGGCGACGCGGTGCGGGCGTTCTCGCGGTGCGCGGAGCTCCAGCCCCAGCATGCGCCCGCGTACGCCGGCCTCGGCGCCGCCTACGCGCGGATGCGGGACTGGGAGCACGCGCGCGAGGCCTTGCAGCGCGCGGCGGAGCTCGACCCGAGGGACGCGGAGTCGCGGTCCAACCTCGGAGTCGTGCACGGAAGCATGAGGCATTACGACCTCGCCCAGGCGGCGTACCAGGCGGCGCTCGCGCTCGAGCCGCAGAACCACACGACGATGTCGAACCTGGCCGTGGCCTACCGCAAGCAGAGGATGTGGCCCGAGGCGGAGCGAATCATCAAGCAAGCGCTCGCCATTTGCCCGAACAATGCGACGTATCACTTCAACCTCGGGGTCATCTACAGGTCGTGGAGCAAGCCCGACCAGGCCATCCCCGAGTATCGCGAGGCGCTTCGCCTCCGGCCGGACATGCCCGAGGCGCTGTACGACCTCGGTCTGATGCTCCAGCAATCCGGCCAGAACGAGGAGGCGCTCCGCTCGTTGCGGGAGTACCTCCGGCTCCACGAGGCGCGCGATCCGGCGAGCGCCCGGGCCGTCCGCGAGGCGATCCAGGCGATCGAGGCGGGGCACTAGCGTTTCCTCGTTTTTTTGATCTTCCGCGCGCGCGAACCCTATCCTGCCGAACATGTCCCGGTCCCGCGGTGACGTGTCCGAGAAGAAGGTGGTCCGCCGGAGGGAGCCCCGCGAGTCGAGCGGTGGCGGCGAGCCGAAGAAGAAGGCGTTGCCCGACGCTCCGGCCCGCGGAGGGCGGCGCCACGAGGTCTGGGGAGTCGTGGTGTCGGCCACTGCCATCTTCTTCGGCCTGGCCGTGGCCTCCTTCCGCGACGGGAGCTGGATGGGCCCGGTCGGCGAGGCGGTGATCGGGGCCTTCTTGTCGGTCATGGGGCTGGGGACGTACGCCGTGGTCCTCGCGCTCGCCGGGACGGCCATCCGCCTCTTCTCCGGTCGCGGCTTCCATCTCGGCTGGCGGGGCCTCGCGGCATCGGTGGCGCTCGTGGTCTTCTTCGCGTCGCTCTTCCACGTCGCGCTCAGGGGCGAGACGGTCCTGGGGGGCTTCCTTCCAGGCGGCACGTTGGGCGAGCTCGCGGGCGAGCTCCTGAGGGGTCTCTTCTCGACCCCGGGCACGTACCTCGTGTGCCTGTCTGCGATCCTCCTGACGCTGATCCTCTGGACCGAGTTTTCGGTGATCCTGACGGCGCGCAGGTTCGCGGCCGGCGCGACCGTTGCGGGGCAGGCGACGGCGCGCGGCGCGGAGAAGGTTCTCGACGCCTGGCGCAAGAGCAAGCAGATCGTCGATCAGGCCGACCTGGTCTCGAGCCCCGAGGAAGGTCCGGTCGTGTTCGTCCGCAAGGACCGGGCGTCGGCGCCGCCGATCATCCCGGATCCGGCCCCCGCCGCGGTCTTCCGGCGCAAGGAGCGCGGCCTCGTCAAGGCCGCGAGCGAGGCAGCTCAAGAGGCTGCGGCTCTCGAGGCTGCGCCTCCCGAGGCCGCCGGCGAACCGATCCCCGAGACCGACCCGCCGGTCGTCGAGCCCCCGCCGCTCGAGGACGTGGTTCCCGAGATCGTGCCGCCCAGGCGCCGCTCGCGCGAGAAGCGGGCGGAGCCGGGCGTAAGACGCCTCACCTCGGGCGCGTACAACGTGCCCGCGGTCGACCTGCTCGACATGCCCCCCGACGAGGCGACCGTGCAGGACCGCGGCGTGCTCCAGGAGAACGCGAGGCGGCTCGTTCAGACGCTGGCCGACTTCGGAGTGCAGGGCAACGTCGTCGAGATACGCCCGGGCCCGGTCATCACGATGTACGAGTTCCAGCCCGCCGCAGGGACGAAGATCTCGAAGATGGTCGGTCTGGCGGACGACCTCGCGATGGCGCTCGAGGCGCTGCGCGTGCGCATCGTCGCGCCGATCCCGGGAAAGAACCGGGTCGGCTTCGAGCTCCCGAACGCCGTCCGCGAGAAGGTGTTCCTCCGGGAGCTGGTCTCCGACGAGGCATTCCAGAAGACCCCGATGACGCTGCCCCTCGCGCTCGGCAAGAACATCGTGGGCGACGCCTACTACGGGGACCTGGCCAAGATGCCCCACCTGCTCGTCGCGGGGGCCACCGGGACGGGCAAGAGCGTCGGCCTGAACGCGATGCTCGCGAGCATCCTGTACCGCGCGACGCCCGACGAGACGCGACTGCTCCTGATCGATCCCAAGGTCGTCGAGCTGCAGCTCTACGACGGCATTCCGCACCTGCTCTTGCCCGTCGTCACCGACATGAAGAAGGCGGCGCTCGCGCTCAGGTGGGCGGTGGACGAGATGGAGCGCCGCTACCAGCTCTTCGCGGAGTTCGCGGTCCGCGACATCAAGAGCTTCAACAAGCGGATCGACGCCATCCGTCGCGGAGAGGCGGAGCTTCCGACCAAGCACCAGGTCAGCGTGGTCGCACGCGATCCGGACGGCAACGAGATCCTGATCCCCGCGGACGACGAGCCGCCGGAGCCGAAGATCCCCGACCGGCTGCCCAACATCGTCCTCGTCGTCGACGAGTTCGCGGACCTGATGATGGTCGCGGCGAAGGACGTCGAGACCGCGATCGCCCGGCTAGCCCAGAAGGCCCGCGCCGCCGGCATGCACCTCATCCTCGCGACCCAGCGCCCATCGGTCGACGTGATCACCGGCGTCATCAAGGCGAACTTCCCCTCGCGCATCGCGTTCCGCGTCTCGTCGAAGGTCGACTCGCGGACCATCCTCGACGACAACGGCGCGGAGCAGCTCCTCGGAAACGGCGACATGCTGTTCATGCCGTCGGGGGCCTCCGGGCTCGAGCGCGTGCACGGCGCCTTCGTCTCCGAGGACGAGGTCAAGCGGATCACGGATTTCTGGAAGACCCAGGGTACGCCGGTCTACGACGAGGGGATCATCCGCGCTCGAGAGGAAGACGCCGAGGAGAAGGAGTTCGAGGACGACGTCCCGGACGACCTGTACGACCGGGCGGTCGCCCTCGTGTCGACCACCCGCCGGGCGTCGACCTCGTGGGTCCAGCGCAAGCTCGGGATCGGCTACAACCGGGCCGCGAAGGTCATGGACAGGCTGGAGAGGGAAGGGGTCGTCGGGCCGTCGCGTGGCGCGAAGGATCGCGAGATCCTGGTCGGTCCCAAGGCGGCTTGAGCCCGGATAAACATCTCCCGCGACAGAAACGTCGTAAGGTCCTGGCACCCATGAGACGGCACCCCGCACCAGGAGGGCTGGCACCTGCAATGGCGCTCGCCGTGCTGCTCGCGTGCCAGCCTGCCCTCGCCGCTCGGGTGGCCGTGGTGCCGTTCGGAGGCGAGGCCGACCCGGCCCTGCTCCGCGAGGCCGAGGAAGCGACCCGCGGCGCCCTCACCGATCGCCGGGACGCTCTCGCGACGGCCGACGAGGTCTCGCGTGCGATGCGGCGGGAGGGCCTGGCGGCGCTGACGACGACCGATCAGCACCTGCGCCTGGGCCGGGCGCTCCGGGTCGAGTACGTCGTGGCCGGGCGCGTCACGCCTCTGGCCGGTCAGTACAACCTCTCGATCACGGTCTACCAGGTGTCCGACGGTCGGACCGAGGTCCTGGAGGAGGTCGTCGTGATCGGCGGGGCCCAGGAGGCCGCCACCCACATGCTCGAGCGTCTGCTCAGGCCCGGAGGCCTCGGGGAAGAGCCGGAGCCTCATGTGGCCCCGCCGGAGCCGCCGCCCGAGCCTGCTCCGCCCGAACCGCAGCCGCCCCAGCCGGCTCCACCCGAGCCGCAAGAGCCGCAGCCACCGAGGCCCGTCCGCCCCCAGGCTCCGCCGGCGCCGCTTCTGTCCTACACCCCGGACGATCCCCTGGCGCTCCGCGGGGGTCTGGGGCTAGGCGTGGTCCTGGGCGAGACGCCCGCGGACCGCGGGGCGGCCATCGCGCTCTTCGGGGCGTCGTTCTCCTACACGGTCCTGTACAAGTTCGGCCTCGAGGTCCGGGCCGGGCTCGGCGCCGGCTTCGGCACCGCCGGATCGATCTCGCTCCTCGCGGGGGGCGGCATCGCGCCGCCGATCCTCCGTGGCGTGCCGCTCTACGTGGGAGGCGGCGTGGACCTCGGGCTCTTCCTCAACGTCTCCGGCGCGCGCGCGGCCGCGTTCCAGCTCCGTCCAGCCGCGCGCGTCGTGTACATCATCGGGCAGAAGGTCGAGCTCGGCCTCGAGCCGCTCGGTTTCTCCTTCCTCTTCGGAGAAGGAGGGGCGAGGACGATCTACGAGCTCAGGGCCTTCGTCGGCTACAGGTTCAATCTGCGTTGATCAGCCGCACGGATCCGAGATGACCTGATCGAGGTCGCGCTCCATCTGCTCGGAGTCTGCCATCTCGATGACGACGGAGCAGTCGTCGAAGTCGCCGACGTGGGGCGGATCGGACACGACCGCCAGGACCTCGCCGTGGCTCAGGGACTCGCACATGGCCGCCTCATCCACCGCCGACAGCCCACGAAGGGCCCTGTAGCTCTGACCCTCCTCGTCGGTGAAGAGGATGAGGATCCTGACCGCGTCCTCGCGGAAGGCGAGCGGGAGCTCGCCGGTCGCGATCTCGTACACCGCGTCCCACTGTGGCTCGAGCCCGTAGCCGCCGTTGGCGTTCACGGTCGACAGGGCCGCGTCGAACGAGTCGAAGTCGGTCAGGTTGGTGTGGATCGCCGCGAAGTCGTGCTCGCCCGTCTCGGACGGGATGAGGACGATCCCGAAGCGGAACTCCTCGCGCTGCGAGAACCTCGCCGAGAAGCTCCGCGTGGCCTCCTTGACGTCGTCGATGGTGCCCTGCATCGAGCCCGAGACGTCCATCAGGTAGACGACGTCGTAGCCCACCGGCTCCTCGCTGATGCAGAGCCCGCCCACGAGCGTGCCGTCCACGCACTGATCGCAGTCGTTGTCGCGGCCATCGCAGCGCAGGAGCCCGACCTCCGGGAGAGGGGGAATCTCGCCCATGCACTCGGTCCATTCGCCCTGGACGCACACCCTCACCCCGCGCTGGCAAGGCGGCATGAGCTCCTCGGCAGGGGACGAGCTGCACCATTCGCTCAGAGGTCCCCCCTCGCCCTCGTCGATCTCGCCGTCGCAGTCGTTGTCGATCCCGTCGCAGGCCTCGTCGTCGCACTGGACCGTCGTGCACCTGCCCTCGATGCAGGCCTGACCCGACGTGCACTCGGCGTCGAACTCGCAGTTCGCGCCGGCGAGGTCGGGAGGGACGCACCTGCCGAACCGGCAATCGGCGCCGGCCCCGCAGGCGCTCGACATGCCGCACGCGCAATGGCCCTCCTCGCACCGGTCCGCCTCGGTCGGCTCGCAGACGGCCCCGCACTCGCCGCAGTTCCAGAAGTCGCTCATCAGGGCGTCCTGCCTGCACAGGTGCTCGTCGGAGACGATCTCGACGACGGGGTCGACCGCGGCATCCGGGTCGTCCTCGGCCGCTGCCGCGCATCCGCTCGTCGCCAGGCAAACGAGGGCCATGAGCGCCCGTCCTTCGCGATCTCTTCGTGGGATTCTGGGCACGTCCGTCACCTCCCCGAGACGCGGGCACACCAAGGCCGTGCGCCCGTCGCGGGACTCGAGCGCCACGCTCGCCTCGCGGATCTCCGCGGTGCAGCGAGCCGCGTGGCGCACGCCGTCCCCGACTGCGAACGGGAAGCTCTAAGGACCAGGCGAAACTGTGCAGCGGGCTCTGCGCGTCAAGTGGGACGCGCGTCGCTCCAGGGAGGTGGTCGCGGCGGAAGTTTTTTTCCTACGGCGCCCGCTGTGCGCCCGCCGCCGAGGTCGAGCCGATCTGCGCGAGGATCCGCCGGGCCATGTCGTACTCGAAGAAGCCCATCATCTCGGTGGCCAGTACCTGGCGGAACAGGTCGGTCGCCTCCGGGATTCGACCCGCGGCGAGCTGGTTCAGGGCTTCGTAGAAGTACGCCTCAGCTCGCTGTCCCGCGGTCCTGGCGGTCGCCAGGAGAGACTGATACGGCATCGTTCCGGCGTAGAACTTGGCGAGCCGGTTCTGCCACTCGTCGCCCCGCACGTCCCTCAGGTACTCGATGGCCGTGGTCTCCGTGCTGTCACCGGTCCTTCGCTGGGTCGCTACCACCCACATGGCGTAGTAGATCTTCCAGTACTCGGGGATGCTCGAGTGGTTGATGGCGCTGCGATACGTCTGGAGCGCCTCGTTCAGCCGAGCGTCGGCCGCGTAGTACGACAGGAGCTGCGCGTACGTCTGGCGAAGCTCCGGTCGGGCATCGATCGCGGACCTGAACGCCTCGAGCGCGTCGTCGCGACGGCCCAGCTTCTCGAGCACCATGCCCCGCCGGAGCTGGCCCGAGGCGAGCTCGTCCGCCGACAGGCCCGAGCCCCGCGAGACCAGCGTCCTCCGCCAGGTGTCGATGGCCTCCGAGTACAAGGCCTGCGCCCTCGACACCTCGTTCCTGGCGGCGTGGACGTCGGCCACGTGCTCGAGGATCGTCGCGCGCCACCAACCATCGAGACGGGCCTCCCGCTGGGGGAGGTCCAGATCCAGGGCGCGCCGGTAGACACGCACGGCCTCGTCGAGGTTGCCGCGGCGCTCCGCGATCACCCCGAGCTGGACCAGCGCCTCCTTGCTCGCCTTGGCCGAGACGGAGGCCGAGAGGCGCTCGACGGCCTGGTCGATGTTGCCGGCCTCGTACTCTCCCATGCCCATCAGGAGCTCGATCTTCGCGAGGTCGACCGGCAGGTCCCGACTCGGGAATGCCCGCCGGAAGTCGCGAAGGAACCTCCGGGCCTTCCGGAACGCCTCGCGGGCTCCCCGCAGGTCCTCGTCTGCGAGCAGTTGCCGCAGCGACTCCTCGGTGATCTCGAGGGCCTCGCGGTACAGCTCGGCCTCGCCCGGGCTCGCCTCGATCGCCTCGTCGTATGCCGCGAGCGCCCCGGCGAGCTCGCCGGTGAGCGCGAGCAGCCGCCCGATGCAGAGGGCGTAGCGAGGGCCCTCGGGCGTCACTTCTCGGCCGATCCTGCAGGCGCGGAGCGCGGACTCCGGATCCTCGCGTCCGAAGAGCTGCGCCAGCTCCAGGTACCCGTCGGCCGGGCTGTCCTCGACGGAGCGCAGCGCTGCGAGGATCCGTCGATCGACCTCCCCGCTCGGGCGCACGTCGGCCAGCGCGGCGAGGGCGCGAAGAGGCTGGCCGACCCGCAGGTACAGCCGCGTCATGTCATAGGCCGTCCGGCCGAGGGCCATCACGAACGTCCGGTACTCCTCGCGCGTCAGCGAGCCAGGCGGCGGCATCTGCGACACCGAGAAGACACGCCTGAGCGCCACGTGCCGCTCCACGTAGAGGCCCCGGAGCCTGTCGACTACCTCCGGCAGCGGCAACAGCGCGACCAGGTCCTCGTACACGGCGATCAGGCTCGCGACCCGCTCGGCCTCGTTGGTGAAGCTCTGCCGCGACTCGACGCTCCAGGCCTGCAGGAGCTGGCGCTCGGCTGCCACGCCTCGATCGCTGGGATGCAGGTGGTGCAGCACCCCCAGCGCGGCCATGACCCGGGCCTCGTCGCCGACCGGCGCGAGCGCGTCGCGCACGCCCTTGGCGCAGGGCACGAGCCGGGGATCGAGCGCGCCGGGGAGGTCGGCGGGGAGGTACAGGGTGAGCGCGCCCGCGAACTGGCTCGCGCCCTCCAGCGGGTGGCCGGCCTCGAGCGACTCGACGCACCGCCTGGCGAGGTACTGCACGAGCAGGTCGCGAAGCGCCGGTCGTTCGGGGGCATCCGCCCTCAGCCCATCGAGCTGCGCGCGGAGCCTCGGCAACGAACGGTCCGTGACCTGCGAGGGGATCCGGACGTGCCGGGAAGAGACCGAGTCGTGCCCCGCGGTCGACCGGCGCGCGGTCGCTCCACCACAGGCCGTCATCAGGAGAGCCAGGACCGGAGCTATCCAGGCAGGGAGCCTCGAATTTCGCACCCGAGGATCTTAGTCCGGCCCCCGCGCGGGTGCACGACATAACCGCTCCGGCCGCCACCCGACGAATCGACGACGGAAGAGCGGGAGCGCGACGAAGACGAAGAAGGGGAGCCCTCCGCCACCCCTCAGGGTGCCAGCCGCGTCGCAGCCACAGCCCGTCGCGCCCACGTAGCCGCCGCCCCGGCCGTCGCCGACCGTGACCCCACCGTCGGCGTCACCATCGCCGTCGACGTCGGCGTCCGCATCGGCGTCCGCATCGGCGTCGGCGTCGGCGTCCGCGTCGGCGTCCGCGTCGGCGTCCGCGTCGGCATCGGCATCGGCATCCGCATCCGCGTCGCCGTCGCTCCCGCAGTCGCTGGAGGAGTCCGAGCAGAGCTCGCGGGACTCCATCCATTCGTACGAAGGGCCGATCATCGCGTCGTTGACGTCATGGCCGCCCTCGAAGTCGACCCAGTCGACCTCGTGACCGGCGTTGCGCAGCGTGTCGGCGAGGTCGGAGGCCATGTCCCGAAGGAAGTCGCTCGTCCCGCTGACGAAGCGGGCGGGGATCCCGGGGCAGCCGGCCGGGATGTCGTCGTAGCCGCCGAAGTAGCCGCCGATCGAGTAGGTGACCGCAGCGAACCGGTCCTGGTGGATCAGGGCGTAGGTCCCGAGGAACGAGGCGCCGCCCGACCAGCCCGTGATGTAGATCCGGGCCAGGTCGACGTTGTAGCGTTCGAGGACGTCGTCCACGAGCCCGGTCAACCACTGGTCGTGCTCGTCGATCGCCTGGTACCAGCTCCCGCCCGCGTACGGCGCTCGCGGCGCGAGCCAGATGAAGTCCATCCGGCCGGACCAGTACGGCTCCCAGGCCCACAGGATGCCCTGGGCAGGGTCGCCCTCGTCGCCGTGCAGCGTGACGAGCAGCGGCATCGGCCTCGCCGGGTCGTAGCCGTTCGGGACGTAGAGGTAGTACTCGGAGGGGTCCCAGTCCTCCTGGAAGGAGCCCGCGGCCCCGCCCTGGCCGCAGCTTCCGTCGGCCCACCCCGGGAGAGGGATCGAGGCCACGAGCGCCGTGACCAGAATGCGAGCAAGCGGCATGTGCGCCATACCGGCAAGGCCCGTGCCGCCCGGCGGCGCCCGCATTCCACCGGAAATGGGCAGGCTGGGAGCCGGACCTGCTCTGCGAGCGGCTCGTGGCGTGTGCTGCTCCCGGATGTAGACTGCCGGCTCGTGCAGGATCGGACGATGCTCGAGAGTGTACCCGCCGACGTCCGCGCCCTGTGCGCGCGGCTCGCCGCGGCCGGCAAGAGGGGCTGGATCGTGGGCGGCTGCGTGCGCGACCTCCTCCTCGGGCGTCGGGTCGCCGACTGGGACATCGCGACCTCCGCTCGCCCCGAGGAGGTCATCCGCATCTTCCGCAGAGTGATCCCCACGGGGTTGAAGCACGGCACGGTGACGGTCCTCGAGCGCGGGCGGCCCTACGAGGTCACGACGCTGCGGGGAGAGGGCGCGTACTCCGACGGCCGGCACCCGGACTCCGTCGTCTTCGTCGACGCCATCACGGACGACCTCGCGCGCCGCGACTTCACGGTGAACGCGATCGCGCTCGACGCCTTGACGGGCGAGATCATCGACCCGTTCGAGGGACGCGAGGACCTCGCGGCGCGCGTGCTCCGGGCCGTCGGAGATCCGCTGGCGCGCTTCGGCGAGGACGGTCTGAGGCCGCTCAGGGCCTGCCGGTTCGCGGCCACGCTGGAGTTCGAGATCGAGGAGAGGACGAAGGCGGCGATCCCAGCGACGCTCGAGACCTTCCGCAAGGTCTCGGCCGAGCGGATCCGGGACGAGTGGATGAAGTCCCTCGGCGCAGGGCACCCGTCGCGAGCCTTTCGAGCGATGCTCGACTCCAGCCTTTTGGGGGAGATCTGCCCGGACCTGGCCGCCGGCGCGGGCTGTGCGCAGAACCGCTGGCATGCCCACGACGTGTTCGACCACACCATGGCCTCGCTCGACGGCTGCGACTCGCCGGACCCGGTCGTTCGCCTGGCGGTCCTCTTGCACGACATCGGGAAGCCGCGCGCGCGGGCCTGGAGCGACGAGAAAGAGGACTGGACGTTCTACGAGCACGACGTCCTCGGCGCGCGCCTCGCCGAGGGGTTCTTGCGCCGGATCCGCGCCCCGAACGACGAGCGCGAGCGAGTCGTCCACCTCGTCCGACACCACCTGGTCTTCTACGACGACGGCTGGAGCGATTCGGCAGTCCGGCGGTTCGTGCGAAAGGTCGGGACCGAGGCGCTCGACGACCTGCTCGCCGTGATGCGCGCCGATGCCGTCGGGCGTGGCATCCCCGCGGGCACGGCCGAGGACCTCGAGCGAATCCGCAGCCTGGCCGATCGCGTCCAGGCCCTCATCGCCGCTCAGTCCGCCTTCAAGACGTCGGACCTGGCCATCGACGGCCGGGACATCATGGCTGCCCTGGGGATCGGCCCGGGCCCGAAGGTGGGCAAGGTGCTCGCGCACCTCCTCGAGCGCGTCCTCGACGACCCGACGCTCAACGACCGAGAGAAGCTCCTCACGATCGTCGCGGAGGTCGCGGCAGAGTAGCTTGGGTGCAGTTCCCGGTTTCCAGGCATCGGGACACGGCAAATCCTTGCGCTGCTGACGACGCCGCGGAGTCCCCGACGGGGGATAATCGCGATTGCCGAGCAGACCACCGGAGCCGA
>JACPQR010000029.1 GCA_016190375.1 Deltaproteobacteria bacterium
GCCTGTTGCTTCGTCCTACCGGCGATGCTGGTGGAGATCAACAAACCGGCTCGCCGCTGGGGTTGGCCATGCCGAACCCGGGTCCGTGCAACGCACCCTTGGCAACTCTCGGGGAAGGACGCGAAGTCTCGAAACTGGCGGCGCAGATCATGGCGTGTTTACATCTCTTGCATGCGCCCTCGAGCTCTTCCCGCCCGGCGTCCGATGCCGGGACCCGCGCGTGTTCGGCCCAACCCGCGGGTCGATGTCGCCGCATCCCGGCCCGGCCAGCGTGTTGACATCGCCGCCGCCGGCCCCGGCGCGCAGCCTGCCGAAGGTATCCCGGAGCGTCCATCGGCCCCGGCGGCGCTCGCGGCCTGGGCAGGGGCGCTGCTCGGCCAGATCCACGGCCTCGAGGATCGGATAGGCCTCGATTTCTACCGGGTCGGCCAGAGGCTGCGGCTCCTGCACGACCCCAGCGTGTACCAGGCGCTCGGCTTCCGGAGCTTCGGCCAGCTCCTCGAGAGCCATGAGGTGATGAGCCGCTACTGGGCGACGCAGCTCGTTCGCATCGCGACCGAGTACAGCGCCGAGCAGGCGCGCACTCTGGGCGTGTCGAAGGCCTGGGCGGTCATCTCCTACGCGGCTGCCACCGGGCAGAAGCCCTCGGAGATCGTCGAGAGAAACGCGGCGATCGATGGCACCCCGCTCGAGGCGCACTCCGTTCGCGAGTTGCAGGCCGCCGCCGCCCGCGAGCGAGCGCGCCGCAAGGGTCTAATCGGCACTCAGGCCCACCGCGACGCCGAGCGCGCCGCACGAAAGATCTCGCGGACGTTGCGCGCCCGGGGCGCGCGAGACGCCCACGTGCGCCTCTTGCTCAGAGGGAGCTCCTGGCGTATCCGCGTCGAGGTGTCGGCCGAGCTCGCCGTCGCCGCGATCGTCGGGCCGACCGTGCGCGCCGTGGGCGCGGCGGGCGCCGCGAGCGGCGCGGGGGGCGCGGGCGGCGCGAAAGGCGTTTCCGCACGCGGGGCGATCCGGGCCGCGGGCCGCGCGCCGCCGCGGTAGGGGAGATTGTCCGGCCCCGAATGCAACGAAACGTCTCGCTCGAGGCGCGATGACCTTCGTGCCGCCGCGAACGAGACGGTTGGTTGCGTTCGTCCCAGAACAAGCCCGCGGTGATGATTGTCCGGCCCCGAATGCAACGGATCGTCTCGTTCGAGGAGTGGCGAGCCTCGTGCAGCGTCGAACGAGACGATTCCGTGCGTTCGCCCGCGAACGAGCTGCAGCGGTGCCGCGGCCGTCAGGGGTGGGCGCGCCGGAGTTCGAGAAGCCAGGCCTGGAGCTCTTCCCGGTTCGGAGGCTGCTCGGGGAGGCAGGAACGTCCCAGGGCGGCATCGAGGACAGCGAACGCGCGCTCTGCCTCGGTTCGCCAGCGCCGCGCGTCGGCGGCGTCGAGCGGCGTCCTCTCTCCCGCGCGCTTCTTCTTGATGAGCTCACGAGCGGCCTCGAAGCCGTGCTCATCGCACAGGAGCGTCAGATCCGGCACGACCTGTCCGGTCAGGAGCACGTGCGCCCCGGTCAAGGCCGTGCGGAGCACGTAGAGCACCTGCTTGACGGTCGGGGCGGGCGACGAGCAGAGCTCTCGGAGCTGGCCGGTGGCGAATCCCCGGTAGTGACGGTGGAGACGACGCGAGAGGGCGCGGCGGACCACCGGGACGAGCGTCTCGTGCTCGGGCGAGGTGAGGAGGATGCGCGATCCGAGGACTCGTTCGACATAGTTGCCGTTGCCCCGCAGGATGCCCTGGAGCACGGCCAGCACCTCGTTCGACGAGTAGTCGATCTCGACTCCGTCCACGACCTCCATGCGCTCGACGCTGGGCGCGGGCGGAGCGAGGCCGAGCAGGCGGTGGGCGGGCTCGAGGTGGACGCCCTTCAGGTCGAGGTCGCTGTCGGGCGACGGGAATCCATACGCATGAGCGCCGCTGAGCGCAATGACGACGTGGCGCCGACTGGCATGCTCCTCGGCCACGATGCGGGCCGCCACCTCGCGCTCTTCGGGCGTGAGCGAGCTGTCGGCTACCTTCGTGGGAGCCGCGGGTGGGGCCGGGCCGAAAGGGACGGGGGCGTGCTGGAACCAGCGCCGGGCGATCTCCTCGTCGATGCGGCAGACCACAGCGTGGGCGCGTTCGAGATCGGGCCGCGGTGGGAGCCGCGTCGTCTGGCGAGCGGCCTCTAGCGCCGGTGTCAGCGCCTCCGCCTCGCTCACGACCGCGTCAATGGACACCTCGCCGCGCTTGATGGAAAGGAGCCGGTCTCGGAAGCCGCCGGTCGTCTCGAATGCCGGGGCGCCGCGCTCGAGCCAGTCGATCGCGAGCCGGATCAGACGGAGCAGGTTGTAGGCGTTCTTGGGCCTGAGCTCGCGGGGGAGATCCAGATCCACATCGGCGCGGCGCGCCCAATAGACGAGCGCGTCGAAGTCGGAGGATCCGATCCGGCCCTGGTCGTGCAGCGAGCGATAGAGCTGCTTGACGTACTCCCGGGCGCGCAGCGTCGCGTCGGCGGGCGTGGGAGAGTCGCGGACGCATTCGACGGCGAGCCGTTCGGAGACCTCGTCGAGCGAGGGCGGCGGATCCTGGCGCAGCCAGTCGACGACCAGGGCGCGGTGCTCGGCGAGCCGGAGGGACTGCGAGAGCTTGCGAAGCTGGGAGAGAGCGTACCGGCCGAAGCTGGCGTAGATCTCGGCCGAGACGAACGCATCGCGCGCGTCGAGGATCCAGGCGCCGATCGGGTCGAACGGCCGGGCCCCGGGGAGAAACAAGAGCTCGAGCGTGTTCGGATCGGCGCGCAGGCCTTGGCGGATGGCCTTGTGCGTCTCCCAGTATGTGGCGCTTCCGTCCGGCGAGATCAGGTTCTCGGGTGGAGCGCCCAGGCCCGTGACCCAGTCGAAGGGGAGCGCGAAGACGCCGCGCCGGTCGACATCGGACCGGGCATCGGCGAGGCCCCAGGCGTGCGAGCCGACCGTCGCCTCGAGGACGATCGACGAGCTCAGAGCGTCCCACGATGCGGCGCGGCGCGCGGCGAAGCGCATCTGTCCCGCTTTTCGGCCGACGAGCTCGCTCCGCGAGTAGCGCACCACGCCGACGCCCACCACGCGGACGTCGAGCGCATCCCCCTCCGAGCCGACCACCCGCCCGATCGCGCCCGCTGGCACGCGCCGGTCACCGACCTGCCGTTCCACGCGCGTCGTGACCTCGGTCCCGTGCGGGAGCGGAACGAGCAGCGGGTCGAGCTCGGGCAGGACTCGCGGGCGCATTCGAGGAGAAGTGTAGCTCGCCGAAGGTCGTGGTACTCGTCGAGGCCATGGTGCGCTTCGCTCACACCAACATCGTCGCCCGCGACTGGCGGAGGCTCGCGCGGTTCTACGAGGTCGTCTTCGGCTGCGTTCTGGTGCCTCCCGAGCGCGAGCACCGCGGGGAGTGGCTCGAGCGCGGTACCGGTGTGCGCGGAGCGGCGCTCGCGGGAGCGCACCTGCGGCTGCCGGGCCACGGCCCGCAGGGCCCCACCCTCGAGGTGTTCCAGTACGCGGAGCCGCTCGAGGGGCACGAGCCGGCGCCGAACCGCATCGGCCTCGCCCACCTCGCCTTCGAGGTCGACGATCCGGCGGCGGTGATCGAGGCCGTGGTGCGGGCCGGCGGCGCGAGGCTCGGCGAGATCACGAGCCACGACGTCCCGGGCGTCGGACGCCTCACGTTCGCCTACGCGCGCGACCCGGAGGGCAACGTCCTCGAGATCCAGCGCTGGGAGCACGACGCCGGCGGCACATGACGGAGCTTCACTCCCCTGCAACGACGCCGCCGAGCCCGCGAGGCGAGCCCGGGCCGGGGATCCGCGGAGGAAGCACGCGTGGAGGGCGGGGTCGGCGATCCGATCGGCCTGCTCGAACAGGAGCCACGCGCCGACTTCCAGGGCTCCCGGGATACCTCGAGGACGACCTGAGCCTCGGGCACGTTCTGACTAGAGCACCTCAGCGAGCCGCTCGGCCCCCGCGTGGGGCGCTCGGGTCGACCGTCACGCGCTGTCAACCCTGGACGGCGGCGCGACCTACGCCGCCAGCCGCCCGAGCGCGGCCAAGATCCGCGGCCGCTCCATCGCCACGAGCTCGCTTTCGCGCTCCCACAGGCGCGCCTCTTCCGGCAGCCGCGAGTAGATCGCGACGGCCACGCTGCGGCTGCGGCTCGGGTCCCGCTCCCAGTCGAGCTCACTGGCGACGACCTCGAGATCCGACGCGTGCGCACGGGCGCGTCCGGACCAGTTCTCGACGTGGCGCGCGGCCGCCAGGAAGTCGCGCTTGCGGTTGTTGCAGCGCGCGTGGGCGACGACGAGGTTCTCGAGGCCATTGTTGGGGTAACGGGCCCATGGGATGAAGTGATCGACCTCGGAGGGGCCTGAGAGGCGCGTTTGACAGTAGAAGCAGCGGCCGGCCTGCAGGGAGAGGAGCGGCGCGCGGACGGGGTCGAGGGGGACGCGCGTGGCGCCGAACAGGAAGTCGTCGAGCTCGGACTCGGGCAGGCGGTTCATCGCCGCGACCATGCGCGCCCACTCGCGGTGCAGGAGCGGGCGGAGAAGTCCGTTGAGGCGCACGAGGTTCTCTGCGACGCCGGCCCGAAGGAGCAGGCGGTTGTCGAAGGTCCTTGGAGCGCCGCGCTGGTACGCGCTGACCTCGCTCTGCCGGACGTGCTTGGTCCAGGCGTATTCGTACAGGAACCGGATCTCCTCGGGACCGACCCATTGCAGGCGCGGGATGGGCATCTCGATCAGCTTCCACTCCACGAAGCGGACGAGTTTTTCGAAGCGCTCGGGGTCGGCGAGGCGGGCCCGGAAGACGGGCTGGTCGGGATCGCGTGCGACTCCCGCGCGGTGGGCGGCGATGGCGCTCACGATCTCCGCCTGGTTGCCCTGTCGCACACCGCCCTGCCGCAAGACGTGCTGGCCACGGTACGGCGCCGCGTGCGGCCAGTACAGCTCGACGACCTTCTCCGCAAGCTGGCGTGTCGTGACGGTCTCTGGCGGCACGCCCCTGCCGGACATCTTCTCCAGGCAGAGATCGAGTAGCGCCATCAGGAGCGCGTACTTGTACGTCGCCGAGAAGCTACCCTCGTCGAGCAGGCCGAGCATTCGCTCGGCGAGCCCGATCGCGCCGCGGTCCTGGTCCGTCATCCGCCCTCTTTCCAGTAGCGAGCGCGGGAGGGCAGCACCCATCGCACGCCGCCGCGCGGGTCGGCGACGTCACCCTCGAAGCGTGGGATCACGTGCACGTGGGCGTGGTCGACCGTCTGGCCGCCAGCCGCGCCGACGTTGACGCCGAGGTTGTAGCCGGAGGGATGGTGCTCGCGATCGAGACGTTGCCGGACCTCGGCGACGAGGGCCCACAGGGCGACCCGCTCCTCGGTGCCCAGCGCGAAGTACGAGACAACGTGCCGGCGCGGCACGACCTGGGTGTGGCCGCGACTGACCGGAAACGCGTCGGTGATCGCCACTGCAAGTGCGCTCTGGACCAGTGTGTCGCCTGCGGTGATCCTGGCGCAGAACGGGCAGTCGGGCGACGGCGGCACGGGCGGATGATCGCCGTGCGTCGGACCTCACGCAAGCCGTATGCGACACCTCGCACGCCTTCCTCCATCCGGACACCTCGCCTTCGAGGTCGACGATCCGGCGGCGGTGATCGAGGCCGTGGTGCGGGCCGGCGGCGCGAGGCTCGGCGAGATCACGGCCCACGACGTCCCGGGCGTCGGACGCCTCACGTTCGCCTACGCGCGCGACCCGGAGGGCAACGTCCTCGAGATCCAGCGCTGGGAGAGCGACGCCGGCGGCTCGTGACGAGGCGCTAGACGAACGCGTGGACCCAGGCCTCCTGCTCGGCGGTCTCGATCGTTCCGTGGCGCGCGCGGCGGACCGCCGCGATGGCCGCGCCCGGAGCGCGGCCGAGCGCGACGAGGCAGCAGGCCGCCAGAAGGCCCGTGCGGCCGAGACCGCCCCTGCAGTGGATGACCACGGTCTCGCCGGACCGGACGCGCTCGAGGATTTGCCCGACCAGGCCGCGAAGCTCCTCGAGCGACGACGGCACCGAGCCGTCGCGGATCGGGAGGCGGATCGACACGAGGCCGCGCTCGGTCGCGCGCGCGAACAGATCGGGGATCGCGAGCAGCTCGAGCTCGTGGTCCTCGATCAGGGAGACGAGGACGTCGGCCCCGTAATGGTCGCGGAGGCGTGCGAGATCCGCCCCGAGGTCGCGCTTCCAGTTCGCGAAGACCCCCCTGTCGCGCTTGCCGGGCGCGAACGTCATACCGATGCGGCCGGGCTCCAGGACGACGTCGTCGGCCACGAAGTCGACACGGATCGGATGGGATTCGGAGGTCGCGACGGTCACGGGAGCCATTGTATCCTCCCGCCGAGGAGGTGCTGGCCCAATGAAATGCGCGCTCGCGTGGATGGGGCTCTCGTGGATCCTGCTCTCGGTGGTCGCCTGCGGTGACGACGACGACGACGCCACGGACGGTGACGCCGACGCGGACTCCGACTCGGACGCGGATTCGGATGCGGACTCGGACGCGGACGCGGACTCGGACGCGGACTCGGACTCGGACTCGGATTCGGACGGCGACGCCGACGGTGACTCGGACGCCGACGGCGATTCGGACGACCAGGATGCCGAGCTGATCGCCGAGGCCGTCGCGGCGGGTGGCAGCGCGGCGCAGGCGCTGGGCGTGCCCCTGAAGACGGAAGGCGAGGCGCTCCACCGCGAGCGCGATCGCGCCACCGAGAACGATGCGCGGCAGCGCGCCGAGAGCGGCGTGGCGGGGAGCTCGATCGTGACCGACGCCGACTGCGTGGGCTTCGCGTGGTCCGGGCTCGAGGCGACGACGACCTTCACCGACTGCACGCTCGAGGCGACGGGGCAGCCGCTCGACGGCACCGTCACGCTGACGGTCTCGATCGACCCGACGAGCTTCACCCTCACCTTCGAGGACCTGACGATCGGGACGACGGCGATTGACGGCTGGGTCACCCTGTCCATCAGCGGTCCGATGGACGGCACGACGACGCTCGATGCCGACCTCGGGTTCGCCATCGAGGGCGGCGCCGAGGTGAACCTCGTGCTCGACGGCGTGACGGTCGCGCGGTCCGGGGGCAACGCGGTGACGCTGAACGGAGCGGCGAGCGTGACCTCGGGTGACCTCGAGGCGGACCTGACGCTCGAGGATCTGGTCTGGGCTTCGGGCGACTGCCTCCCGTCCGGCGGGACGGTGGGGTTCGAGACGGACACGATGACGGGCACGGTCACCTTCCTGCCGACCACGCCCGACGACGGGGTCGTCGAGATCCAGATCGGACAGCTCCCCGCCTACGAGTACACGCTGGCTGCTTGCGGCGCTTGACTACTCGCCGCCGCCCCACGCCTCGAGCAGCCCCTCCACCACGGCCGCGTCCTCCGGATCGAGGTCGCCTATCTCGACGCCGTGGTTCTCGGCGGGAGCCGTGAAGCTCCAGACTTCCGCCACGCCCGCCACGTCGGGCCGCGAGGCGGTCCAGGGATCCAGCTCGCCGTAGATGAAGACGATGTCATGGCCCTCCTCCTCGAGCCACGCGAGGCTCTCCGGCACGAAGGCGGCGTCGAAGACCGGCGGATCGGCGTCCACGGGGATCAGGCCTTCCTCGATGTCGACGACGTCGGGGTCGACGAGACCCTCGAGATGGTCGGCCGGGATGACCGGTGCGCCGAGCTCCGCCTGGATCTGGTAGTAGTACGCCTCGAAGTAGGACCACCACTCGTCGCTCGCCGTCCAGGCCCCGGTGACGGTCTGGTGAAAGGCGAACAGATCCTCGTCCCCGGCCGTTCCGGCATCGGGCACCATCGGACACGAGTCGATACCGCGGTACTGCCAGAAGACCCAGGGCAAGCTCAGGACGCTCGTCTCGAGGGCCGGCTCCATCCCTCCGCTTCGCTCGTAGGCGTACGCGTTGCCCTTCGCCGCCAGCTCGAGCATCGCGGGCCGCCGCGCGCCCAGGATCTCGACCTGGACGGCCTCGAGCGCGGCCTCGCAATCGGCGTCCACGGCCTCGTCGAAGAACCCCGCGAACCGCGTGTCGGGGTAGCCCAGGAGGAACGCGCTCGCGTACGCGACCGTGCCTGCCACGTCGTCGGGGAAGAAGCGACGGTGGTAGACGGAATCGGCTCCGCCCATGCTCCGACCCGTGCCGATCCACGCGCCCGAGTAGATCGACTCGAGCGCCTCGGTCAGCCGGTGGGCGTCGTTCGCGATCTGCTCCTGCGTCAGGGTGGTCCAGTCGACCTCGGCGGGCCGCGATTCCCCGTGGTATCGCTTCTCGATGACCACCTGGTTCGCGGAGAGTCGATAGGTGATGTCCTCGAGGCGACCGCCGAGGTAGTTGTCGTAGCCGGTGGCCACGAGCACCATCGGGGCCTCGCTCGAGCGGTGCAGGAGCGTCATGTGCTGCTCGAAGCTCGGCCCTTCGGGCGCTCCGTGATCGACGGGCTGAACGTAGGCCAGCTCGAAGGACTGGTACTCGCCCGCTCGTCCGACCTCGAGGACCGCCATCCCGTCGATCGCCGCGAAGGCGGCGGCCATGTCCGGCCCCGCGTCCCCGCCGGCGTCAGGACGGGCATCCGGGCTCGCGTCGAGTGGCGCCGCGTCCGCCGGCGCGGCATCGGTGGCGGCGTCGGCGCCGGGCTCGATCGATGCGTCGGGCAGCCGTCCGCCGCCGTCCGGATCGGAGCAAGATGAAGCAATCAGCAGCGAAAGCGCCGCCGGCCACGAGCGGGAAGGTGACATGGACGCTTGATAGCCCGTCGCGAACCGCCGGATCAAGCACCGGGCGGGAATCTCGGCTCCGTCTCGAGCGTAGGATCAATCGGTGCCGCGTGTTCGCACGATCGCTCTGGCTGTCCTCCTGACCCTCTTGTCGTTGGGGCTCGGCGCCGGGCTGGCGTGGCGCTGGCTCCTGCGCGAGACGCTGCTCGTGCGCGCGGGCCGGACGCCGAGGCTCGCCGACGTCGTGCGGCCCCGCGGAAACGAGCACAGGGCGCTCATGTGGGGGGTCGCCTTCCTTCCGATCGTCTGGGGCGGAGTCTTGGTCTTCCTCTCGCCGCTCCTCGTGGTCGACAGGATCGACGCCGACCCCCCGAATGCCTGGGCCCTCTTCATGCCCTGGCTCGCCACCGCGGCGCTCGGCCTGTACCTGCGGTTGCTCTACCGGCGCGCAGGGATCCCGACCGGCGAGGCCGAGCCCGGGCCGGATCGGCCGGTCGACGTCCATGGCGAGGCGTGGTCTCGCCACCTGAAGATTGCGCTGTGGTGCGGCGTTCCAGGCCTCGTCCTGTGCTCGCTGGCCCTCGTGACCCAGAGCGCGCTGGCGATCTTTGCGGTGTTCACGATACCGGTCGCGCTTCTCGCCCCGCTGGTCGGGGCGCTCCTGGCGCTTCCCGTCTACGCGAAGGGGCTCGAGCTCCCGTCTCGCGAGGCCCCGCCGGTGCGAAGGCCGTGGTGGTGCCGGCTCGCCGTCGTCGCCGCGGGGATGATGCTCCTGCTCGGGTGGCTGCAGGCCGCATCCGTCCTGATCTCCCCGCCTCGCCGTGCCCCGCTCCTCGAGCGCGACGATTTCTCGCGCTCCGTCTGCACGCCCGCCGACTACTCCGGCGAGGCCGTGCAGTCGGACCCGGAGTCCGCGCGAGCTCGTCTCGGACGGGCGGGGCAGCCCTGCGGGCCGGGCGACTTCTCCGGCGAGGTGCGGGTCGACGAGCAGATCCTGGCGTGGTGCGTGCCTCCCGGCCCGCCGCCCATCACCTCCCGGTTCGTCGCCTTCGACCCGACGACGGACCGCGTGATCGCGTCCTCGAGCATGTCGCTGGAGGCGAACATCGTCTTCGCGACCGGCTCCGGCGCCATCGCGCTTGCCTCTCGCGGGAAGCACGGCCTTCGCGTGGTGAGGATGGGACGAGATGCGTCCGTCGAGGCGAGCTGGGCCGTGCCGGGGGGCCCGGCCACGCTGCTCCGGTCAGACCCTCGGGGTCGGATCCTCGTCGCCTGGGAGCACCCTCCGGAGCGGATCGGGGTGGTATGGCTGGGACAGGGCCTCGCTCCGACCGGTCGGCCTGCCCTCGTCCGCGCGCCGGGGATGCGCGCCGGATGGGCGAGCATAGGCGAGACGACCTGCGTCGATCTGATCGGCGCCCGTGGCGCGACGCTCGTCCTCGATCGCAAGGGCCGGACCTGGACACCCGGCCTCGCACATCGACTCTGGGCGCGCGCGGGGACCGCGTTCCATCTCGGCTGGACGGGCGTCGTCCTGGCGATCGTCGCCGCCGCCGTCGTACGGGCCGGCCAGCGGCGCCGGCGTTTCGCCAGGGCCGTCGCCACGGGCTCGATCCTCGAGGGCAGCCTCTCGATCGCCGAGGGCGAGGACGGCGCGACCCTCCGGCGCGCCGACGGAGAGATCGTGCCCGTGCGCATGGAGGGCGCCGCTCGGTACGGGTACGCGGACGCCGAGCCACAGGGCGGTCCGTGCGTGATCGTCGGCGCGACCTCCGGAGCCGCCGGCCCCGCCTACCGCAGCGCGCCGTCCGAGATCGACGCCGCGAGCGGCTTCGGGATCGTCCGGGGCGACCTGGCTCGCTCCCGGACGTGGGCAGCCGTCCAACTCGATCGCGCTGTTGCCGCAGGCGTCCTGGTCGCGTGGCTCCTCGCAGGCCCCGTGCTCCTCGCGCTGCTCGTGGGCTGACCGGGCTCGGGAGGCCGCGGGGCGTGCTAGCGTCGGGGGAGTGAGAGACAGGATCGCGCTTCTCGGACTGGCCTACTCCATGGCTCTGATGGCCTGCGGCGGCTCTGGCAAGGAAGGAGACGACGAGAGCCCCGACGGCGACGCGGACTCCGACGGCGACACCGACTCGGACTCCGATGCCGATGCGGATACCGACTCCGACGGCGACGGCGACGGCGACGCTGATTCGGACGGCAGCGAGGCCGACTGCGACGACGGACAAGACGACGACGGTGACGGCCTGCCGGACTGTACCGACCCGGGCTGCGACGGTCTGGGGCGTTGCAACAGTCCCCTCTCATGTCCGGCCGGCTGGGACTCCGTGATCTACGAGGCGGGGGGGCTCCCGCTGGGGATTCCCGATGGCGGCGAGGAGGTGCGAGCAACGATCGATGTGCTTCAGGACAGCCGTGTCGCCCGCGCCGCGGTCCGGATCGATGTCACTCACCCGTCCGTGGCGGACCTCGAGGTTGTCCTGTACTCGCCCGGGGGAGACCGGGCCCTCCTGGCCGACAGCTCCGTTCTGTACGGGCAGGACCTCGACGGAACGACGTTCGTCGACGAGGCCGAGGCGCCAATTGCAGAGGGCTCGGCGCCCTATTCCGGCACCTTCCGTCCGATGGAGCCTCTGGCCACGATCGCGGGCACCAGGACCGTTGGTGCGGGCGGCGAGGGCTTCGCCGTCGGCCTGACCGATCTGGCCGAGGCTTACGAGGGTACGGCCGAATCGGTGACGCTCTACCTCTGCCTCTGCGACGACTGCGAGGTCGGGTTCCTCTGCACCAACGGCGGGGACGACGACTCGGACGGCCAGTCGGATTGCGCCGACCCTGACTGCGCGGCCGAGCCGCGGTGTCTTGCCGAGAGCCACTGCGACGACGGGATCGACGACGACCTCGACGGGCTCGCCGACTGCGCGGACGAAGACTGCGATGTCGAAGCGTGCATCCCGGTCTGGACCGAGCTGCTCAGGATCGAGGGTCTGGACAGCGGGAACGGGGTCTACACGGCGGGCGCCGTGACCGGCGGCGGCGAGCGGAGGCTCTACCTCGCCCGCGGGAGCGACCCGACGTGGTTCAAGTCCATCGACGTGGACGAGCTCACCGTCCGCGACGAGGTGGCGATGCCCGACGACGAACAGGACCTCGATGACGCTGGGTACACGGCAGGCATTGTCGGGTCGGGCGGCACGATCTACGTGTTCGGCGACCACGCCAACTCGTACGACACGGATGAGCAGTCATGGACCAGCTACGAAATGCCGTACGAGCGACAACGAGGCGAACCTGGTATCGCATACCTCGGCCGCATGGTCTTCCTCGTTGGCGGCCGGAACGAGGCTGATGATCAGAGCTCCGTCGAACGGTACAGCCTGCAGACCTCGTCGTGGAGGGACGTGGCGCCCTTCCCGGTTCCCATCGAGTGGCCCGCGACGGCCGCGGTCGGCGGCGTCCTGTACGCGGTGGGCGGCGACATGCCGGATCCGGACTTTGGACCCGACATACCGAGCGCCACCGCGGCGCGGTACCTCACGGCCAGCGATGAATGGCAGCTCCTCGACGACGCACCGGTCGAGGGGTTGACGAAGGGGCTGGAGGTCGACGGACGTCTGTGGGCCTACGGCATGGGGCAAATCTGGATCTTCGACCCCGCCACGGACACCTGGCTTGCCGACCCGATCGATGGGCCGGACGCTACCTGGAGGTTCAGCATCTTCGTCCTGGGCGACGACATCTTCGGCCTCGACCCCGGCTACGGCGACGTCGCCGTCTACCAGTTCACCGGAACCAGACCCTGAGCGCGGCCCAGGGCGTGCGTGGTTCGTCAGGCTCGTCGCCGTCGCCGGGATCGATCACGCCGCCGTGCTCGGTGACGAGATCGCCGGGGCGCAGCTGGCCTCGTTTCCGGCGGGCCCCGGTTGAACCTGCGCCAGGAGGCGCTGGGCGCAGTCGTGATCAGGATGGGCGCGTCACTCGTAGATGACGCGCACGCGGTCGCCTGGCGCCCACTCCGCGTCCGGGGAGAGGTGGATGGTCCGTGGTGGCTCGAAGTCCCAGTCCTCGTCCCCGAGGGGGACCCAGCCGCCTCCGCGATCGACCTCCACGCTCTCGATCCCGATCGCCGGCTGGGCCGCGAGCTCGAAGTCGAGCGTGCGGGCGGCGAGGTCCTCGGCCCAGTCGTCGAGCGCGAGGGCCCAGTCGCCGCTGCAGACGTGCTCGACGTCACCGCCGGTCATGTCCGCGAGGCGGACGTACTGGCGGCCCTCGTCCGCGATGTCGTCGCAGACGTCCTCGTCGATGCCGACGAAGCCCGAGAAGACCCAGTCGTCGTAGCCGTCGCGCCCGCGAAGGAAGGCGTCGAACTGGTCGGCCGACATGTCCGACTCGTCGTCCGTCACGACCGTGAAGACGCGCAGCGATCCTTCGCGGAGGAAGCCCTCGATCTCGTCGATGTTCGCCTCGACCCTGTCGAGCGCGTCGTTCGAGTCGACGTGCACGTCGATCTGGCGGAAGCGCTCCGCGTCGGCGCAGCCCGCGCCGGCGAGCGGAGGCGGGATGCAGACCTCGTGGTCGTCGGGGTCGTCGCGGCGCTTGGCGACGACGACCACGTGGTAGTCGAGGCCGCTCGCGGCGATTGCGTCCGCGAAGCCGTTCAGGTTGTCGCGGACGTCCTCGATCTCGTCGTCCATGCTCGAGGACTGGTCGATCGCCCAGACGAGGTCGACGGGGCGCGCCCGCGGGCTGTCGCCGATCGTGAAGACGTCCTCGAGATCGGGGCAGGGGACCTCGATTCCATCGCAGGGCGGATCGTCGCCGCACGGGGCGTCGCGACCGTCGCAGTCCTGGTCGATTCCGTCGTTGCACACGTCCTCGGAAGGCAGGATCGCCCCGAGGCACTCGCCCCAGGACCCGAACTCGAGCGGCCCTTCGCAAAGGTGGACGCCCATCGCGCAGGCCCCCTGGACTGGTCCGGGGCCCGGGTAGCAAGGCTCTTCGTCGCCGGGAGCGCAGTCGCACTCGTCGTCCGGCCACCCGTCGAGGTCTTCGTCCAGCCCGTTTCCGCAGACCTCGTCCCGGGGCTCGGGGGGGGCTTCGGGCCAGTCCGGATCGTCGGGCGGGGGGGCCGTCGGGTCGTCCCGGACGATCCCGACGTCCTGGGGACAGCCGCAGAGCTCCGCCGACAGCCACATGACCACGATCCTGGCGCTGTTCGCTCGCATCGCCTCGCCTCCGAGAAGCGCCTTTCGCAACCTCGGTGCCAGTGATTCCCACGGGATTGGACAGCTCTCCGGCGGCCGCCGCCGCCAACCGGACAGCGTCGCCGGGGTCAAACGACCCCCTGAAGCGGTCCTCGAAGAGCACCGGTGAGGAGTCGGCCGACCGGCCGCGCGCGGCGAGTGACGCCAACCGAGCGGCAGGAGCAATACTCATCCACGAACTGCCTGACGGTTCTCCGCGGCTGCGTCACCGTCGAGGAGGCCATCGACTCCGCGCTCGGCCCGGCTCGGATCTGAGGACGCCATGCTGAAGGCACTCGCGAGACCACGCGGCCGGCCCAGACACCGCGCGACCGACTGGTAGATTCCCTGGGACGTCCCTACTTCCTCTGGGATGTAGAGATGACGCTCGACCAATTCGTCGAGCGGCTCCTCGATGCGAGGGCATCACGCGGCAGCGGGGGCTGCGCTCGGCGGCCCGTCCCGGCATGGTATGTTTCGGGACCATGAGGCCCCCCGGTTTGCTCTCTGACGGCGTCCGGTCCGCTCTCTGCGACTTCCGCAGGCGGCTCGTCGCGATCTTCGGATCTCGACTGAAAGAGGTGCGCCTCTTCGGCTCGCGCGCTCGGGGCGATGCCCGGGTCGACTCGGACGCGGACGTGCTCGTCGTGCTCGACGAGGTGGGCAGAACGGAGTTCGTGGCCATCACGGACCTGTGCGGTGACCTGCTGGTCGCGCACGATGTCCTCATCGATCCATACGTCGTGTCGGCGGAGCGCTTCGCCGAGCACCTGCGGCAGGAGCGCCCCCTCGCCCTGCAGATCGAGCGCGACGGGGTGCCACTGTGACGGATACCGGGCGTGAGGAGGTCGTCCGCGAAGAGGTCGCGCGCGCAGAGGAGGAGCTCCGTGCAGCCGCCGCGCTCTTGACGGCAGGCATTCCGCGAGTCGCGGTCACGCGCGCCTATTTCGCTGTCTTTCACATGGCGCGTGCGGTCCTGTATGCCGCGGGGTACGAGCCCAGGACCCACGAGGGAGTGCTGCACCTGCTGAGCCTTCACTTCGTCAAGCCAGGCAAGCTCGCGGTCGCCCACGGTCGCGTCCTGGCGCGTCTTCACAAGTACCGCGGAGAGGCGGACTACGGCGACTCGTTCGTGATCGACGAGCCGGCCGCGGCCGAGGATCTCGTCGCCGCACGTGACCTGTGCGAGCGACTGCGGGCGCTGTTGCCGGATGAGTCGAACCGCCGAGAGTGAGCGCTGGTCGAGCGCACCGTCGCACGGCCTGGTCGACCACGGTGGCCGCCCGCCGGCGCCAGGGCCTCCTGCAGCGGCCTTGGTCGATTTTCCGCCGTGAGAATCCAGGCTAGAGCCAGAGCGACAGCTCCCTGTCGAACACCCGCAGGAGCAGAGGCCTTCAACTCAGATGGGAGCGACCGGACGGATCGCGGGCGGAGGCGTCCTCGTGCCGTCGATGGCGCGGCGCACGGTGTACGCGAGGTCGGCGCTGGAGAACGGCTTGCGCAAGAGGATGGTCCCCGCCCGGAGCTGGCCGTGCGGGGCGATCGACTCGTCGGGATGCCCCGAGACGAAGAGCACCCGCATCTTCGGCCAGCTCATGGTCAGCCGCTCGGCGAGGGCGAAGCCGCTCAGGAGCGGCATGACCACGTCCGTGACGAGCAGGTCGACCTTGCCGCGGTGCTGCTCGCAGAGGAGCAGCGCTTCCCCGCCGTTGCGGGCCTCGAGCACCGCGTAGCCCGACCGGCGGAGCATCCGGCCCGACGCCTCGCGCAGCGCATCCTCGTCCTCGACGAGGAGGACCGTCTCGGTCCCGCCCGGGGCGATGCTCGATCGCTCGGCGACCTCGGCCACCTCCGCCGTCTCGAGCCGCGGCAGGGCCACGGTGAACGTCGTGCCACGCGCGAGCTGGCTCTTGACCTCGATGTGGCCGCCGCTCTGCGTGACGATGCCGTACACGGTCGCCAGGCCCAGCCCCGTTCCCTTGCCGACCTCCTTGGTCGTGAAGAACGGCTCGAAGATCCGCTCGCGCACCTCGTCGCTCATGCCGCTGCCCGTGTCGGTCACCGCGAGCTGGACCCACCTGCCGGCCGGGCGCGAGGGCGTCGCCTCGGCCAGCTCCACGTTGCGCGTCTCGATCACGAGCTTTCCGCCGTACGGCATCGCGTCGCGAGCGTTGACCGCCAGGTTCATGACCACCTGCTCGAGCTGACCGACGTCCGCCCGGACCGTGCCGAGGCCGGGATCCAGCGTCGCGAGGAACTGGATGTCCTCGCCGAGCAGGCGCTGCAGCAGCTTGCGCATGTCGCCGACCACCACGTTCACGTCGACCACGGTCGGCTGCAGGACCTGGCGCCGGCTGAACGCGAGGAGCTGGCGGGTCAGGGTCGCCGCGCGCAGCGCCGCGCGGTCGATCTCCTTCAGATCCTCGCGCGCCGAGGCGGACTGCGTGTCCTCGAGGAGGAGCGACGTGTAGCTCGTGATCACGGCGAGCAGGTTGTTGAAGTCGTGCGCGATGCCGCCCGCGAGCCGCCCGATCGCGCCGAGCTTCTCGACCTCGATCTGCTGCTCGACCAGCGAGTCCCTGTCACGGTCCAGGCGGACCCGCTCGAGCGACACGCTCACCACGGTCGCGAGAGCGCCGACCGCCGCGCGGACCTCCTCCTGCAGCGACCGGCCGGCTTGCAAGAGGAGGGTCCCGGCAGGCTCGCCCTTGGAGAGGAGAGGAACGACCATCCGATCGGGGCGAGCGCTCGGGGGGACCTTGCCGGCCGAGACGCACTCCTCGTCGGCGAGGGGCTCTTCGCCCCCGGCGCGCACCTTGACGACCCCAGCCGTGTCGCAGCGCGTGCACACGACGGCCCGAGCACCGTCGCCGGCGAACGATCGAGCGGCCTGGGCGCCCAGCTCGAGCACGGTCCGCTCGTCGGTCGCCGTCGCGAGCCCGGTCGCGGCGCGCGTCAGCTCGTGCGCCAGGGCCATCGAGCGCTCTTGCCTCTCGAACGCGCCGCCCAGAAGGTGCATCGTGCCGGCCACGAGCGTCATTCCGATCACGTTGCCGACCAGCAGGTGAACGTTGGAGGCGGTACCGAGCACCAGGTGCGCTCCGAGCATCGCCAGGGAATGGCACGCGGCGACCAGCACGACGCGCCGCCGCGAGCCGAACGTCGCGGTGAACGTCAGCCCGCCGTAGAAGATCCCCGCCGCCCTCGGCAGATCCCCGAACGCGGTCGCGAGGGTGAACAGGGCCAGGCCGTGCAGCGGATCGTGCAGCACGAAGGACCTGCGCCGGCGGTACATCGTGGTCCAGAGGGCGGCGAGGTAGGCGATCGCGGCCCAGGCGACGAGCCGATGCGCCAAGCTCGCGGGCGAATCGGCGACGAGCCAGACAGCCCATGCGGACTGCAGGAACGAGGCGATCAGGAAGAACCACCGGAGCTTTCCGATGAGATTCGCAGGCGGACGCCACCATCCTGTCCCGTTGGCGACCGAGGCGAGAGACCCCGCATGACCGGAGACACTCATACCGCTGACCGGTGCTACGGCCGCGGCCGAGAATCCGTAACGCCGGGGGCGATTCGTCCCCGACGGGTCTCAGAGCTGAGATTGGTGAATGGGTACGGCTACAGCCAGAAGGTGAAGCCGAAGCCGGTGACGAGGTCGCCGGCGAGGGAGAGCGAGAAGCCCGAGGTGTCATCGCCGCCCGACTCGCCGCTCGCGATCGCGAGCCGCAGGCCGGTCTGTCCGTGCAGGGACACGAAGCTGGCCAGGAACAGCTCCGCCTGCAAGCCGACGCCGAGGCCGAACGTGAGGCTCGAGGATTCGATGTCCCCGTCGACGTCGGGGAACTTCGTGCTCGTCGACAGGATGTTCAGGTCGCCCATGATCCCGATGGCGGTGGAGCCCGCGGTCAGGATCCGGAAGGCTCCCCCGAATCCCGCGAAGACCGAGGTCTGGCTGAAGTCGGCCTCTCCCGCGGACGCGCTCGCGACGAGCGTTCCGAAGGTGAGGCCCAGATCGACGCCGTCCGAGAGCTGGTAGCGCGCCTGCAGGCCCACGGCGCCGCCGAGGAGCGCTTCGCCGCCGACGCCGAGGTGGCCGGCGTTGTCGGTCCATCGCTCCTCCTCGGGGGCGACGGTCGCCGCGACCTCCGGCGTGGGAGGCGGCAGGGGCGCGGGCGGCGGCGGCACCGGCTCGGCCATCGGCGCCGTCTCGGTGCCTTCGGTCGGAGGCGTCAGCGGCGCCTGGTCCGTGGGCACCTGCGCCACGACCGGGGAGGGGATGGCGAGGGAGGCGAAGAAGAGCATCGAGCAGATCGTCGTATGTCGCATCTTGGCCTCCTGTTACTTGAACCACACGGTGAAGCCGGCCGAGCCGAAGAGGTCCGTTCCCAGGTCGAGCGCGAACCCGCTGCGGTCGGGGGCCGAGTCGATGGAGCCCTCCGTGACCTCGTCCTCGCCGATGAAGTCGATCGACAGGCCCGCCTGGGCGAAGAGGGACAGGTACTGCGTTGGGAAGTACTCGCCCTGAAGTCCCAGACCGATGAGGAGGTCGGTCGCCGAGTCGTCCGACTCGGAGTCACCCGAGCCCGACGTCTGCGACACCGAGTCGATGTCCGCGCCAAAGATGGCCGAGAGGCTGCCCCGCTGCCAGTACGCCACCTTGTAGCTCCCGTAGAGACCGACCTGAAACTCGGTCTGGTCGAAGGAGAAGTCGCCCTGCTCGTCCTTCGACAGCGCGAACCCGAGGGCCAGCTCCAGGCCGAGCTGCGGCGTCACGTACGTCCGGACGTTGATCCCGCTGGTGCCGCCCAGCGTCGTCGTTGCGCCGACGCCGACCGCGCCCGACTTGTTGGCCCAGTCGGGGGCGTCCCCTTCCTGCGCCGCCGCGGGCGCCGCCATGAACACGAGGGCCATGGCAACCATCGCTGCATTTTTCACGCATGCCTCCATTGGTGAGGTTCTGCGCCCCGATCGTCGGACGGGCCTGGCGTGGCGTCAAAAAAAGCGCGATCGTGGAGCAATCCGGCCGCCGGTTGTGCTGCAATGGGGCCGATGCCGCCTTCGAGGAGGATCGCCGGGCTGGATCTCGGCAAGGCCACGGCGAAGCTCGTGGTCGTCGCGGAGGTCGGAACGAACGCGGTCGAGGTGCTGGAGCGGCGTCATGTCGCGCACGACGGCCGACCCTTCGACGTGCTCCGGCAGTGGTATCGCGAGGCCGACCTCGCCTCCTGCGCCGCCCTCGGCGTGACGGGGCTCCACGCGCTCGAGGTCGTCGCGCCCGCGATCACGGGCTTGCCCGAGGACGCGTGCCTCGAGGCCGCGATCCGGACGAGAAAGGACATGTCGGGCCCGCTCCGGATCGTGAGCGTCGGGGCTCGCGGCTACTCGGTCCTCGCCAGGGGCCAGGACGGGCACGTCACCTGGCTGGAGAACGACAAGTGCTCGTCGGGCACCGGCGAGACCATCGTCAAGATCGCGGGCCGCTTCGGCCTGGGGATCGAGGAGGCCGACCGTCTCGCGCTGGGTGCGGGCGGCGCCATTCCGATCACCGCTCGGTGCTCGGTCTTCGCCAAGAGCGAGATGACTCACTTCGGCAACCAGGGCCGTCCGGTCGATCAGCTCTTCCGCGGGTACTTCGAGTCGGTGGCGCGGATCGTCTCGGCTCTCCTCGAGCGGGCCCGGGTCGACGGCCCCACGTACGTCGTGGGCGGCGGCAGCAGGATCGCCACGCTGGTCGACGCGCTTCGCAGGATGCACGGGCCCGGCGTGCAGGTTCCCGAGGACGCGCTCTTCCTCGAGGCGCTCGGCGCCGCGGTCGTCGCGTCGGAGCAGGCCCGCGCCGAGACCTTGCCGCGCCTTCCGGCCGATCCCGGCGCGCTCATCTCGGAGCGCGGGCGGAGGCTCGAGGTCCTCGAGCCCGCGAGCCGCTCGGCAGGCCGGGTCCGGCGCCTCGAGGCGCGCCGGCCGCCAGAGGGCGCAGAGCGGGAGCCGACCGTCCTCGGCCTGGACCTCGGGTCGACCGGGAGCAAGGCCGCGCTCACCTCGATCGCCACCGGCGAGCTGGTCCTCGACGTCTACGATCGCACTCGGGGAAACCCGGTCGAGGCCGCGCAGAGGCTCGTGGCCTCGATCCTCGGGCGCGGGCTCGACGTCCGCGCCATCGGCGTCACCGGCTCCGGCCGCGAGGCCGTCGCGACGGTGCTGCGCGCCGCGTACCCGCACGCCGGCGGCCGGATCTTCGTCCAGAACGAGATCGTGGCGCACGCGACGGCGGCGATCCGCTGCGACGAGGACGGCGGCAGGAGCCTGTCCGTCGTGGAGATCGGAGGGCAGGACGCGAAGTTCATCCAGATCGCCGGCGGCCAGATCGTCGAGAGCGACATGAACAAGGCGTGCAGCGCGGGCACGGGGTCGTTCCTCGAGGAGCAGGCGCTCTTCTACGGCGTCCCCGAGATCGAGGAGCTCACGAGACTGGCCCAGACGGCCGAGCGCCCGCCCGAGCTCGGTCAGATGTGCACGGTGTTCGTCGCCGAGGCGGCCGCCCAGGCCGAGGGCCAGGGCTTCGGCCTCGCGGACCTGTTCGCGGGCTTCCAGTACTCCGTGATCCACAACTACAAGAACCGCGTGATGGGAGAGCGCGCCTTCGGCGAGCGCATCTTCTTCCAGGGCAAGCCCGCGAGCGGTCCCTCGCTCGCCTGGACGCTGGCAGCGGTGACCGGCCGCGAGGTCGTCGTCCCGCCGAACCCGGGCGCGATGGGCGCGTGGGGGATCGGGCTGTCCGCCCTGGGCGAACTCGGCGTCGCTCCGCTCCTGGGCTCGCCCTCGCTCGATCTGTCGGCGATCCCCGCGGCGCGCGTCGTCGAGCGCGGCGAGATCCGCTGCCAGGACCCGCGCTGCGCGACCTTCTGCCACATCGACAAGACGGTGGTCGCGATCGGCGAGGGCACGCGGAGCGTCCTGTCGGGCGGCGCCTGCCCGAAGTTCGAGATCTCGTCCGCGGGCCGCCCCAAGCTCCCGCTCGACGCGCCGAGCCCGTTCGACGAGCGGCAGCGCTTGCTCGCGCCCTTCGTCGTCGAGCGTCCGGGATCGCTCGTCCTCGGCGTACCGGCGGTCGGGGCGCTCACGGGCGTCGTTCCGTGGCTCGTGACGTTCCTGTCCGAGCTCGGCCTCGGCGCTCGCGTCCTCGGGCCCGACTCCCGCTCGCTCGCCCGGGGCGAGGAGCGCACCTGGTCGTATGATGCCTGCGCGCCCATCAAGATCGCCCACGGCGTCGCCGACGCCGAGATCGAGTCGCTGTTCTTCCCCAAGATCTTCGCGCTGCGCGACCGCGAGGGACCGGGCGGCCGGACCTGCGCGATGGAGCAGGCGCTCCCCGAGATGGTCGAGCGCTCGCTCGCGGCCCGCGGGCGCTCCGTCAGGGTGAAGGCGCCCGTCCTCGACTTCCGCTCGCCGGAGGAGATGCTCGGGCCGCTCGGATCGTTCGCCGTCTCGGTCGGGGCCGATCCGAGGCGAGTCCCCGACGCGGTCAGCCGCGCACGTCGAGCCCAGGAGGCCTACGAGGAGGAGCTCGCGGCGATCGGCGAGGGCGCCCTCGACTACGGCAGGCGCCACGGCATCCCCGTGGTCGTGGTCTGCGGATCGCTGCACGTCATCCACGATCCCGTCGTCTCCGCGGGCATCCCGGGGATCCTTCGACACAACGGCGTCCTGCCCGTGCCCATGGACGCCTTCCGTATCCCCGACGGCGTCGACCCGGTCCCCCGGCTCTACTGGGCCGACGCGAGCCGTGCGATTCGCGTGGCCCTCGCCGCCCGCGAGCGCGGCGACGTCTATCCGCTGCTCCTCGGCTCCTTCGGCTGCGGCCCGGCGTCGTTCAACGAGCACGTCTTCCACGCGCTGATGGACGGCCACCCGCACACCGCGCTCGAGAGCGACGGGCACGGGGGCGCCGCCGGCTACGTCACGCGCGTCCAGGCGTTTCTCCACGCGGTCAGGAGGCACGATCGCCGCCCGTCGCGGGCGCCCGCCCAGCGGCTGCGGTGGCTCGAGCCCCTCGCCGAGCCCTCCTTCGACCACGAGAAGGGCTCGCGCCTCGTGGTGCTCGCGATGTCCGACCGCTTCTCGCCGCTCCTCGCGGCGGTCTACCGGTCCTTCGGCTTCGATGCGGTCGCGTCGGGCCCCTCCTCCGCGACGGCACTCTCGCTCGGCCGCCGCGACTGCTCCGGCAAGGAGTGCCTCCCGTACCAGCTCATCTGGGGATCGTTCCGGCAGGCTCTCGACTCGAGCCCCCCGGCCGCCGATCGCCGCACGGTGCTGCTGCAGGTGACCGGAGACGGCGCGTGCAGGAACTGCATGTTCAGCGTGAAGGACCAGATCTCGCTCGACCGCCTCGGGCTCGGCGATCGCGTCGTGGTGCGCCACATCAAGGCGCAGCCGACCCTGCCGATGGCCTTCGTCATCCGGCTCTGGGCGACGGTGGTCGCGTGGGACATCCTGCACCAGCTCGCCGCCTACCATCGTTCAGGCGAGGCCTCGGCGGGCGAGGTCGACCGGCTGTACGGCCGGCTCTGCGACGAGCTGGAGCGGCTCGTGTCGCAGCCCTCGAAGCGAACCGCCCTCGGGCGGGGCGGCGAGTGGCTGTCCCTCGTCCGCCTCGTCGACGAGGCGGCGCGCGCGTTCGCTTCCCTGGGCTCGAAGGGCAACGGGCGCGGGCGCACCGTGCTCCTCACCGGCGACGTCTACATCCGGCTCGACGAGTTCGGGAGCGACGGGCTCGCGCGGCGTCTCGCCGAGCGAGGGATGCGTGTCCTCGTCGAGCCGTTCTCGGTCCTCGCGGAGTACGTCGCCCTCGAGCGCTCCAGCGATCTGCTCGGACTGCCGATGCAGCTCCTCGACAACGCGGCCTTCCGCGGCGTGATGGCCGCCGTCCGCAGGGCGCTGTACCGCCGCGTCCGCCCGCTTCACCCGTGGATGCCGATGCCCTCGGTCCCCGACCGCGTCCGCGAGTCGCGCCGCGTCATCGCCCGCCACCCCATCGGCGAGGCGCCGATCACGGTCGGCAGCGTCCTTCACGCCTGGAACGAGCGGCACTGCGACGGCGTCGTCGTCGTCAGCCCCTGGGGCTGCGGCCCCGCCCTGATCAGCGAGAGCCTCTTGCGTCACCACCGCGAGATCCCGATGCTCTTCGTCTACACGGACGGATCCCCGATCGACGAGCGGCGATTGAACGGCTTCACCTTCCGCCTTCGCCAGAGCCCACCCCGGGCTGCCTGAGAGTACAATCCGGTGCCGTGCGCGGCCCGCGGACGATCGTGATCGGCGACGTGCACGGCGAAGAGGGCCACCTCGAGGTGCTGCTCGGCCGGCTGCCCGAGCTCGACGCGGACGACACGCTGGTCCTCCTCGGCGACTACGTCGATCGCGGCCCCGACTCGAAGGGCGTCGTGGAGCGCGTCCGGCGGCTCGCGCGCGAGTCCGTCGCGAAGGTCGTCGCGCTCAGGGGAAACCACGAGGACAAGTGGATCGACTGCGCCAGGGAGCCCGACCCCAGCTTCCTTCTCCCGCCGGGAAACGGCTGCGCGAACATGCTTCGATCGTTCACGGGCCGGTCTGCGGCCACCGGAGAGATCGGGCGCGAGGAGATGAAGCTCCTCTTCGACGTCGCGTCCTGGCTCCCCGCGGACGTGACCGACTGGATGGCGGGCCTCCCGCTCTGGTACGAGGACGAGCACGCCATCTACGTCCACGCGGGGCTCGACGCCGAGGGGAACCTCTGGCGCCACCCGAGCGAGAGCTCCGAGGCGGGCCTCCTGTGGTCCCGCGAGCCCGGGTTCTTCCGCGGCTACGAGGGCAAGCGGCTGATCTTCGGGCACACGCCGGTCGTGGGGCTGCCGCTCGACCACCTCGGGTTCGTCCGCCGCCTCTTCGACGATCCGACCGACGTCTGGGTGCGGGGCGACCTCGTGTGCGTGGACACCGGCTGCGGCAAGGGGGGGTTCCTGTCCGCGATCGAGCTGCCCGGGATGAGCGTCTACGAGTCGCGGTGAGAACAGCCGCCCGCCGCGCCAGGTGGTAGTCTCCCGCCCGTCTCCATCGAAAGGCCCGCGATGTCCGAGCTCCAGGTTCAAGCACCCGACGCCGTCCAGCCGCGATCTCGATACCTGCCGGCGATCGGCTCGCGGGGGTACTACGTCCTGCTCGCGCTGGTCGCGATCTTCATCCTCGGTCCGCTCGGCGGCATCGCCGCGGCGTACATGAACTTCAGCCTGGGCTTCTTCGTCGGCGGCCAGGTGCTCGCCGGCATCCTGGGGAGCGCGATCACCTACGGCTACGGCGCGGAAGGGAAGCACGGCGCCAACTACATGCAGACGATGGCGGCCTCGGTCGCCTCCATGGCCGGGATGGCCGTCCTCATCCAGGCGATGGTCTGGCTGGGCATGGAGATGCCCGCGGCCTGGAAGATGATCCTCTTCTTCTGCTGCATCGGCATGTTCGGCGTCGGCCTCGGGATGCTCTACACGCCCATACTCGTCGACCGCCTCCAGCTCATCTATCCGTCCGGCTACGCGGTCGCCAACATCCTTCGCGCCCTCACGGACAAGCGCCTGCTCAAGCGCTCGATCGGGCAGCTCGGCGGCGGCACAGGCCTGGGGCTCGCGTTCGCCTGGCTCGCCGAGAAGGTCGCCTTCGCGGGCCAGATCGGCATCTCGGCCTCGACGATCGGCGCGGGCATGGTCGTCTCCTCGCGGATCGCCGTCCCGGGCCTCGTCATGGGGCTCGTCGGCTGGTGGCTGACGCCCTATCTCAAGTCCATCCACTGGCTCCAGGCGAACGCTCCCTTCCGGAAGATCGGCTTCCTCATCGCGCTCGCCATGATCCTCGGGGCCGCGGTCGTCGATCTCACGATCATCGGCTTCCAGGCCGCCGCCAAGATCCGGGAGAAGGCGGCCGAGAAGGCGCCGCAGGACGAGTGGAAGCAGGTCCGCATGGGACGGCTGATCGCCTGGGTGATCTTCTGGGGGATCGCGCTCGTCGTCGTCGCGACAGCGGTGCTTCACCAGCCGCTCGGCTACACGCTCTTCGCGATCGGGCTCGCCCTCGTCTTCGTCCTCATCAACGGGATCTCGACCGGCATCAGCGACTCGAACCCGATCTCGTCGGCGTTCGTGATCTCGATACTCCTCATGTCGGCCCTGGGGCTGAAGAGCCCGCTGGTCGGTCTCATCGCGGCGAGCATCCTGCTCATCTCCTGCTCGGTCGGCGTCGACATGCAGCAGGACCGGTCGACCGGCTGGCGGCTCGGCACGAACCGCGTCATCCAGTTCCGCTATCAGGTGATCGGCGTCCTCATGGGCGCGGTCCTCTGCGTCGTCCTGGCCCGCGTCTTCATGGAGGCCTACCCCGTCCTCCGGGTCAACACGTTCGATGACCCCGAGGCAAAGGTCGGCCAGTGGCAGTCGGCCATGACCTTCAAGTTCGTGGGCGCGATCCGCGGGCTCGGGAACCTCCCCGGCTACCAGATCAAGGCGCTGCTCATCGGCCTCGGGATCGGCCTCGGGATCGAGATCGCCCGCAAGCTCCTCAGGAGGAACGCCCGCTACTCGGCCTGGGTCAAGAAGGCGGGCGTGGGCTTCGCGGTCGGGTGGGTGATGGACTCGATCTTCCTGTCCTCTCCCTACGCGGCGTCGTTCGGCGGCTTCGTCGAGCTGCCGGTCGTGCTCTGGTACGCGGCGGGCGGCGTGCTCACCTCGATCGTCGCCACGGCCGCGGCGCGTCGCGCGCGCACGAGGCAAGCGGACGACCTGCCCGAGGACATGAGCACCACCTCGCTCGTCGGCGGCGGCTTGATCGCGGGCGAGTCGCTCTACGCGCTGGCCTCGGGCGTGATCGGGCTTCTGGCGCTCCTCGCCTGACGCGGCGGCGTCAGCCGCTCAACGCTTCGACGAGGGACCTGCCGTCGCCGGTGCGAGACCACGTCGACAGCGCGCGCAGTACGTCCATCGACGTCACGATCCCCACGAGCTTGCCACCCTCCTCCACGAGGAGTCGGTGGACGCTCTCGGTGACCATCGTGCGGATCGCCTCGACCAGGGGCGCCTCCGCCCCGATGGCGAACACGTATGGCGACATCACGTCGGCGACGACGCCGTCCTCGCTCACCGTGCGGTCCCCCTGCGGCTCGGCTCCATCGGGCGTGACGCGGTAGTACAGCGAGATGCCCTCCCGATCCGTCCGATCGCGATCGGGATCGACGAGATCGGTCTGGGTCACCACGCCGCGCGGCCGACCGTCAGGATCGATGACGGGCGCGCCGCTGATCCGACGAGTGGCGAAGAGGCGGGCGGCGGTGGCCAGGCTCGTGTCGGGCGCGACGGCCAGCACGTCCCGGCTCATGGCCGTGGCAACTGTCAACGCTTGCATGATCCCGTCTCGGAGCAAGCGGCATGCCGCAGCGTCCGACGCCGAATGCGCGCTCATTTCCGCATTCCTTGCGGTGGCCCCCGCGCGCCCGCGAAGGAACTGCGGGTGGACTACCATCAGGTGGAATAGAGGCGCTCCAGGTCCACGAGAATGACGTCCTCGCCCGCCAGGCGCCGGAGGCCGGGGGCGAAACCGCGACCGGAGAAGAGAGCGAGCCGGCACTCCGACACGTCGAGGCCACGCCCGAGGGCGAGCGCGCGCAAGCCCTGCAGTCGGGCGAGCGCAGCCGCACCGAGGCGCTGTCCCCACTTCACCTCTCCGAGGACCCTCAGGCGCCTTCCGTCGAGCGCGACCACGTCGATCTCGTGGGCGACTCGGGCGGCAGGATCGGAGAGCCGGCCACGCCCGACGCTGGAGACCGCGCCGCCGATCACGGTCGGCCCCGCGAACGTGGCGGTCCACGCGCGACAGATCCGGTCGAAGGTCGGACCGACGACCTTCGCGAGGAACGTGGGCCGATCTCGGTCCCAGACGATTCGCGCGCCGCCCCGCTCGAGCTCCGCCCACGCGGGCCGCATGACCGCGTGATGATGCCGGGGACGAGGTTAACAAGTTAACGAATGGACGCTTTCGTGAACTTGTTAACCTCGTCCCCTAGTCCAGCGGCATTCGGGCGAAGTTCCGCATCTCGCGGACTTGCGTCGTGACCTGGGCCACCGAAGCGGCGACGAAGCGGCCGTCTCGCGAGACGTCCACCCCGAGGCGGAAGGGATCGACGTTCTCCGGCAGCTCCACGAGCGGATCGCGGCGGCCGGTCGCCAGGTCGAGCTTCGAGACGCGCAGGCGCGCGGCCTCCTCGAGGACGAACACGGCGTTGTCCGTGGCGGGGCCGATGAGCCATGTCTGCTTGGGGTCGACGCGCAGGACCTCGGGGCGGCGGCGGCCGTCGAGGTGCATGCGTACGAGCTCGGTGCCGCCGCCCTGCTTGGGCCTGACGACGAGGAGGGCGCTCAGGCGCGGGTCCCAGGCGAACGAGAGGACGACCGGAGCGACCTCGACGGGATCGCCGCCGCCCAGAGGGAGAACCATCAGAGCCTGCTGGCCGTTCTTCGTCGTCAGGTACGCGAGGCTTCGACCGTCCGGCGAGAACCTCGGCGGTCTTCCGGCGACGACGTTGGCGCCGTGCGTCAGCGGAGCCTCGGCCGCGCGGATGGGCTGGGGCGGCCGCGAGCCACGGGTTCCCTCGTCGCCCGCTCGGAAGAGGTGGAGCACGATCTCCAGCCCGCCTTCGCGGGGAGACAGGTAGGCGAGCGACGATCCGTCGGGTGCCCAGACGGGGAGCGCCTCTGGCTCGGTCGTCTCGGTCAAGGCGCGGCCCGAGCCGTCGTCGACGCGGCCGATCACCAGGTTGGAGGCGTTCGCGGAGGAGATCACGTACGCGATCTGGAAGCCGTCGGGCGACAGCGAGGGCTGGATCCGGTCCGCTCCGCCCTCGGCCAGGACGCGGGGCGGCTCCGTACGACCCGACTCGTACAGGAGCACCTTCGCCCTCGCGTCGTCGTACACGGCCCACCGCAGCGCTCGCCCGTCCGCCGACACGGCCGGAACGCCATCCTCCGACGCCGTCCCGGCCACCCTGACGGGACGGCCGCCGCCCGCAGGGACCGCCCAGATGTCCCGGTCGGCGCCGCGGTGCGCGGAGTGGAGGATCCACGCTCCGTCGGCGGTCCACGCCAGGTCGAGGCAGCCCGCCGAGTCCGTCGTGACCTGTCGCGGCTCGCCTCCCGCGGCCGGCACGACGAAGACGTCGCTCGGCTCGAGCACGCCCCCGAACGCCTCGGGGTAGCGGAGGAACGCGATCTTCGATCCGTCCGGCGACGCCGCGGCTCCCCTGAAGAGCTGACCAGGCGCCGCGGGCACCACGGTGCGCGCCGTCCCGGCCGCGACCTCGACGACGTCGAGCGTGGCGGCCGTGAAGTTGGTCCCCGTGGAGGCGAGCGTGATGACGTGCGCGCCGTCTGGCATCCAGGACAGGAAGTAGCCCGCCGACACGCGACGGCCGGGGTCGGTCCCCGCGAGGGGACGCACCCACACCTCGGGGTTCGCCGCATCCGTTGCCTTCGTGAAGGCCACCTGGCTGCCGTCCGGCGATGGGCGCAGCGCGATGACCCCGGTCGCGCTCCAGCCCTCGGGCGTCGCCACGTCGCTCGCGCCAGGCGCGAGCACGCCGGGCACGGCCCCGGAGCCCATGAGAAGCGAGGCGATCCAGCGACCGTCCGCGAGCGGCATGAGCGAACGGATCCTGCCCGTCGCCGACGCGACGACGACCTCGTCCGGATGGAAGGCGGGTGGAAGCGGAGGACGCCGGGGACCGGGCGAGACCGTGGGCGCGCGAGCCGGTGCGGTCGCCTCGGCCCCGCCGCAGCCGGCGACGAGGGCGGTCAGAAGGATGGCGGTTCTCATCGAGGGCCCTTCTACTCGATCGCGCGAACCTCGAAAAGCGCGGTACACTCCCGATCCGTGCTCAAGGGCAAGGCCCCGATCGTCGTGGCGCTGGTCTTCGGTCTCCTGGCCGTCCTCATTGCCTGGCGGGCGATCAAGCTGCGCGAGGAGGAGGTCACGGCGGGCTGGGACCTGCGCGAGGTCGTCGTCGCCGCCGAGGACATCCAGCCCGGCCAGCGGCTGACGACCGACAACCTGGCGAAGGGCCAGATGCCCTCGAAGTTCGTCTACGACAGCGTCCTTCTGCCCGACGACCTGGAGGTGGCGCTGTCGAGCGAGGTCCTGGTCCCCATCAAGCGCGGAGAGCCCGTCCACTGGTACCAGGTGCAGGGGATCCGCGCGCTCGAGAAGCTGTCGACCGCGGTGCGGCCGCGCTTCCGCGCCGTCACGGTCGCCGTCAACGAGAGCTCCTCCGTCGGGCACTGGGTGCGGCCGAACGACTCGGTGGATCTGCTCGGCACGTTCCGCGACCCGACGCGCCGCGATCTCGCGGCGGTCACGCTGCTCCAGAACATCACGGTGCTCGCGACGGGGAAGACGAGCGCGAACCTGCAGGCCTCGGACGAGCGAACCGACTACACCAACGTCACCCTCCTCGTCCTCCCGCAGGAGGCGGAGCTCATCGTCCTGGCGCAGGAGCTCGGCAACCTCACCCTGACGCTCCGCAACCGCGAGGACATCGGCCTGCTCGACGAGCGCGGCCGGACCACGATCGAGACCATCCTCAACGAAGGCGGGCTGCAGAAGCTGGAGGAGCGGCGGCGGAGCATCATCAAGATCATCCGCGGGCTCCAGCAGTCCAGGTAGCGGAGTGGTCGGCGTCGTCGCGCTCTGCGTCTTCTTCGCGGTCTTCGTGGCCGCGATGATCGTCATGTCGATCCTGTCGGCGGCGCTCGCCGAGTACGAGAAGAAGTACGTCACGAAGGGCGCCCGCGAGCTCGGGGACATGTTCCTCTTCATCTCGCCGCGCCAGCTCCTCATCTTCAACTGCACGCTCGCGGGCGTGCTCCTGCTCCTCGGCTTCCTCTTGATGAACTGGTTCTTCGCGATCCTCTGCGGGCTCGTGGGCTTCATCCTCCCGCGCTACCTCATCCGCTACTACCGCAAGCGGCGGATCGCGCGCTTCAACCAGCAGTTCGTGGACGCCCTGACCCAGATGTCCGCCGCGTTCCGCGCGGGTCTCACGATGCCCCAGGCGATGGAGAACGTGTCGCAGGAGGCGCCGTCGCCGCTAGGGCAGGAGTTCCGGCTGACCATCCGCGAGCTCAAGCTCGGCCTGCACCTGGACGAGGCGCTCGAGAACATGTCGAAGCGCGTCGGCAGCGAGGACCTCACCCTGACCGTCACCGCGTCGAACATCTCCCGCCAGCTCGGCGGGAACATGGCCGAGATGTTCGAGATCATCGCGTCGACGATCCGCGAGCGCTTCCGCCTCGAGGGCAAGATCCGGGCGCTGACGGCGCAGGGCAAGCTCCAGGGCTGGATCGTGGGGATGATGCCGCTCCTGCTCGGCGCCGCGATCTACGCGATCCGGCCCGACCTGATGGTGCCGATGCTCCAGAGCTGGTTCGGCTACGGTCTCATCGCGATCGTGATCGTGATGGAGGTGTGCGGGATGTTCTTCATCCGGAGGATCGTGGACATCGACGTGTGATGCTGGTCCTCGGTCACATCGCGCTCTTCTCCGCGTCGCTCGTCCTCGCCGGGCTGGCGGGGTTCTTCCTCCTTCGCGGTCTGTACCCCGATCGCCTCCTCGCCGAGGCCGAGGCCGTCAAGGCCGCCGGCGAGCTGGGGGGTGCGGAGCACCCCGTCCGGCGCGCCGTCCTCGATCGCTTCACGGGCTGGAGCGCCCGCTTCCTCAGGCAGAAGAGGCAGGAGAGCCTGAAGAAGCGCTTCCTCATGATGGGCGCACCGCACCTGAGGCCCGTCGATTTCATCACGTACCAGCAGCTCTCCGCCGTCTTCTTCCTCGCCTTCGGGCTGCTCCTCCTCTGGTTCTTCGGCTACCCGCTCTGGGCCTCGGCGGCGTTCATGGCGGTCGGGCTCGGCCTTCCTCACGTCTGGCTGAACGATCAGATCAAGCGGCGCCACAAGGCCGTCGGACGAGAGCTTCCCTACGCGCTCGACCTCCTGACGCTCTCGGTCGAGGCTGGCCTCGACTTCGCGTCTGCCGTCGGCACCGTCGTGCAGCGCGGGATGAAGGGCGCGCTCCACGAGGAGCTGTCCATCATGCTGAACGAGATCCGCATGGGGAAGACTCGCGAGGAGGCGCTGCGCAACCTGGGCAACCGCGTCGGTCTCACCGCGCTGACGCAGTTCGTCAGTAACCTCATCCAGGCCGATCGCATGGGAACCTCGCTCGGAAAGGTCCTGAGGATCCAGGCGACCCAGATGCGCATCGACCGCACGCACCGGGCCGAGAAGCTCGCGGGCGAGGCGCCCGTCAAGCTCCTGTTCCCGCTGATCCTCTGCATCTTCCCGACCGTGTTCCTCATCCTGTTCGGGCCAATCGCGTACAGGCTCCTCACCGGGGGCGAGTAGGTGCCGCGACCGAAGAAGCGTGCTCAGGAGGCGAAGCCGCGGGCGAAGCACGGCGCCTACCTCGCGATCATGGACGGCCCGAACGCCGGCAAGGAGATCGGGATCGAGGCGGGCCTCACGATCGGACGCACGGCGGACAACCAGATCGTGATCCACGACGCCGGAGTCTCGCGGCGCCACGCAGAGATCAAGTGCGAGGGCGGCGTCTACACGCTGCGGGACCTAGGGAGCGCCAACGGCACTCTCCTGAATGACGCCAAGATCGGCGGGATCGAGGTGCTGCGGAGTGGCGACGTGATCGTGGTCGGCGCGACCGGAATGACGTTCAACTCGACCGAGGACTCGCGCCCCCTGGCCGGCGAGTCGACGCGGCTCGCCTCGGTGGCGGAAGTCGAGAGCTCGGGGCCGCCGACCGATCCGGGGATGTCCTTGGCCGCTGTCCAGCCCCGCAAGCGCGCTCGAGGGCTCCTCGTCGCCGCGGGCATCCTCAGCGTGCTCTTCGCTCTCGGATTCGGCGTCCTCGAGGTCCTGCGAGGCACCGACGTCATCGGGCCGCCCGACCTGTCGAACGAGGTGATCGAGGTCTCGGACGGCAACGAGTTCTTCGACCGGAGCTTCGGCGACGGCCGCTTCGACCAGCAACACCCCTCGATGGCGAACTTCTCGTTCGCCTACCTCCGCGGCCGGGCGACGGTGCAGTACGCCGCCTGGGGGATCGAGTCGCAGGGCGAGGTGCTGGTCGCCGCGAACGGGACGGTCATCGGCTCCGTCCCGACCACCGGCGGCGCCTGGAAGTACGGCCTGTACCTCGAGATCCCTCGTAACCTCTTGAAGGCCGGAACCGGCAACGTCGTGTCGTTTCGCCAGACCCGCGGCGACGCCTGGGAGGTGGGCTACCTCCGGATCAAGCAGGATCCCCTGCTGCCGCCGAACCCGGCCGAGGCCGAGAACCAGATCCAGCTCGCCCGCAAGCTGCACGAGGATCGGGACGTCGAGCCCGCGAACCTCTGGAACGCGATGCTGAAGTACAGGCTCGCCGCCGACCTCATGGAGCTGGCGAACCCGCGCCCGGAGGCCTATCGCGAGGCGATCAGGATGGCCGATCGCATCAACGACGAGCTGAACGACGTCTTCCAGCAGGGTCGGTTCAGCGCCGAGAGGGAGTACCGGTTCGGGAACCTCGAGGCGGCCAGGCGCTACGTCCAGCAGACCATTGCCCACTTCCCGGACCGGCGCGACGTGCGCTATCGGGAGCTGCAGACCTACCTCGAGGCCCTCGAGTCGGAGTAGGCGCTCGCCCGTTGGCGTCGAAGCCCAGGGCACGGTATATTCGCTCTAGTTTCGTGGCGAACCGCGACAAGGCGGCCGTCGGCGACTTCGAAGGGGACCTCGGTCGCGAGCCCCTTCGGGGCGAGCAGACGACCATTGACGACTCGTACCTGGACGGGTTGTCCAGCAAGCTCGACTCGGAGCCGAGGCTCGTCGCCCCGCCGGCCAGGCCCGTCACGAAGCGCGGGAACGGCTCGCTGCCGCCCGATGCGCCGCTGATCCCCGACGTCGCGCTGTCGCCGACGGGACCCGTCCGCAAGATGGCCGCCCCCGAGGAGGAGGAGGAGCTGGAGGAGATCGAGGAGCTCGGCAGCTTCGACGCCAAGCCGATCCCCTCCGAGCCCACGCAGATCGAGGAGGAGGACGAGCTCGCGGCCGTCGCCACGAAGATCTTCGTCGGCGACGACGCGGAGAAGGTCGCGAAGCTCGAGGTCGTGGCGGGGCGCGACCGGGGAAAGTCGTTCCCGCTCTCGGCCGAGACGACCTGCGTGGGCCGAGGGATCGACAACGACGTGATCCTCACCGACATCGCCGTGTCGCGGCGCCATCTCAAGGTGCATCGTCGCGACGGCTACTGGGAGCTGGAGGACCTGGGGAGCGGCAACGGGAGCATCCGCAACGGAAAGAAAGTGCGCGGCCGGGTCGTGCTCCTCGCCGGCGACAGGCTGGAGCTCGGCAACACGACCTTCCTGTTCGCGTGGGACGGCGTGCCGCCGCCCGGGGCGCTCGAGTCGACCTCGGCGCTCGACATGAGCGGGCCGATGCCGGCGATACCGGCCAAGGGCAAGAGCGTGCCCGTGCGGGCGGCCACCGAGCAGATCCCGCGACCGCCCGCGCCGACCGGTATCGGTCCCAACAAGCTGATCATCTTCGGCGGGGCGGGGCTGGGCGTCTTGCTGATCGCGCTGATCGTCATCGTCAAGCTCACGAGCGGGCCGAGCGCTCAGGATCAGGCCGTGCCGGTCGGGCCCTCGGTCACGGAGCTGCAGACGACCGGCGTCAACGCGTACACGGGGCGGCAGTGGGACGTCGCGCTCGCCTCGTTCGAGCAGCTCGCGAAGCTCGCGCCGAACGACCCGTCTGTCCGCGACTACATCACACGCTGCCAGGAGGAGCGTCAGGCCGAGCAGGTGCTCGCCCAGGTCAGGCTCCTGGCCGCCTCCAACCCGGGAGGCGCGATCACGAGCCTCGCCGGGATTCCGCCGACGAGCGTCTACGCCGCGGAGGCGGCGGCGCTCAGGAACGAGGTCACGGTGCGGCGCGTTGGGCAGCTCCTCGCGCTGATCCAGACCGCGCGCCAGGAGGCCACACCGGACACGAGCCGGATCCTCGGACTGGTGGACGAGGGGTTGACGCTCGACCACGGCAACGCCCAGCTCCAGCAGATCCGCACCGAGGTGGCCTCGGCGATGCCGGCAGAGCCCGCGCCTGCAGGGGTGCCGGCCGCCGGCACCGAGCCTGCGGGTGCGGACCAGGACCAGACGCCGAGCGGCGCTTCCGGGCCGACGAAGGTCGCGGCGGGCCGGCCGGGGAGGCATCAGGCCCCTGCGGCCCGCGAGCCGCAGCAGCGCGCGCCGGCCAAGGCGCCCGCCGCCTCGAACTCTCGCGTCCTGCAGCTCTACCGGAGCGGGCGCTTCCGCGAGGCCGCCGACGCCGCCGCGGGAATCGCGGAGTCGGCTTCGGGCCGGGCCGCGGATCAGGCGCGCGCCCTCTCGCGCGACGTCGACAGGTTCTCTCAGGCGTGGAGCGCGGCGCAGGCAGCGCGCGGCCAGCCCTCCGCGATCCGCAACCTCGAGAGCGCGCTGCGGCTCGACCGCTCGATCTCGGGTGGCCACTACGCCGCGCAGATCCAGCCGCTGCTTCTGGCCGCGCACGCGCAGAACGCCACGCGGGCCTGGCAGTCGGGCCGCTACGCGAGCGCATGCGTGAGCGTGCAGGCGGCCCTGAGGATCGACTCCTCGAGCTCGGCGGTCTCGCGAATGTCTCGCGACTGCGCGGCGAAGGCCCGCGATCTGTACGAGCAGGCCTACGCGATGAGAACCAGCGACCCCAACCGCGCCAGAGAGCTCTGGCGGCAGGTCCTGCAGATGGTCTCGCGCGACAACGAGTACTACGGCCGCGCCTACGAACGTCTCAACAACTCCCCGGGCGCCGGCGGCCGCGACGAGGACGAGTAGTCGGGCTGCGTTCCGGTCGGAGGGGGGACACGCACCCCCCACCTAACCACCCGTCATCCTTACGAGTTCAGGCCATAACGCGCGTTTTGCGTTCAGGTCGGAGGGGGTACACGCACCCCCCACCTAACCAC
>JACPQR010000030.1 GCA_016190375.1 Deltaproteobacteria bacterium
CCAAGCCCGCGATGGACGTGCCAGTGGGTTTGAGCGTGGTCGGGATTGGGAACGTGTTCCAGATACCGCGCCCGGCCAGGGCGCCTACCTTGCACGTCCCCAAGCCCGCGGTGAACGTGCCGGTGGGTTTGAGCGTGGTCGGGATTGGGAACCGCCCGAGCCCCCGCTGTGCTAGCGTCCGACCTTCTGTCGGGATCCGTGTCGTCGCGCGTCATCGCCATCGCGAACCAGAAGGGCGGGGTCGGCAAGACCACGACCGCCGTGAACCTGGCCGCGTCCCTCGCCGCGGCCGAGCGGCGCACTCTCGTGATCGACGTCGACCCGCAGGCCAACGCGACGAGCGGTCTCGGACATCCGGTCAGGGACGTGGCCCGCTCGGTCTACGACTGGCTCCTCGAGCGCGCCGCGTTCGACGAGGTCGCGCTCGGGACGGAGCTACAGACTCTGCGGCTCGTCCCTTCCACGCCGGCCCTCGCCGGCGCCGAGATCGAGCTCGTCGAGGTCGGCGCGCGAGAGAGCCGCCTGAGGACCGTGCTGGCGAGCGTGCGCGACAGGTTCGACTACGTGCTCGTGGACTGCCCGCCGTCCCTGGGTCTGCTCACGCTCAACGCGCTGGTGGCCGCCGACTCCGTCATGGTGCCGCTGCAGTGCGAGTACTACGCCCTGGAGGGGCTGTCGCACCTCGTCGAGACGATCGAGCGCGTCAGAGACAGGCTGAACCCCGCCCTCCGCGTGGAAGGAGTGCTCCTGACGATGTTCGACGGCCGCAACTCTCTGGCCCGCGAGGTGGCGGACGAGGTCCGCGGGCATTTCGCCGGTCGGGTATTCGAGACGGTGATCCCGCGCAACGTCCGCCTCTCCGAGGCCCCCTCCCATGGCCGGCCGATCTTGCTCTATGACGTGCAGTCCAAGGGCTGCAAGGGTTACCTCGAGCTCGCCAAGGAGCTCATGACGGGGAACGGGGCGGCGTAGAGGATGGAGAAGCGAAAGGTGCTAGGCCGAGGGCTCGACGCCCTCATCCCGACGTCGACTCCGAGCATCCCGGCCAGGGCGTCGGTCCTGGACTGTCCGATCGAGGACCTGCGGCCCCAGCACGGCCAGCCTCGAAAGGCCTTCGACGAGGAACGTCTCGAGGAGCTCACGCGATCGATCCGCGAGCAAGGCGTCATCCAGCCGATCATCGCCCGCAGGCTCCAGGAAGGCCGCGCGGGCGACCCGCGATACGAGATCATCGCGGGCGAACGCCGCTGGCGCGCGGCCCAGCGGGCCGGGCTGCAGCAGATCCCGGTCATCCTGCGCGAGGCCACCACCCAGGAGGCCTTCGAGCTCGCGCTCATCGAGAACCTGCAGCGCGAGGACTTGAACCCGATCGAAGCCGCCGAGGCCTTGCAGCGGCTCCTCGGCGACCAGGACCTGACCCAGGAGGATCTCGCCAGGCGTGTGGGAAAGGACCGGTCGACGGTCGCGAACACGCTCAGGCTCCTGAAGCTGCCGGCGCAGGTGCGCGAGCTCGTCGCGACGAGCGAGCTCTCGGCCGGGCACGCCAGGGCGCTCCTGAGCTGCGCCGACCAGGCGACGATGTCCCGGCTGGCGACTCGCGTCATGGCCGAGGGCCTCTCGGTGCGAGCGACGGAGGCGCTCGTTCGCGCTTCCCTGCGACACGGATCCGGCAGGTCGACCTCCGGCACGGAGCAGTCGGCGTCGGTCAGGGATCTCGTGGCGCGACTCCAGCGGGCGATCGGCGCGAAGGTCCAGATACGGGATCGGAAGGGGAAGGGACGAGTGGAGATCGCCTACGCCTCCTACGACGACCTCGATCGGATCATCGAGAAGATGCTCGGCTGAGGACGACCGTCTCGACCCGCAGGCGGCCGGCCGAAGCGTGCACTCGCACCAGGATTGCGGCTGTATGCATTTCGATGCATGATGCACGCATGCCGAAGGGCGCCGCCGTCACGGTCCGGATTCCGGCCGACCTGAAGCGCAGGCTGCAAGCGCGCGCGCGTCGGGAGCACCGCTCCCTTTCGGGTCAGATCGCCGCCGTCCTCGAGCGAAGTGTCGTGGACGAGCCCGTGCGCGCTCCCGGGCGCCTTCTCGGCCTGTACGAGGGCAAGGCCGTTCCGACGGAGGCGGATTTCGCCGAGGTGCGCGCGCTTCTCTGGGGCTCACTCGGCCGGCGAAAGGCGCGGGGTGGCCCGTAGCTACGTCCTGGACACGCACGCCTGCGTGTTCATGCTTGCTGCACCGAAGAAGCTCGGCTCCGGTGCGCGCGCGGCGCTGCGCCGCGTGGAGGCAGGTCGCGAGGAGGCCTGGCTCGCGGCAGCCGTCGTCGCCGAGGTGCTGCTCCTGCGCGGCCTGGGACGGATCGGCGTGGGCCTGCCGGAGCTCCGCCGGGCGATGGAGCTCGCACCTTCACTTCACTTCTCGCCCCTCGATCTCGAGCAGCTCGACGAGTTCTCGTCACTCGGATCGATCACGGACCCGTTCGATCGGCTCATCGTGAGCGCGGCTCGGAGCAAGCGCGCGATCCTCATCACGCGCGACACCGCCGTCGCCGAGGGCGGCCTGGTCGAGACGCTCTGGTAGTGGCTCAGGTGGTGCCGGTCCTGGCTGCACCTGGGCTGAGGCGGGCTCGAGCCGCCTGCACGGTGTTGTGCATGAGGTACGCGACGGTCATCGGGCCGACCCCGCCGGGGACCGGAGTGATCGCCGCCGCACGCTCGAGCGCGGGGGCGTACTCGACGTCGCCGACGAGCTTGCCGGCCGCGTTGCGGTTGATGCCGACGTCGATGACCACGGCGCCGGGTTTCAGCCAGGCCCCCTTGACCATCTCCGCCTTGCCGATCGCGGCGACCACGATGTCGGCGCGCCCAACCTCCGCCGCGAGGTCCGCCGTCCGCGAGTGGCAGATCGTGACGGTCGCGTGGCGCTCGAGGAGGAGCAGCGCGACGGGCTTCCCGACGATGTTGCTCCGGCCCAGGACGACCGCGTGCTTTCCCCGAGCGTCGACGCCGTGCTCGTCGAGCAGGCGCAGGCACCCGAGCGGCGTGCAGGGAACGAGCCCCGGTCGGCCGGCGACGAGGAGGCCGAGGTTGTTCGGGTGCAGGCCGTCGACGTCCTTCGCGGGGTCGATCCGATCCAGGATCCGGCTCGCGTCGATCCCCGGCGGGAGCGGGAGCTGCACGATGAATCCGTCGATGATCGGGTCGGCGTTGAGCGAATCGACCACCCTGGCGAGCGCGTCCTCGCCGATGTCGGCGGGCAGCCGGACTACCTTGCCCGCGATCCCTACCTCCGCGCCCGCCTTCTCCTTGCTGGCGACGTAGCGCGCCGAGGCCGGGTCGTCGCCCACCAGCACCGCCGCCAGCCCCGGGGGGCGTCCATGCCGGGCGGCGAAGACGCTGGCCGCCTCACGCACCTCGCCGCGAACCTTCGCGGCCACGGCCTTTCCGTCGATGACCGAACCCATCAGCGTTCTCCTCAGAGGCGGACCGTCGCCTCGTAGAAGGTGACGGCGCCCGCGACGATCTCGATGGTCAAGGAAGCCGACGAGTCCGGCTCGCCCGCGCGGAAGACGTCGAGAGAATAGTCGTCGGGCAGCCCGGCCATCAGGACCACGAGCCCCGATGGCCCGGTCGGTCCGCTCTCGCTCAGGAGGACCGGGTCCCCCGCCTCGAAGAAGGGGCCCCGCACGGGGGACACGGACGTCACCGTCACGGAGAGGCCATCGATCGGGAAGCCGCGGTCGTCCCGCATCCAGACGAAGGCGTGCCCCGACAGACCCTCCACGGCGACGCCCACCGAGGCGGCCACGTCCTCGAGAAAGACCGCGTCGACGACCGGCAGGACGGCATCGGTCGCGCGAGCGGCCTCGACGATGACCCGCGACGGGGGCTCGGAATCGACCTCGCAGAGAGCGGTCGGGTCGAGGTCGATACCAGCCAGGCCGAACGCGCCGTCGAGACCGCTCGACGTCGTCACCACATCGCCCTCGGGGCTCGTCCCGCTGACCGTGGCCCCCGCGACCGGCGCTCCACGGTCCGCGGTCCGGGTCAGGTCCGCGAGCCGTCGCACGAAGCCCGTGACCTCCCCTACGCCGCGAGGTGGCCCCGCATCCGCGTCGCTTCGCTCCCGGTCGCCTCCTCCGCCGCCGAAAAAGTCCCCGCCGCGGGTTCCTACCGTGCCCGGCCGGGCGGAGGGATCGGTGCCACAGGCCAGGAGCAAGAGAGCGATCGGAGTGCAGATCGACCTCACGCCCGCCTCGTTTCCCTGCGAGCAAGCGCCATGGTCGCGAGCAATGATATCGCAGCCAGCGCGAGGACGATCGAGATCGCCTGCGAGGTGGACAGGAAGAGCGGGTCGTGTCGCTCGAGGCCGAGCCAGGCAGCGACGGAGGGCAGCTCGATCGGGATCACCAGCCCCCGCGACGAGTCGCCGCGGAACACCTCGACGGCGGTCCGGACGAGGGCGTAGCCGACCACCCAGGTGAGGGCGATCTGCCCGTGATAGCGCTTCCTCTTGCGCAAGAAGACCAGCGCCAGCCCGAGACCGAGCTCGAGGAGCGCCTCGAATGGCTGGGTCGGGAAGAGCGGCGGCGTACCGGTGCCCGTGGCGGCGGGGTCGGACGCGAGGCTCCCGGGCCCGAAGCTGACCGCGAACGGGCCATGCCACTCCTTTCCGAAGCAGCACCCGGCGGCGAAGCAGCCCAGCCGCCCGAACGCGTGCCCGAACGGAAGGCCGAGCGCCGCCGCGTCGACGAGCGGCCCGGGCCGCGCGCGCTTGACCAGCACGAACACGACGAGCGCGACGAGCGCGCCGAGGACGCCGCCCAGGAACACGGCGCCGCCTTCCCAGATCCTGCCGCCGGTCACGATCACGTACAGGAGCCGCGCGCCGGCGAACGAGCCGAGGAGCGCCCAGAGCGCGAAACCCACGAACGTGGCCGGCGGTTGACCGCTCTTCCGAAAGTCCCGGGTGCCGATCCAGGCGCCGACGAGGTATCCGACCGTGACGAGGACGCCGTAGGTGTGGACCACGAAGCCCTGCCCCAGGCTGAACAGGACGGGGTGCACTTGCTAGTTCCCCGGTGACGCGAGCGCGGCGCGGGCGCGGGCCGCGAGCCGCCGACCCAGGACGATGGCCGCGGCCAGGAGCAACGCGCTGATGATCTGGGACGTGGACAGGCTCCAGAGCCCTCCTCGATCGTCGTCGCGCCAGTATTCGATGAGGAAGCGCGCGACCGCGTACAGGGCGACGAAGGCGACGAACACCTGACCGTCGTAGCGCTTTCGCGGCCACACGTAGAAGTAGACGAACGTGAAGATCGCCAGGCACGCGACGGACTCGTAGATCTGCGTCGGATGGACGGGGAGCGAGGGCATCGACGCGCGCGACAGGAGCCCCGCCTTGTGCTGCGCCTCGGATGCCGCGCTCCAGCCGGGGAAGCTGACGGCCCACGGAGCGTCCGTGCGCTTGCCGTAGCAGCAGCCGCCGAGGAAACAGCCGAGCCGCCCGAAGATGAGGCCGAACGGGATCGTGAACCCCGCCATGTCGACGGTCTTGAGGAGCGGGAGCTTCTCCTTCCTTATGAAGCGGATCCCGTACCAAGTCGCCGCCAGGAATCCCCCGTAGTAGGTGAGCCCGCCGTTCCAGAACTTCGCCCAGGCGAGGCAGTCGCGCGAGCCAGGGTGGCAGACGCCAGCCGCCGCGTCCCAGATCCCGCCGACGTCCTCCGACAGACAGCGGGCCCGGCTGATCTCCCAGGTCACCTGCGCCGGATCGGTGCACAGGTGGACGTAGTCCCAGAAGTAGCCATCGACGAGGACGTGGAGGATCCGCGCACCGGCGACGCCCGCGATGAGCATGTAGAGGCCCAGGTCGGTCGTCGACTCCTTGTCGAGCCCCGTCCTCTGGCCCCACCGGCGGGACATCCAGATGGCCAGGCCGAAGCCGGTGGTGAGGAGGACGAAGTACGCGGGGAACGAGATCCCGAACAGCTCGAAGAGCTCAGGGACCATCGCCCGGCTTCCCGGCCTCTTCGGGAGGATCGGCCGCGGGCGTGGCGGGTGCCGCGACGTCGGAGGGCGACGGGGCCGCTCGCCGCCGCGGGAACATGTCGAGGGCCATCAGCACGACGCCGACGGTGATCGCCGCATCGGCGACGTTGAAGGTGGGCCAGACGAGATCCTCGTCGAGCTGCAGCTTGATGAAGTCGACGACGTATCGGTAGACGATCCGATCGTAGAAGTTCCCCAGCGCCCCACCGAGCACCAGTGGCAGGGCCCACCCGAGGAGACGCTGGTGAGGCTCGAGCTTTCGGTAGACCGACACGATGAAGGCGATGGCGATGATCGAGACGCCAATGAAGAACGGGTAACGAAGGGACTCGCTGGTCCGCCCGAGCAGGCCGAACGCGCCGCCGCAGTTCTCGGTGTACTCGAAGGAGACGTGGCCACGGACGAGCACGATCGGGTCCTTGCGGAAGCGGCTGAGCACGTGCGACTCGGTGCACGCCGGCGCGGCCCGACCGGTTCGCGGCCTCGAGAGGGCGTCCATGGCCCATTGCTTCGTGAGCTGGTCCGCGACGACGAGAAGGAGCGCGACTCCGAAGAGCACCGCGAGCCTGCGCGCGAGCGGCGCCGGCGGGGTCCTGTCGGTCATCTGCGACCTCGCCGCTTTCGCGGTCGGCCAGGTGCCCGCTCGCCGGTGGTGGCAGCAGCGGGCGACGCGCCCTGGGGAATCTTCTTGCGCGACTTGAGGAGGTCGAACAGCAAGAGGAGCAGGCCCACCGTGATCGCGATGTCAGCGACGTTGAACGTCGCCCAGTGGAAGCGATCCTTCAGGTGCAGCGAGATGAAGTCGACGACGTGCCCCTCCCGGACGCGATCGATGAGGTTGCCGATGGCGCCTCCGAACAGGAGCGCGAGCGCCCACCTCAGGAGCTTCTGGTCCATCCGCGCCCTGGCGTACAGCGTGGCGATCAGAGCCATCGCTGCGAGCGTCGTTCCGAGGAAGAACCAGCGGCGGAACGTCGAGTCAGCGTCCGCGAGGAAGCTCCACGCCGCGCCCTCGTTCAACGAGAAGCGCAGGTCGAAGTATCCCGGGATGATCCTCTTGAGCCCGATTGGCCTGAGGTCGGCCCTCGCCCAGACCTTGGTGAGCTGATCCAGGACGACGGACACCGCCGTCACGACGCCCAGGAGACGGTACCGCTCGAGGGGCCGGACGACCTGACCCGAGTCCTTCGCGCCCTGGGCCTGTGAAGAGCTCGAAACCATTAGCGGATCTGTCGCCGCGAGGGCGGCAAGGCGTGGCACGCTACCATCTCGACGATTCACGGGCAAGGCACACCTCAAAGAGTTTCACCCGCCGGGTTCCAAGAACGATGCGGGCGGTCGTATCCTTCCGGCGACCGGCGCCGCACATGTCATCCCTCTTCGAGGCCCGATAGGTGTCCACCATTCCCGATCGAATGCGCGGGAGCGCCGAGATCTACCGGCTCCTGTTCGACGAGGCGGGGGACATCCTCTTCGCGGCCGACGAGCGGGGAACGCTCCTCGAGGTCAACCGGCAGGCGGAGGATCTCGGCAGCCGGGGGCGCTCGGAGCTGATCGGCCACAGGATCTTCGCGTTCGTGGTCTCGGCGGATCGCCGCCGCGCGCTCTCGGACTTCCGTCGCGCCCTGGCGGGCGAGCAGATCCACGGCGAGTACCGCCTGGCCACGACCTACGGCGAGGTGTGGTTCCGCGTCGTCGCCAGGGTGGTGCGCCTTGGCGGCGGGGGCGTCATCGTCCACGGCATTGCCAATGACATCCAGGCCCGACGGGACCTCGAGGCGCAGCTCGAGCGCCACAACTCGGAGCTGCAGTCCCTGCTCGACGCCTGCACCGCGATCGGCGCGCGCAGGAGCATCGACGAGCTGAACCGCGCGATCGCGTTCGAGGCGTTCCGCCTCGCGGGTCAGAGAGCCGCGATCACCGTGTACGCGTCACGGTCCGCCGGCGAGGCGATCGGCGTGGTGGCATACGCCGGCAAGTCCACGAGGGTCGAGGTCCCGACCGGGCTCGGGCCCGGCGGGCGCGACCGCGTCGACGAGCTGGTGCAGCGCGCGATCGACGAGGCGTCGGTGCTCTGGGTCTCGGACAACGCCGGGATCGTGACCAGGGCGGGCAAGACGGTGACCTCGTGCAGCGCTCTCCCTCTCTGCAGCGGAGATCGGGTGCTCGGCTGCATCCTCGCAGAGACCGTGGCCGAGGACGTGCTGGACAACGAGGCCGTCGCGCTCCTCAGAGCCTTCGCCGAGCGTGCGGCGGCCGCGCTCGACAACCTCAGCCTCTCGGAGGCGCGCCTGCGCCTCGCGGACGAGCAGAGCGCCATCGTGGAGCACCTCGGCGACGGAGTCCTCGTCATCGACCCCGCCCACCAGATCCTGGCGTGCAACCCCGCCGCGGAGCAGATGATCGCTTCCTGGTCGCTCGTGCAGGGCGACGGGATCGTCGGCCCGGACCGCTGGTCGATGTCGCGGCTGGATGGGACGCCGCTGCCCCGAGCCGAGCTTCCGAGCGTCGTCACGCTCGAGGAGGGCCGGTCGGTCGCCCACCAGAGCCTCATCCTGAAGACGAGCGACACGGACCGCGTCATCACGATGAGCTCCGAGCCGCTCAGACGACCCGACGACTCGGTCCGGGCCGCCACGCTGGTCTTCCGGGACATCACCCGGCAGATGGCCCTGATGACCGAGCTCGAGCGCCGGGCCGAGGACCTCTGCCGGGAGAAGGACGCGTTCAGGCGCTACGCCCAGGCGCTGTCCCAGTTCGAAGACGCCGTGATCATCACGAGCCCGACCGGGCGGATCGAGGAGTGGCTGGGCGGCGCGGAGAAGCTCATCGGGCGAAGCGCCGCGGAGGTGCTGGGCCAACCGATCGAGGCGATCGTCTCGCCGTCGGAGCGAGCGAAGGTCGCGGCCCAGATCGAGGCGGCGCTGTCGAGCGGGGCCGGCTGGAGCTCGGAGGTGAGCTTGAGCCCCGCCGACGGCAGGGCGCTCACGGCGCTCCTGACGGTGTCGACGGTCCAGGACGAGACCGGCTTGGTGGTGGCGCGGGCATACGTCGCGAAGGACGTCACCGAGCAGAAGCGGTTCCGGGACAGCCTCGCCCGGACCCAGCGGATGGAGGGGCTCGGGACCCTGGCCGGCGGCGTGGCGCACGAGATCAACAACCCGCTCGCGGTCCTCTCGATGAACCTGACGAGCCTGAGGGGGCTCGAAGCGCAAGTGCGATCGCTGGCAGGCTCCGCCGGCGCCGCCGGGCCGCTCGACGGAATTCGCGAGCTGGTCGACGAGTCGGCCGCAGCGGCGGCCCGGATCGCGACGGTGGTGAACACGCTGCAGTCCTTCTCGCGCGCACGCTCGGAGGAGGCGGCCGAGGTCGCTGTGCCGCAGGTGCTCGACTCCGCGGTCGCCGTGGCGCAGAACGAGATCCGGCATCGCGCGGTCCTCCGAAAGGAGTACGGCCCGGCGCCCGCGGTGCACGCCAATCGGCAGGAGCTCGAGCAGGCATTCCTCAACGTCCTCGTCAACGCCTGCCAGGCGATCCGGGAGGGTCGGGTCGAGACGAACAGCATCACCTTGCGGATCGGTCAGGGTGCACCCACCTCGGACGGCGGAGCCGGATGGGTGAAGGTCGAGATCGAGGACACGGGAAGCGGGATCGACGAGGAGATCAGGGCGCACGTCTTCGATCCGTTCGTCACGACGAAGGAAGCCGGCGGCCTGGGTCTCGCGATCACGCACGAGGTCGTGACGAAGCTCGGCGGCCGGATCGACATCGACTCCGCCGTGGACCGCGGGACGAAGGTGACGTTCTGGCTGCCTGCAGCGCCGGGCGCTTCGGCCGCGCGAGCGCCGCGTGCCGCTGAGGACGGCAAGGACGGCCGTCTGCTCGTCGTCGAGGACGAGCCCTTCCTGCGCAAGGCCTACCGGAGGATCCTCTGCCAGAGGTTCGACGTCGTGGACGTCGGGACCGGCGAGGAGGCCCTGTCGCTGCTCCGCGGCGACCGCTTCGACCTCGTCCTGTGCGACCTGCAGATGCCTGGCATGAGCGGCGTCGACCTCTACGAGCGCTGCGTCGCCGACGGCACATGTCCGTCCGATCGCTTCCTCTTCATCACGGGCGGCGCCTTCACGCCGCACGTGAAGCGCTTCGCGGAGGAGCACTCGGACCGGTGCCTGCTCAAGCCCGTCGACGTCGGCGCCCTCGTCGCCCGCCTCGAGCGGGAGCTCGCCGGGCTTCGCGCGCGGTAGCCAGACCGGCTCGGTAGTCGGTAGCCGCGGTCCGGCAGGCCGGTAAGGCGCCGTCCCGTAAGGGTTCCACGAGGCGGAGTCGGGACAGGTCGCGCCGGCGATTCGCAACGAGGCGGCGGAATCGAGGCCGTGGCCGAGACCGAGCCCGTGGCCGTGGCCGAGCCCGCGCCCGCGCCGGCGTTGCCCCGGCTCCGTGGTCGCTACGGCTGGGTCAGTCGTGTGCGGTGCCTCGAGTGGATCGTGGGCTGCCGGCCTGCCCCTCCGGGTCGCGGAGTTACTCGATCGCACCAACGCGATCTGCTACCGGCTCGTGAATCCGAGGTCCTGAGTATGGCGAGCACACGGGGCTCGGGTCCCGGCTCGAGCCCCGTGTCCGCTGTAGCCTCCAGAGATTAGTGCCTGCTTCAAGTGACCGGGCCTCGAGCGGCGATCCCGCCGACGAGGTGGCACAAATACTCTAGGGTGCAGATCCCTCTTTACAATCAACAGGTTAGACAGCCGCGTCGCC
>JACPQR010000038.1 GCA_016190375.1 Deltaproteobacteria bacterium
CCCCTGGGCCTGCACGGCTGCCTCGAGAACGAGTGCGTCGAGTGCAACGAGGACGCGGACTGCACTGACGGCGAGACGCAGCACGGCTGCGACCCGAGGACGAACACCTGCTCCCCGAACGACGCGGGTGAGGTGAGCCAGTGCCAGGCGTGCGTGAGCGATTTGGACTGCTCGGACGACGGCACGAGCGCCTGCGTGGTGGTGAGCTTCGGCGACCCGGCGGTGGAGGTGGGGACGTACTGCGCTTACCCTTGCGCCGACCTACAAGGCTTCCCATCGGCGGACGAACTCTGTGCAGCGCGGGTGGGCCGAGGCAACCGCTGCCTATCCGTTCAGAGGAGGGGCGACGAGTTGACAGAATATGACTTCTGCGCACCAGCCACGACCACCTGCGAGGGGTACCGGGCGCATGATGATCCGGGTTGCGAGGGTCTCCAGGGCACTTGCAGCCACGACGGCGACGGAGGCGATGGGGACGGTGCTTGTCTCGACGGGCGGTGCAGCTACCCGTGCGCTGCTGATGGAGACTGTCCCGGTGGATATGGCTGCGGTGGCGATCTGGCCGGCTACTGCGACGTCACGTGATGAGCCGAGCCTGCGCCAAGCGCATGCTAGAGACCAGTGGCCGAGGTAGAATGGCAAGGGTATGGAGGTGGCCCTCGCATGAAGGTCAGCGATCTCGAGGCCGAAGCGCTCAAGCTTGCTCCAGCCGAGCGGGCCGATCTCGCGGCGAAGCTCCTGGAGAGCCTGGAGACGTTGTCGGAGGAGGAGAACGAGCTCTCCTGGGCAGAGGAAGCCGCGCGTCGCGATGCGGAGATCGACGCCGATGCGGACCACGCCCGGCCAGCCGACGAGGTGTTCCGGCACGCGAGGGACCGCCTCGGGTGAAGCTGCCGATCGTCTTCCACGACCTCGCCGAGCGCGAGCTGAGCGAGGCGGCCGAGTACTATGACTCGGCGCGTCCGGGACTCGGGCGGGCATTCATCTCCGCCGTCGAACGTGCGTCGGCCTCGTTAGAGGAGTGCCCTTTGGCCGGCCGGGAGATCTCCCTCGACGTTCGGTGGTGGCTCATCAAGCGCTTTCCATATGCGCTGGTCTACCGCGTCCGAGAGACGCACGTCCGGATCCTGGCGGTCGCGAACACGAAGCGGCGGCCGCTCTACTGGTGTCGCCGACGATGACGTCGGGCCCTCGGCTCATCGGCGCTGGGGTCGCCCGCTCGGATCAGAAGTCGGCCTGGCGTGGCGCGCGGGGGAACGGGATGACGTCGCGGATGTTCTCGACGCCGGTCGCGTACTGGATGGCTCGCTCGAAGCCGAGGCCGAAGCCCGCGTGCGGGACCGTGCCGTAACGGCGCAGGTCGCGGTACCACCAGTATGTCTCTTTCGAGAGGCCGGCCTCGTCGAGACGCCGGTCGAGGACGTCGAGGCGCTCCTCTCGCTGGCTGCCTCCGATGATCTCGCCGATCCCGGGAGCCAGGACGTCCATGGCCGCGACGGTTCGTTCGTCGTCGTTCTGGCGCATGTAGAACGCCTTGATCTGCTTCGGGTAGTTCACGACGGCGACTGGGCGGCCGATCAGCTCGTCGGTGAGGTAGCGCTCGTGCTCGGACTGCAGGTCGGTTCCCCACTCCACCGGGAACTCCCACGAACGGCCCGCGGCCTTCAGGAGCCGGACGGCCTCGGTGTACTCCATCCGCTCGAACGTGGAGCCGACGAGCTTCTCGATTCGCGCGACGCAACCCTTGTCGACCCACTGGTCGAAGAACTTCATCTCGTCGGCGCGCTCGGTGAGAAGGGTGCCGAAGATCGACTTGAGGAAGTCCTCGGCGAGGCTCACGTCGTCGTCGAGCGACGCGAACGCGATCTCGGGCTCGATCATCCAGAACTCCGCCAGGTGGCGCCTGGTGTTCGAGTTCTCCGCGCGGAACGTCGGCCCGAACGTGTACACGCGGCTCATCGCCAGGCAGTAGGACTCGACGTTGAGCTGACCCGACACGGTGAGGAACGCCTCGCGCCCGAAGAAGTCCTGCGCGAAGTCGACCTTGCCCTCGGGCGTGCGCGGGGGATTGACGGCGTCGAGCGTCGATACGCGGAAGAGCGCGCCCGCGCCCTCGCAGTCGCTCGCCGTGATGATCGGCGTGTGGATCCAGTAGAAGCCGTGCTGGTCGAAGAAGCGGTGGATCGCCTGCGCGAGCGTGTGGCGGACCCGCGTGACGGCGCCGATCACGTTCGTGCGCGGCCGCAGGTGCGCCACCTCCCGCAGGTACTCCATGCTGTGGCGCTTCGGCTGCATGGGGTAGTGGTCCGGGTCGTCGACCCAGCCGATGACGCCGATCCGATCGGCCTTGAGCTCGACCGACTGACCCTTGCCGGGCGACGCTACGACCTCGCCCTCGACGCGCACGGCGCAGCCGGAGGTGAGCCGGAGGACGTCGGCCTCGTAGTTCGGAAGCTCCCGTGCCGCCACGATCTGAAGGGGCTCCATCGACGAGCCGTCGAGGACGTGCACGAAGGTGACCCCCGCCTTCGAGTCGCGGCGCGTGCGGACCCAGCCCTCGATGGTCGCTCGCGAGCCGGGGCCAACGGCTCCGCGCAAGAGGTCGACGATGCGATGGTTCACCATGTCCGCGCCGTAATAGCACGGCCCTGCTGCGTCGTCTCCGGCGACCGAGGCGAGCGCTTGGTCGTCCCGCGGAAGCTGAGGTGGCGGTGCTGGTGGGCGTGCTTGCGGCGGCAGCGCGCCGCCGGGGGCGTCGGCGCCACACAGACGACGAAACGCGCGGTTGTGCCTGGAAGGCCTGTACAAACAGCTACTTGGAGACCGGCGCGCCGCGGTTCGTGCGTGTCCCCGCCTTCGTGTCCCCGCCTTCAGCGGTTCGTGCGTGTCCCCGCTTTCAGCGGGGGCGATTGCCGGGGAAGTGGGCGCCGCGGGGACGGGCGCCGGGGAGGACGGTGAAGCTTCCGCAGGTCGAGGCGCGTCCGTCGACGCGCACGGTCACGGCGCCGCCCGAGCCGGTGCCGGGCGGCACCTCGACCATCATCGATGTGTCGCTCATCCGCCGGATGGCCGCGCCGATGTTGCCGACCGTGACCGTGACTCGACGCCGATCGGTCCCGAAGCCGGCGCCCCCGAGTGTGAAGTTCGAGCCCACGACTCCACGGGAAGGGCTCGGGGAGCCGCACGACGGACCGCTCTCGCGTCCGGGCCCGATCCGGCCGTCGATCCCCGGTGTCGTCGCGCCGGGCCGGGTGCGCCCGGGTCCGAGGCGTCCATCGATGCCCGGCGTGGTCGGCGTGGGCCGCAGACGTCCTTCGATGCCCGGAATCGTCGGCGTCGGGCGAAGCCGCCCTTCCATCCCCGGCGTGGTCGGCGTGGGGCGAAGCCGTCCCTCGACCCCTGGCGTGGTCGGCCCTGGCCGTACGCGCCCATCGACGCCGGGAGTCGTTGGGCTCGGCCTCAGGCGACCTTCGATGCCGGGAGTCGTCGGACCAGGCCGCACCCGTCCGTCGATCCCGGGACTGACCGGGTCGGGCCTGGTCACTCCTGGGTTCGGATGAACGCGTCCGTCGATGCCCGGCGTGGTCACCTCGGGCCCGGGACCGCCCGGGTAGGGCTCCACGCGGCCGCCGCGACCCGGATCGACTGGCCTGACGACGATGGGACCCGGGCGCCCGGGATCGGGCGTTGGCACCGGTCGGACCACCACCGGGCCCGGTCCGGGCGGCACGGGCCTCCCGGGGTCCGGGGTGGGGATCGGCGTGACGACGACCGGCCCCGGCCCCCCAGGGGAGTAGGGGTTGGGCGTCGGATTCACCACCACGGGGCCAGGACCCCGACCGGGGCGACCCGGGTCGGGCATCGGAATCGGCGTGACGACGGGACCCGGGCCTGGCGGAACCGGGCTGCCCGGATCGGGAGTCGGGGTCGCGCCGTATCCGCTGTAGCCCGGGTCACCGGGCGTCGGATTCCCGGGGCCGCGGCCGATCGGGCCGGAGGGCCGCGCCGAACCGGGCGGGCCCCAATAGCCGGGGTGATACCTGCGCGAGTCGGAGTCGTAGCGCGGCGGGATCCACGCCTGGTTCGGCCGCGGATCCTCCCAGCGGCCCTCGCGCCAAAGGTAGCCGTTCGGGCGATAGTCCCAGTAACCGCCCACCCACACGACGTGAGCGCGGGGTCGCGCCGGCCTGACCTCGACGCGCAGGGGAGGTGGCGGCTGGCTCACGCGTATCACGCGCGGCCGGTCGCACCGGTAGACGTACTCGACATGGCGCACGGGCTCCGCCGCCGTCACGATGCAACCCGGCGCGCCCCCGATGGTCGCCAGGAGCAGCAACTGCGTGACATCACGTCCCTTCCTCATTTGGTCCTCCGGTACACGCGTGCCCGTGCTGATGAGGTTGATACGGCGCTGAGCCCTTGCTGATTCATTTCGCCGGGACCGTTCGCCCCGCTTGATCGCGCCTCACGGGGACGCCTCGGCGAAGCCGACCCCCTGCTCGACTCCATCGCGGACCGTGGCGCCCACGAAGTAGAGGAGAAACGAGCCATCGATTGGCAGCACCCAGGGGTCGGATTCTGCCTCGTACGCGCCCAGCTCCGCAACCCGCGCGAACGTCGGGTTGAAGGGCGAGGGCGTGAAGGCGACCTCGCCGTCTCTCGACTCCAGATAGCCAATCGAGTCGTTGAGGGGCGGTCTGGCGGTCTCCTCTCCGAGTATCGTCGCCGAGCCCTCGGCGCCACGCGCCGCGACCCAGAGACGCAGCCTCGGGTCTCCGAGCGGTGTGCGATCCGCGACGAGGGCCGGAGATCGAGGGCGCTCGACCGATCTCCACAAGAGTGGATCCTCGAGGTCCTCCGCCGTGACGGCCGGGCCCGAGCCCGGGCGCGCGAAGACACCGGCGTCCTCTACCGCGATCCCTATTCCGCCCATGGCCTCGTAGGCCATCACGAGGCGCCCGCCGACCTCGCAGATGGCGGGTGCGTCGACCGTTCCTCCCTCCCACGCTTGCTCGGGCTCGAGGACGACCGAGGCGTCGCCGAAGCTCGTGCCCTCGGCCGGAGCGGCGAGGATCGCGGATCGATCGGGCGCTGCGTAGTAGAGGACGAGCAGGCCGTCCACGGCGAACGGAGCCGGCGCTCGCGCTTCGGCGAGGACAGGCTCCACCTCGAGCTCGAAGCGATCGCGGTTCGCGCCCCTGGCGCGAAGGATCGACCGCTCTTCGCGGTCCTCGACGTACAGGACGAGCCCGTCCCCGTCCGCGAGCACGGCCGGCTCGCGCAGCTCGCGCCGGATCCGCTGGGAGTCGCAGCGCTCGTCCGAGGTGCAGTCGGCCTCGTTCGTGCAGGCGTTCGCGAGGCACACGCTGCGAAGCCTGGAGCAGCTCTCGCCGCGCTGGCAGTCGCCGCTTTCCGTGCAGCGAGCCGCGCAGACCCCGCGGTCGCATGAGTGCTCCTCCGCGCAGTCCTCGTCCGCCGCGCAGGAGACGCCGCAGCGACTCGAGCTGACGACGCAGGTCTCGCCGGCGCGGCAATCCGTCGCCTTGTCGCAGTAGGGGACGACGCATCGCCCGCACAGGCAGCGCTCCCGGCTTGCGCAAGCCGAGTCGCTCTCGCACGCAGGGCCCGCGGAGGAGTCGGAAGGAACACAGAAACCGGACGCCTCGGGGCCAGTCGCCACCAGGAGGCCGCCCGCCTGGCACATCTGCACCGGCCCGAGGTCACGGTAAGGGCCGATTCCGTCCGGCGGAGGTGGCGGATTGTCACGTGCGCCCGGCATGAGCCCGCATCCGGCGAGCGCGGCGAGCGCGGCTGCGGTCGCGAACCGACTCGAGACGCGTCGATCGATGGCGGTGCCGCGGTTCGGACGCTCGCCGGAGTAGTTGAACAGGAAGACGGGAAGACACGAAGGCCCTGATCGGTCTGGGCCCCTTCCATCCTTCGTGCCCTCCTGTTCAAACTCCGGATCGGCGACGGCTCGGAGGGCGGCGGCGGCAAGTCTCCGGCACGGGGAGGTCAAAACTCCACCCCCGTCATGACGCTCGCCGACAGCACCTCTCCGTCCGTCGTGAAGTCGCCGCCCGGGCCCGCGGGCTCGACCTTCCTGGTCGCGCGCGGCACCAGGTGGTGCCACGCGAGGCCCGCGTCGAGCGTCCACGCACCAGGAGCCGCCGCCCCTCCGGCGCTCAGCCCCGCGATGCGAAGACCGGAGCCGACACCGAAGACGTGCCGATCGCCGTCGGCGAAGCTCGTGACGCCCGTCTGGTCGGGGACGGGAGAGGGCTCGAAGCGGTAGCCTGCCCGGAGCTCCACGGTAGCCCGGCTGGCGACGGGGAGCGACTTCTGGACGCCGAGGCGCGGCGAGAACGTGTCGTGCCAGCCCGGCGTCGGGAAGAGCGCCTGGATGAGCGAGGGAGTGATCCCGATCTCGACGAGGAGCGCGACGTCCGATGCGACCTGGCCGAGACGAGACCAGTTCGACCACACGACCTCGGTCGTGGCGGTCCAGCCCGCGAGCGGGCCGATCGAGATGCCGCCCGCGACCTGCTCGGGCGTGTACAGGTCGATCCCCCGGACGGAGATGAGCGTGTCGCCGCCGATCGGCGTGCCGGGTACGTCGACCTGCGCGAGCACGTCGAGCCGGAGGTCGAGCGAGAGCTGGCCCGAGTACCTGGCACCAATCCGAACATCGTCGCGCGGGGTGAACAGGACTGCGAGGACGGGTGCGGCGCGGGTCGGAAGCTCGACGTCGAGGGCGCTCTCGGCGATCACCTGACCGGACTTGATGCCGACGCGGAAGGCGATCCCGTTTCCGGCACCGTCGGCCAGCATCGTCAGACCGCCGCCGACCGCGAGCATCCGGCCGAGACGAAGGGCCAGGGTGGGGTTGAAGGCGACGCGATGAGGGCGGTTGTCCCAGAGGACGAACCGCGGCTGCGAGGCCGGCTGGAGAGCGATCCGCGCGAACCACTGGTCCGGGATGTACGCGGCCGTCGAGAACGCGAGCCGGACGAACGGGAACGGGATGGGCACGCATGCTCCGCCGCTCGTTCCGTGAGCGTCGGGCAGCCCCTGGTCGCGGCCGTTGCGACGCAGGGCGATGGCCGAGTACGAGTAACCGAGCGCGAGCTGAAGGCGCTCGCTCCGCGCGCAGGCGGCCGGGTTGGAGAACGCCGAGGACGGCACGTCGCCGCTCGCGACGCCCGCGTTCCCGAGCGCCGGAAGGCGAGCGCCGAAGCCGAGAAGGTCGATCGGATCTGCGCCTGCCGGGGCGGCCAGGCCGAGGACGAGGATGGCGATCCCGATCCTCACCTGCGCACCGTCATGACGAAGCCGAACGTCAGGATCTCGCCCGACGACTCGATCCGCGGATAGCCCGGGTTGGAGATCTGGATCCCCGGCTCGCTCGGCAGCTCGTCGCCGAGCAAGGACGGGTCCTCGCGCGCGGCGGCGAGCGGCGAGATGACCTTCTCGTAGGTCCTGGGTATCAGATGGATCCAGGAGAGGTGAGTGTCCAGCCGGACCTCGTGTCCGCCGAGATCGCCGAGCACGATGCCGGCGCCCAGCGCGCTGGTCACCTTGTCCGAGTCCAGGAGGTTCTGGCGTCCGGACTGCGGCAGGACGGCGGTCGGCGCGAAGGCGAGCCCGGCTCGCAGCTTGAGGGCGTTGCGGCCCGCCAGAGCGATCGTTCGCGCGCCGCCGAGCCGCAAGGCGAACGTGTCGCGAAACGGCGACGGCAGCGGCGCCGGGACGAGCGAGCCCACCGCCGGGAGGACGCTCTCGACGCGCACGTACGGCTCGTCGTAGTCGCTCCAGCGCTCGTAGGTGAACTCCAGCGCCGCGCGCCAGACCTCGTCTTCGTACGCGGTCGCGACGGAGACCTCGTGCGGCGTGTAAAGACCGTGGGCCTCGACGTCGATGTCGATCTGGTTGCCGGCGACGAAGTTTCGCGTGTCGATGGCGTACGGGACGAAGAACTCCTGGCGGTAGACCAGCGCGCCGGACACGCGCGGATGCGGTTGCAGGCGCATCCCGGCGATGATGCTCGCCCGAGCGTAGATCTCCTCGTAGACGGTGGTCTCGACGGCGCGGGTCGGCCCCTCCGAAGCGCTCGCCGGTCCGTCGAGCCCGGCGAGCAGGTTGACCGTGGCGCCGATCGAGAGCCAGGGCCACAGCCTGAGCGCGGCCGCGGGCATGACGACCAGGCGCTGCGTCCTGTTCTCGAAGAGCGGGTAGTAGAGGTCGTCGGGGTACCGCGTGACGACGCGTACGAGCGTATCGGGGTGGACCCAGAGCCCCATCCCGATCCGGAGGCGGCCGGCGGGGATGAAGGGCACGGGCTCCGCGAAGCCGACGATCATCCCGCCCGGCTCGGCGATCGAGCGCGTGCTGCCGCGGGCGTGCAGCCACGACTCCATGCGCAGGTAGCCGATGCTGAAGGTGCCCGCGCCGCCGAACGCCAGGCCCGCGGGGTTGTGATAGGTCGCGTCGAACTCCACGGCGGTCGCGGCGACCGCGCCGGCCTGGGCGATCGCTTCGGAGCTCTGCCCGAGGACGTCGGGCTCGCTCGCGAAGGCCGGCCTCGCGAGCGCGAGGAGGAGCGCTGCGAGTGGCCGGACCTTCATGCGGACGCGACTACCGGCCGGACGACAAGCGGCGCTCCCAGACGCGCCGGACGATCTCGTCGCATCGAGCGACGATCGCGGGTCTACCGTGCAGCTCGAAGTCCCAGAGGAGGTTGCCGCGGACGCGCATCTGTGTCTCGGCCAGGCCGTAGCCCAGCCGCAACAGCAGGCTCGCACGCTCGGCGATCTCGCGCTCCTGGGCAGCGAGGGCGGCGGCCGCTTCGCGGGCCGCGCGACCCTCGGGGACGTACGGCTCCATCCAGTCGAAGGCCATGGCAGATCGCGAGATACCAAGCCGGACAGCACGCGGTCAATAGTTCTCCTAGAAAGCGGACTTTCGACCCCCTTCCCTGAGCGATTGGCCCCGAAAACACGAGGGAAACGGGCGACGCCTCCGGCGCGGGAGTTGCCTTCAGGCTCGATCCGGAATGGAAAAGGCTCTTATCGTGGGGTCGGTTGTCATCGGGATGTGGGCTTGCGTGTCGGACGCGGGCTTCGGTCGCTCGGGCACCGACGGGGACTCTGATGCCGACGCCGACTCCGACGCGGACGCAGACGACCCGCGAATCCCGCCCGCCGAGGCTTGCGACGCGTGCGTCGCCGGCGAGGTGTGCGTCGAAGGGACCTGCGCAGCGAGCCGCGGCGATTGCGCGACGGCCGACGATTGCCAGAGCGATAGCTGGTGCTTCGAAGGCTCGTGCATCTCCTACGGCACGCCACCCGGGCACGACACGAACCCCGACTGCGCGCGCATCCCCGATCCGGGTCCCTTCGCGCCGGCCCTGCAGTGCGCGTGGTCCGAGGCGCCCGCGGGCGATCCGACGCCGACTCACGTCCAGGTCATGAGCACTCCGGTCGTCGTCGACTTCCACTTCGATCCGGCCCAGGACCCGGACAACCCCGAGATCCATCCCTCGATCGTTTTCAATACGTTCGCGAGCAGCGCGTACGGCTCCAACGGCGTCCTGAGGATCGTCGATGGCGAGACCTGCGAGACGATCCAGAGCCTCAACCTCGATCCGGCCGATCGCACGGTGCCGGCGTCGTCTCCGAGCCTGGGCGACCTCGATCTCGACGGTCGGCCGGAGATCGTGTCGCCGGCCTCCGGCGGCGGGCTCGTCGCATTCCGCTGGGACGAGGGCGCAGGGCAGTTCGTCCGCATCTGGCACAGCCGCGACTGCGAGACCGGCGCGAACGACGCGACTGGACCCGCGCAGTGGTCGGGAGTCTCGATCCACGACCTCGACGACGACGGGGTGCCCGAGATCGTCTGCGGGGCGGTCATCTACGACGCGGAAGGGTGCATCGTCGACAGCGCGATGGGGTTCCGCTCGTACTCCGTCGGGCAGGTCCCCGTCCTCGCCGATCTCGAAGGGGACGGCGAGATCGACTGGGTCAGTGGCAACGAGATCCTCCGGTTCGACGTGGCGACGCGCTCACTCGTCGCCAAGGAGGGGTTCGCCGGCGCCGGGCTCGCCAACGGGTTCGTCGCGGTCGCCGACTTCGGCGAGTTCCCGGGCACGGCCAGCGAGGCGCCGGGTGTCGCCGAGATCGTGGTCGTGTCGGCGGGCGCGGCGCGCATCCAGACCATGGCAGGCGAGGTCGTGTTCGGACCGTTCGCGCGCGCGGGCCTCGCCACCGGTGGGCCGCCGACGGTGGCCGACTTCGACGGGGACGGAGAGCCGGAGCTCGCCAGCGCGGGCGGCGATCGATATGTCGTGTTCGACATGGAGTGCGACGCAGATCCCCTGCCTGACTTCTGCGAGGCGAGGGGGATTCGGTGGTCGCAGCCGTCGCAGGACCACAGCTCGAGCGTCACGGGGTCGAGCGTCTTCGACTTCGAGGGCGACGGCGCCGCCGAGGCGGTGTACGCCGACGAGTGCTACGTCCGCGTCTACGACGGCGCCACGGGTGTGGTGAAGTTCTCTCAGGCCAGATCGAGCGGCACGACCTACGAGAACCCGATCGTCGTCGACGTGGACGGCGACTTCAACTCGGAGATCGTGACCTCGACCAACGACTACGCGGGCACGCTCAACTGCGCCGCGCGTGACCCGCTGTTCGCGGACGCGGCGTTCGCCACCTCACACGGCGTTCGCGTGTATCAGGACGTCGAAGATCGCTGGGTGAACTCACGACCGGTATGGAACCAGCACGCCTACGCCGTCACCGGAGTCGATCCCGACGGTGTGATACCGGCGACGTCCGAGTGGGAGTCGAACTGGACGGTTCCCGGGCTCAACAACTTCCGCCAGAACGTGCAGGGCTCGCTCCTGCCGAACCCGGCTCCGGACCTGACGGGCCGAGGCGAGGGCTTCGAGGTCACCTCGTGCCTCGAGGGCGATGCACGCATCATGCTCTCTGCAGACGTCTGCAACCGCGGCACCGAGCCCGTTGCGGCCGGGCTGTCGGTGCGATTCCATGACGGCGACCCCGCCCTCGGCGCGCCCGAGATCTGCGCTGCCGATTCGACGGGCGCGCTCCAGCCCGGCAGCTGCGAGCTGGTCGCCTGCGAGTGGATCGGCGCGCCGACGACCGAGGGTCACGACGTCACCGTCACGGTCGACGCCGACGGCGAGAACGTGGAGTGCTTCGAGGCCAACAACCTCGCGGCGATCGCCGACGTGCGGTGCGAGACGCTCTTGTGATCACCAGGCAGATCGCGCGGTATGCCCCGAAAGGCTAGTTCTTACACGGGGTTGCCGGGTGGGTGCGTGTCCCCGTCAGATCGCGCGGGGTTGCCGGGTGGGTGCGTGTCCCCGGCAGATCGCGCGGTATGCCCCGAAAGGCTAGTTCTTACGCGGGGTTGCCGGGTGGGTGCGTGTCCCCGATCAGGTGTGGCGGGCGTGGAGGACCGAGAGGGTGCCCACGTAGACGTAGCCGGCGAGGAAGAGGACCAGGAAGGGCAGCGAGCCCCAGTGGCCGCGCGAGGCCGCGATGTAGATGGCGATCGCGAAGTAGAGGGCGAAGAGGAGCTCGAGGGCGGGCATGAAGTTCTTGGCCACGCGGTAGCGGCGCTTCTTCCACGTCTTGTCGCCCGTGGTCTCGACCCCCATCTTCGGCGTCCGGATGAAGTCGGTCTCGTGTCCGATCAGGCCCTCTAGCACGGCGCGCGCGTTGTTGATGGAAAGGCCGATGCCGAGCGACATCAAGAGCGGCAGGCGGCGGATGCCCTCCCACGTGTTCCCGTACAGGGCGTGATGCGAGACGATGTAGAAGATCGCCACGCTGCAGGTCGTGCCCGCGAAGAGCGGGAAGTCCAGGAGCAGCACCTGCGACATGCTGTGGTCGGTCCTCGCGAGGATGTTCGGCAGCAGCAGGATCGACAGGAGCACGAGCAGGAGATAGGCGACGTTGTTGGTCAGGTGGAAGAACGCCTCGAGCTTCACCTTGAGCGGCAGATCCGCCTTCAGGACGACCGGCAGCATCTTCTTGGCCACCTGGATGGAACCCTTGGCCCACCTGAACTGCTGCGACTTGAACGAGTTGATCTCGACGGGCACCTCGGCCGGCGAGACGACATCCGGCAGGTAGGCGAACTGCCAGCCGCGGAGCTGCGCGCGATACGACAGGTCCATGTCCTCGGTCAGCGTGTCGTGTTGCCAGCCGCCCGCGTCGATGATCGCCGCCTTGCGCCAGATGCCCGCCGTGCCGTTGAAGTTGAAGAAGCGGCCAGAGCGGAGCCGGGCGAGGTGCTCGATCACGAAGTGGCCGTCGAGCATCATCGACTGGACCCGCGTGAGCAGCGAGTAGTCGCGGTTGATGTGGCCCCAGCGCGCCTGCACCATCCCGGTCTTCGGGTTCGAGAAGTAGTGGACGAGCTGGTGCAGGATCCCGGGCGGAGGGAGGAAGTCCGCATCGAAGACCAGCACGAACTCCCCCTTGCAAACCTTGAGGCCCGCATCGAGCGCTCCGGCCTTGAAGCCCGTGCGATCGTCGCGGTGCAAATACACCGCATCGAGTCCCTGCTCGCGAAGCGCGTCCACACGGGCGCGCGCGATCTGCTGGGTGGTGTCGGTCGAATCGTCGAGGACCTGGATCTCGAGCTTGTCCTTCGGGTAGTCGATCATCGCCATCGAGTCGATGAGCCGGCTCGCGACGTACTGCTCGTTGAACATGGGGAGCTGGATCGTGACGAGCGGCAGCTCCTTGAGCGGCGTGGGCGCAGGGGTCTTGCGCCCTCGGTTGCGCAGGAAAAGCCACACGAGCTGCGACCGGTGCAGTCCGTAGACGCACAGGAGCGACAGCACGACCGAGTACGCGACCACTATTACGGTGGACATGGCTTTGCAGGGCCTCCGCCCGAAACCACCCCCGCGAACGCTGCAGACGATACGATCGAGGCCTGCACGCAACTGTCACTACAATGTAATTTCTTGTACTTACTTGTAAGCAAGTATTTGATATTACAGGTGAATTCGCGAAAACGGGCACACGCAACTCTGGCGTCTAACGCGGCGCGTCATCGGGTCTGATCAACTGTCGCGAGGCCTTGCTGGCGGTCGCGCCGACTGCTGTCACCGAACGGCAGTCCAGGCGCCGGCGCCAGAGGTCCGCTCGCCGTAGCCGAACGAGCCTTCGAGGCGGACGCCGTTCGGACCGGCGACGGGTCGAAGCACTCCACGTCCCTGAGAACGAGTGTCGTCGGCGGCCCCCGACAGCGCCCAGCGGAACTCGAGCGTGTCGCCCCGGAGCCGTCCCCACAGCCGGCCGAAGTCCGACCGCGTTCCGAAGAAGCCGTTGACGCGGTCGCCCTGCTGCACGAGGCGAAGCGTTCCGCGCTCGCACTGGTAGCTTCCCGACCACACGCCGGCCTCGCCCGACGGCTCGTCCGGCGGGGCCTCGAAGACCATCTCCGACGGCGCGGAGCCCGGCTCCGACACCGCACCGGGCGGCTGGCCCGAGCCCATCTCCGCGCTCGGAGCCGGGCTCGTGTCCGGGCTCGGACCCTGGCTCGTGTCCGGGCTCGGGCTCGTGCCCGGGCTCGGACCCTGGCTCGTGTCCGGGCTCGGGCTCGTGCCCGGGCTCGGACCCTGGCTCGTGTCCGGGCTCGGAACCGGGCTCGGGCTCGTTTCTTCGAACGACACACGGGCCGGCACCGAAGGAGCCCCCGGGTTCGCCAGCTTCGAGCTTGGCAGATCCTCGTTCCTCCTACCGGCGGGCGACGACGACGCCGGTCCCGAGCGCGCCGGTCCACGGAAGAGCGACGGCGCGGCCAGCGCGCCGCCGATGGCCAGGAGGGCCGCGACGGCCAGCACCGGCCAGGTCCAGGAGCGACGAGCCGTGGGTCGGGGCCCCGCAATCACCGCGGGAACGGGTGACAGCGATGTCGATGCGGTCCTGTCCGCCGGCCTCCGCTCGGGCATGACCCAGGTCTTCAGGGCGTCCTCGGAGACCTCGTCGTCCTTGGCGACCACCGCACCGGTGGCCCCGGTCGCCCCCCGGGCGAGATCCCGGGACGAGACAGGCTCGTCGACGACCACCTCCACCTCGCTCGGATCGAGGGGAAGCGCGACCTCGGGATCAGTGGTCTCGCCCTCGACCCGACCCGGCGGCTCGCTCGAGCGGGGCGCCGCGAAGCGCAGTGTGGCGGGCGGCTGCGGGAGATCGAGCACCGCGCGCAGGACGCCACAGACCGAACGCGCGCTCGCCGGACGTGCTTCGGGGTCCTTCTCGAGGAGCTGCATCACGAGCGTCTCGAGGCCAAGCGGCACACCGGGGGTGTCCAGAGGCGGCGGCGGCTCGGTCTTGAGCTTCTCGATGAGGCGCTGCGGGTTCTTGTCCACGAAGGGGCGGCGGCCCGTCAGCATCTCGTACAGGACGACGCCCAGCGAGAAGAGGTCCGATCGCGCGTCCACCGGATCGCCGCGTGCTTGCTCGGGCGACATGTACGCGGGCGTCCCCATGATCGTGCCGATCCTCGTGAGCACGGTGTGGACCTGCAGATCGGTCCCGGCCTCGATCACCCTGGCCAGCCCGTAGTCGAGCACCTTGACCAGTCGGGTGCCGTCGGCGCGGGTCTCGAGGAAGATGTTCTCGGGCTTCAGGTCGCGGTGGACGATCCCCTTTCCGTGCGCCTCGATCAGCGACAGGCACACCTGCTCGGCGATGTCCGCGGCGGCCGCCGGCGCCAGCGATGCCCCGGGGCGAAGCAGCTTCGCGAGGGTCGACCCCGCGAGCAGCTCCATCGCGATGAAGAGCGTTCCTCCTTCCGCCTCCCCGAAGTCGAAGATCGCCACCGTGTTCGGGTTGCTCAGGGAGGCCGAGATCCGCGCCTCGCGCAGGAAGCGCTTGGGCGTCTGCGGATCGTCGGTCCACTGCCGCCGCATGACCTTGAGCGCGACGACTCTCCCGGCCGGCCGCTTGACGGCGCGGTAGACGACGCACATCCCGCCCTCGCCGATCCGCTCCTCGATCGTGTAGGAGCCGACCGCGCGCCCGATCAGCGGATCGATGAATGGCTCTTCGTCGTCGGACATCGCCACTGACGAGAGTCTAGTGGGGAAGGGCACCTCGCTGCCACAACGCAGCGACGTCCATCGTCACCGCCACGGAGACGTGGATGAGCACCCCGCACCAGATCGAGCGCGTCTTGAGCGCGAGGGTCCCGAGGACGATCCCAGCGATGATGGCGGCGAGCGCCTCGAGGAAGGGCTTGCCGAAGTGGATCATGCAATACGGGACGACCATCACGAAGATGGAGTAGGCACCGAGCGTTCGCTTGAGGCTCTGCAGGATGAAGCCGCGGAAGAAGAACTCGAGCGAGAGGAACTGAACGCCGTACACGCACTCCCAGGCGAAGAAATCGAACCAGCTCCGTCCCGCCTCGTCGTAGAACGGGTAGTAGCTCTTGAAGTCTCCCAGGAAGGAGACGAGCACGATCGTCGGCAGCACGATCGAGTACAGCACCACGTAGATCCACAGGTGCCGGAAGAAGCCCTCCGTGGCCATCCCGTGGTCGCGCAGCCGCTCGCCCCGCATGAACGCGACGACGACGCACGGGATGGCGACGTATCCGATCACGCGGCAGGCGGACCAGTAGGCGAACGACCAGAGCTCGAAGTAGCGATCGCGCCGCGAGATGATCCCGCTGAACAGATCGCGAAACGTCGTCCTGTCCCCGAAGTACTCCATCAACGTCAGCGAGACGGCCACGGTCACGAGCACGACGAGGACGCGCGGATCGAACAATGCGGCGGCCTCGGCTGCTCGGCCGCGCTTGCCCGGCCGAGCATCGGGCGCGGGCCGTGCGAGCGTCTCGGCGTTGATCCCGGTCCAGGTCTCGAGGAAGAAGCGCCTCGGGTGGAGCTCCGCGAGCTTTCCCGCGAGGCCGCGAGCGGCCGGCGCCGGAACGGCGTGCGTGGCGGCCTCGGCCTGCGCTCTTCTGGATCGTGCGCTCATCCGCGAGGTGCAGTCCGCGCGCCGCGCAGCCGCGCGAGCGTCCCGTCGCGCCCGAGCACCGACATCACGTCGTACAGACCCGGCGACTGCGTCCGTCCGGTCAATGCGACGCGTGCGGCCTGGGCGACGGCCTTGAGCTCGAGACCCCGACTCCGCAGGAACTCGGCGACGGCCGCCTCGATGGGCCCGGGATCGAACGGGGCGACGAGCTCGAGCGACTGCGCGAGGGCCTCGACCCTGGCCAGGGCGTCGGCGTCGAGGGTCTTCTCGGCGGCCTTGGCCTCGAGGACGAGGGGCCGCTGGAAGTAGAACGCGATCCCGCTCGCCAGCTCCTTGAGCGTCTTCGCCCGCTCCCTCTGGAGCGCGACGGCGGCCTCCAGCCGCTCACGAGGGCAGTCGGCAACGCCAAGGCTCCCCAGGAACGGGAGGACGAGGTCAGCGAGCCCGGGGACCGGGGTCTGGCGGATCCAATGGGAGCTCAGCCAGTCGAGCTTCTTCGCGTTCCAGACCCCGCCCGAGGCGCTGACCGCGTCGAAGTCGAACTTCGCGACCAGCTCCCCGAGGGTGAAGATCTCCTGATCGCCGTGCGACCACCCGATGCGGGCCAGGAAGTTCACGAGCGCGTGCGGCAGGTATCCGTCGTCGCGGTACTGCAAGACCGACACGGTGCCAGTGCGCTTGGACAGCTTCTTCTTGTCCTCGCCCAGGATCATCGGCAGATGGGCGAATCGCGGCTCGGGGCGGCCGAGCGCCCGGAACATCTGGATCTGGCGCGGAGTGTTGACGACGTGATCGTCTCCGCGGATCACGTGGTCGATCTCCATGTCCACGTCGTCGACCACGGCGCCGAAGTTGTACAGCGGGAGCCCGTTCGGCCGCAGGATCACCTCGTCTTGCAGGGTCTCGTTCGCGACCTCGATGCGACCCTTGACGAGGTCGTCCCAGCCGGTCGTCCCGGTCGCGGGCATGACGAAGCGCACGACGTGACGAACGTCCGCGGGCACGGCCCTGTCGCGGCAGACGCCCGGATAGCGGAAAGCGCGAGGATCGGGCGATGCGGATCGCATGCGCGCCAGGTCCTCCGCGGTACAGGAGCAGCGGTAGGCCTTGCGCTCGGCGATCAGCCGATCGGCCGCCTGCCGGTAGCGCTCCAGCCGCTCGCTCTGACGGTACGGGCCGTGCGGTCCGCCGACGTCCGGGCCCTCGTCCCAGTCGAGGCCGAGCCACCTCAGGCCCTCGAAGATCGCCACCTCGGACTCGGGGGTGGAGCGTTCCTGGTCGCTGTCCTCGATTCGGAGGACGAAGCGACCGCCACGGCCGCGGGCGTAGAGCCAGTTGTACAGGGCGGTCCGGGCTCCACCGATGTGGAGATAGCCCGTCGGCGAGGGAGCGAAGCGGACGACCGGAGGCGAAGCCATGCCTGTCCCTACCCAAGCCGAACGCCTTGCGCAAGGTGTAAGAGAAAGGGGGTGGCCCCGTTCATCCGGCATGAAGCGAGCCCTCCAGATTGGCCTGGTCGTCGCGGGTGCGGTCCTCTCCATCGCGACCAGCCGCGTTCCGCCGCCCCGGACCGTCACGGTCGTCGCCCCGGAGCCGCTCGCGCCGGCGCGCCCGTTCGCGGCGCCACCCGACGTGGTGCGCTACATCAGCGTGCCGACTGCCGACGGTCGAGTTATAGTCGTCCGGTGCGACTCGCCTGGCGCGCCTTCTGGCTGCTGGCAGTAGCCGCGCTGCAGGCGTCGACCGCCGACGCCGCCGTGGTGCTGGCGCTCGACCTTGCCGACATGACCGGAGCCGCGCAGGTCGTGGCCGAGATCGAGGTGACCCGAACCCACAGCCGCAGGCTCGCCAGCGGTCAGATAGTGACGGACGTCGAGGCCGTCGTGCTCGAGGGCATCAAGGGCGCCGTGGACGGCGAGGATCTGGTCCTCTTCACGGAGGGCGGGATCGCCGGCGGCATCGGCGCGAACGTTCCCGGCGAGCCTCGCTTGCGGGCGGGCGATCGCGTGGTGGCCTTCCTCGAACCGGCGGGCGAGGGCCTGAGGTTCGTCGGCATGTCCCAGGGGTGCTTCCGGGTGATCGAGTCGCCGACCGGAGCGGTCGTGCGGCCCGGCGGAGCGGGCCTCGTGCTCGTTCGCCGGACGCCCGCCGGGCTTCGGCCCGCGGGTCCCGCGCTCGCCGCGCCGCGCGCGCTGTCCACCTTCCTCGACGAGGTGCGCGCTCTTGCTGCGGCTCGCTGAAGCGCTCCTCGCGGTCGGCGTCCTCGTCGCGGCGCCTGCGACCGCTCGCGCGTGGTGCCAGCAGACTACTCACGACGACGACTCGTGCTTCCCCGATCCGGGAACGCCACTCCTCTGGGAGGGCAACTGCCTGCAGTACTCGATCTATCAGGCGGGCTCGGACGACCTGCCTCTCGACGCCGTGCGGGACGTGATGGGGCGCTCCTTCGGCGCCTGGAGCCAGGCCTCCCGTGACGGCGCGAGCCCGTGCACGTACATCTCCTTCTCCGAGACCGATCTCGCGACCTGCGACGCGGTGGAGTACAGGAGCGAGGGCGGCAACATGAACCTCGTCGTCTTCCGCGAGTCGGGATGGCAGGCAATCCGCAACCACGCCGCGGCGTCGATGGGCCTGACCACGGTCCTCTTCGATCCGAAGGACGGGCAGATCCTCTCGGCCGACATGGAGCTCAACGGAGAGTTCTTCACGTTCACCGTCGACCCGGCGAACGCGGACGCCGACCTCCAGAACACCGCGACGCACGAGGCGGGGCACGTGATCGGTCTCGCGCACACGCCGGTCGTCGAAGCCACGATGTACGGGACGTCGACGAGCGGTGAAACCTCGAAGGCGACACTGCACGAGGACGACATCGACGCCGTGTGCACGATGTATCCGATCGAGGAGGACCCGGGCGAGTGCCTCTATCCGCCGGGCGGTCTCGACCCGGCCTGCACGCCCGTCGACGACGGCTGCGGGTGTCGCACGCCAGGTGACAGTCGCGGCGGCGCGAGAGCGATCGTCCTCCTAGTCGCGTTCGCGATCGGCTTCGCTCGGCGTCGCCTGTAGCCGTGTGACGTGCACGGTCGTGGGCCGACGGGAGGCCACGACGCTCGGCGTGATCACGATCTTCCTCCACCGGTGAGTGGGCATCGCCGTTGCATCGGGAACGACTCGACGCCACGACGCGTCCCCCGACCTGGAGGAGACAATGAACGCGAGGTTCTTGATGGGGATCGCCCTCGGCGCGATCCCGATGGTTGGCTGTCTGACGAGCACCGAGTCCGTCGAGACCAGCAAGGCGGCGCTGAGCCCCCAAGTCTGCGAGACGAGAGCACAGGGGGTCTTCGACTCCTGCGTCGCCGGCTGCGACGGCCGGCTGGACGATGCAGACGCGACCAAGCTCGGGTGCCTCGACGACGCGAGCTCGGACTTCGGCGAGTACCTCGGAGGGATCGTGGAGCTCGCGAACAACGCGGACCTCGGCGCCGTCGGCGGCGAGATCCAGGCGTGCTTCGACTCCGTCGAGTTCATGGATTGCTCGACGATTCGCGGCCAGGTCGAGACCTACGTCGAGCAGAGCGGCGGAGGCTGGGACGAGGACAAGCTCGCGGGATGGCTCGAGCTCGGCTGCAACCTCGACAACTTCACGCGAAACTGGGGCTACGTCCTGTGCGTGACCGACCGCGCGGGCGAGATCGCGACGGAGCTCGGCGACGGTGCGGTCCTGGGCTACGAGCTCTCCCGGCTGCCCTTCGAGGCCGGGCAGTGGGCCGGCTGGCTCGGGCTGTGCGAGATCCAGCGGGCGGTCGCGGACGTCGATCACTGGGGATGCGTCGGTCAGGTCGTTGGCCCGGTGGCCACCGGCTGCGAGTCCTCGAAGGCGACCGAGTACGCCAACTGCCGCGGCGAGTGCCTCGGCAGCGCGGGCGCCGCGTGCGTCCCCGCCGGCTTCCCGAGCTGGGTCGACTGCGGCGTGTGGGTCGAGCGACCCGCGTGGGACGCGCTCGGCGGCTCCTGCGACTGCATCTCCGACATCTTCGCGACCGCAGAGTGCGCGGCTTACGACTGGGAGAACGGGCTCTTCGGCAGCCGCACGCTCAACACGCCCTGCCGGACGACGAGCAACCTGGCGGGTCGCATGACCTTCATCGTGAAGAAGAACGCCAGCGGCGCACCCAACGGCCACGAGATCTCCTGCGTGGCGGTCGACGAGTACGGCGTGCCGCAGGTCAGCGGGCTCTCCACGGCCCAGAACCCCGCCGCGGACGACTCCTGCACCTGGGCCCTCGACGGCGTCTGCGACGAGCCGCGCTTCTGCGGCTTCGGGACGGACCGCTCGGACTGCAACGCCGGCAGCATGGGGTACTAGCGAACCTCGCCCCCGCCCCTCGATCCCAGCCCCGACCCCTTCCAGATCCCAGTTCAGATCCCGATCGGTCCCGGTTCGATCCCGGCCTGCGGCGCTCTGGACCTTCAGCCGTACTCGACGTGGATGGTCTCGATCACGCGCTTCAGCGCGGCCGTGACCACCTCGGTGTCGGGTGCGCGCAGGATCGCCCAGCCGTCGCCCTCGTAGCTGTCCGAGCGGGGCGCGCCGACGGCAGGCAGCTTGCACTCGACCACGAGCTGGCCAACGGCCTCCTGGGCCTGTTCCACACCGGTGATCCTCACGACGCGACCGCGGCCGACTCCACGCAGGTAGGCGATCCCGACCGCCCACCGGCGCTCGAAGGGGCCGTCGAAGGCGCCGTCGACCACGGCCCGGGCCCAGGCACGGTGCATGTCGGTGTCGTGAGCCCATCCGTTCGCGGCCACCATGTGCGCGCCGGGCGGGCGGGCCGCGATCTCCCCGATGGCGAGCGAGCCGTCGTCCCGGCGGAACCACTCCATGTGCGTGAACCCCGTCTCGAGGCCGAGCGCTCCGACCGCGCGGACGCCGAGCTCTCGGGCGTCCTGCCACTCGGGGCCCGAGATGTCGCGCGGCAGGACGACGACCCACTGGATCCACGGCGTCTCCATCACCTCGAGCGGAGTCGGGTGGTAGCGCGAGAGCGACTCGAAGCGCACCTGGCCGTCGATCGTGATGGTCTCGAAGCTGTGCTCGGTCCCCCTGACGAGCTCCTCGGCCAGCGCCGGTCGGTCGGCGGACGCGTGCATCGCGCCGAGCGCGGCGCCCAGCGCCTCCTTCGTGCCGATCCGCCACGTCGCCTTGCACCCCATTCCCGCAGGTGGCTTGAGCACGATCGGATAGCCGACCTCGGCGACGAACGCGGCCGCGTCCTCGCGCGAGCGAAGCAGGCGGTGCCGCGCGCAAGGCAGGCCATGGCGTCGAAGCTCGTCCTTCATCCTGGCCTTGTCGCGGAAGAGGTCGGCCGTGTGGGGATCGGTCCCCGGTACTCCGAGGGCGCGCCGGACCTCGGCGAGCTGTACCTGCAGGGGCTCGAGGATCCCGAGGACCCGATGGATCGGTCCGTGCCTTCGCTGGAGCACTGCCGCCGCGTCGAGGAGCTGCCGGGCGTCGAGGCCATCGGCGACGCCGACGACGTCGGCGTAGAGCCCCGCGTCCGCCCCGGCGGGCGGCTCGTGCACGATCCCGAGGAGCCGGACGTCCTCGAGCCCCGCCGCCGCCCTGGCGAAGCGCATGGTCGTCTCGAGGGGGAAGGGCGCAGCAAACACGACGTTTCGCATCGGAACGCTTGTACCATTGGCCCATGAAGGTCGTCTTCCTCGCTCCGAGCTACCCGCCAGAAATGCAGCAGTACACCCGAGGGCTCGCCGAGGTCGGCGCCGACGTCTACGGCGTCGGCGACACGCCGCGCTCGGCGCTGCCGGCCTCGCTCAGGCCGCACCTGGCCGACTACCTCGAGGTGCCGCGCATCCTCGACGAGGACGACGTCGTGTCTCGGGTGGCGAGCTGGCTGCGAGGTCGCGAGGTCGACCGCGTCCTCGCCAACTGGGAGGTCATGGTCCTGACCGCGGCGCGCCTGCGCGAGCGGTTCGGCCTGCCCGGCATGAGCCTGGACGCAGTTCGCGGCTTCAGGGACAAGCAGCTCATGAAGGAGCGAGTGCGCGCCGCGGGCCTGCGGGCGCCTCGATCCGAGCGCGTCCGAACGGTGGCGGAGGCGCGCGCGGCGGCCGGGCGCATCGGCTTCCCGCTGATCCTCAAGCCAATCGCCGGGGCGGGAAGCGCCGACACGCACAAGGTCACGGACGACGCCGAGTTGGAGCGCGCTCTCGGCGGCCTGCGCCACGTCGACGAGGTGAGCTGCGAGGAGTTCATCTCCGGCGAGGAGCTCACATTCGACACCGTTTGCATCGGCGGCAAGCCGGCGTTCTTCAACGTCGCGCAGTACCTGCCGCCGCCGCTCATCGCCAGGACCGAGGAGTGGATCAGCCCCGCGATCATCACGGTGCGCGATCTGACGCAGCCGCGGGTCGCGGCCGGCATCGCGCTCGGCAAGGGCGTCCTCGGCGCGCTCGGGATGGTCGACGGGTTCACCCACATGGAGTGGTTCCGCAAGTCGGACGGCGAGGCCGTCTTCGGCGAGATCGGCTGCCGGCCGGGCGGCGCCCACCTGGTCGATCAGATGAACTACACGTGCGACATCGATCTGTTCCGCGAGTGGGCCCGCGTGATGTGCTGGGGCCGGTTCGAGGCCCCGACGGTCCGCAAGTACAACGTGGCGATCGTCTTCAAGCGCGCGAAGGGCCAGGGCCGCATCACGCGCATCGAGGGGCTGCGTGACTTCATGGCCGCCCATGGCGAGCACGTCGTGGAGGAGCATCTGCTCAGACCCGGCACGCCTCGTCGCAACTGGAAGCACACGCTCCTGTCCGACGGGCACATCATGCTGCGCCACCCCGACTGGGACCAGGCCGCCCGGATGGCCGCCGACGCCGCGACCACCATCACGATGTACGCGGAGTAGGGAGCCTCGACGAATCTCGAGATCAAGGGTCGCGCGATGGGTCGGGGTCGCCGAGCTGACGGCGCAGGAGGCGGGCGGCGATGGCCGTGAAGTCCTCCTCCGTGACGAGGCCGACGAGGTGGCCGTCCTGGACGACGGGGAGGCAGCCGATGCGGAGGCGCTGCATGAGCTCGATGGCCTCGACCGTCGGGGTGTCGAGCGCGATCGTGGTCGGGTCGGCCTTCATGATCTTGGAGACCGGCGTGTCCTTGATCGAGCCGCCGCCGCACACGAACCTCATGACCGCGCGGTAGCTCACGAGCCCCACGAGGCGGTGGTCCTTGTCCTCGACCGGTAGGTGGCGGATGCGCTCCCAGTCCATGACGAGCGCCACCATCTCGATGGGGTCGTCGGCGTGGACCGTGAACAGGTCCGTCGTCATGAACTGGTCGACGCGCAGGAAATCGTGGCTCGGAGCGCTCGCCTCGCCGAGCCGCGCGCGCTCCCACTCCGCGACCGGGCGTCCGCTGAGCTGGCGCTGCACGGTGGCGGCGACGACCGCGTTCGCCCGCTCTCCCGGCGTGCCCTTGCCCTTGAGCGAGTTCCAGGACCACAGGAGCCACTTCGCGCCGGTGCGGGTGCTCCTGACTCGCGCCTCCACCACGCCGAGGTACCGGACGATGTCGCCCTCGACGACGCCCTGCCGGCGGAGCCCGGCCTCGGCCAGCTCGAGAAGCCGGTCGGTGACGAGCGTCGCCGCCGGGATGTCCTCGCCGTCGAGCCACGTGAACTGCGCCCCGAGGCCCTCGCGGGCCGCGGCGTAGAAGTTGGCGCCGGCCTGGTCGAAGTCCATCCTTCGCGAGGGGTCCACGCCGCGCGCCCCGAGCTCCACCATCAGCCCGAACCAGAGAGCGGCGTTCGCGATCTCGTCGAGGACGCTTGGCCCCGAGGGCATGATCCGGTTCTCGATCCTCAGGTGGGGCTTGCCGTCGGTCAGCCCGTAGCAGGCGCGGTTCCAGCGGTAGATCGTCCCGTTGTGCAGGCGCAGGGCCTTGAGCGCGGGCACCTCGCCCTTGTCGAGCTTCGCGATGGGATCCTCGTCGAGATCGGTGCCGACGAGCGGCCTGAAGCGCGCGATGTCCTCCTGGTAGAGCTCGACGACCGAGTCCTTGATCCATCGCGTCCCGAAGCTGACCCTCGCCTCGCTCTCGCGGAGGTGATGGGTGTGGCTGCGGGTGTCGACCGCCTGGCGGAAGAGCGCGATGCGCGTCTCGGCCCAGAGCCTGCGGCCGAACAGGAGCGGCGAGTTGGCGGAGATCGCCATCAGCGGCGCTGCGAGGAGCTGCGCGAGGTTGTACATGCGCGCGAACTCGGAGGGCTCCACCTGAAGGTGGACCTGGAAGCTCGAGTTGCACGCCTCGACCATGACCGAGTCGTGCTCGACGATCAGCTCGTCGAGGCCCTTGATCGAGAACTCGAAGCGGCCGTCCCTGAGCTCGTTCATCACCTTGCTGAGCGCGCGATATCGCGGGCTCGGCACCATGTTGTCGAGGCTCAGGTCCTCCTTTCGCAGCGTGGGCAGGATGCCCGTCAAGACCGGGTGCATGGAGAGGCCCGCGGCGGCCTTTCGCGTCTTCTCGACGAGGCCGTCGAGCTGTGTCTCCATCCGGGAGATGCCGTCGCCGGTGAGCACCTGCGGATCGCAGTTGGCCTCGAGCTGGAACAGGCCGAGCTCGGTCGTGAAGTGATCGTCCTCGAGCAGCTCCATCAGCCTGAGCGCGCCCGGCGCCGGCATCCAGGCCTCGTCGATGATGAACATCTCCTGCTCGGCGCCGATCCTGCGCACGCCCGTCTCGAACCGGCCCTCCGCCAGCATCCGCTCTAGCGCGCGCACGTCCCTGAAGATCGCGTGCATCAGCTCGCGGCGCTTCTGTGCGTCCTTCGTCTCTTCCACTTCCTTGTGCGGCCGCGTCGTCATCGTCGACTCCCCCTCATCGCGTCCATTCGTCGAGCACCTGCGGCAGCATCTTGCGCCAGGTGACCCAGTCGTGGTGCCAGTCCTGCCCCCAGTTGTCGACGCGGTTGGGGACTCCCATGCGCCCGAGGGTGTTCGCCATCGCCCAGGACTCGCTGATGTCCTCGGCACGCCCCTCTCCCGACGGCATCAGGATGAATCGCGTCCTCAGCACGTCGAGGTGCTGGCCCGCGAGGGTGGGCACGAAGTGCAGGGGCGAGGAGACCCAGAAGTCGTCCGAGAACTCGTCGGGCCGCGCGTCGTAGAAGCGCCTGATGTCGTAGGTGCCGGACATGGCGCAGGCGCGAGCGAATACGTCGGGCCAGCGGCACACCGCGGCGATCGAGTGGAGAGCGCCGATCGACGCGCCGGCGGTCCAGATCTCGATGTCGGGGGTGCGGCAGTCCGCGCGGATCGCCGCGGCCACCTCGTGGCGGACGTACCTGTGGAACTGGTCCTGCAGCCACATCTGGTGGCGAGCCGAGCCCTCTCGCGATAGCAGCGCCTTGCCGGCCACGCTGTCGCAGGAGTAGAGCTTGACCTTGCCGGCAGCGAGGAGCGCCTCGTTCGCGCCGACGAGCCCGAACCGCTCGACCTCCTCGGCGTCGCCGCCGGCGGTCGGGAAGAGGAGCACCGGCCGGCCTTGGACGCCCCAGCGGGCCAGCGTCACGTCTCGTCCCAGGCGCTCGGAGCGCCAGCGGTCGACGATCTTCATGACCGGGCCTCCGCGCTGTCGCGCCACGCCTGGATCCGCCGCCAGAACAGCTCCGTGAACGTCTCGACCTCGTGCGCCGGGTACAGCGCAAGGACCTTCTTCTGCACTGCCTCGCGGGCCGCGGGCGTCCCGAAGAACTCGTGCGCGATCTCGTCGAGGTTGCCGAGGTGGCGGGCGCAGAACTCCTCGAAGCGCGCCGTGTCGAAGCGTTCCTCCGCGATCCGCGCGTAGGCGCGCAGCCGTTCGCGATAGGGCACCCCGGGCTCGCGCGCGATCTCGTAGAAGGGCGACCAGTCGAGGTTCTTGCGGAACGGGCGCTTCGTCACGGCGCAGAAGACCGACCAGCGGATCTTCGCCTTGACGAGCCAGGGGAAGTGGTAGTGCAGGGACGTCACCTGCGAGTCGGGGCAGGGGTTGGCGAAGTCGATCGGGTGCCAGACACCGTCCTTGCGCAGCGCCTCGCAGGAGTTGAAGTCCCAGCCGAAGAACGCGTTGATGGTCAGCGTCGTGTCGCGAAGGAGCGCCGCCTCGTCGGGAGCGACGAAGGACTCCTGTGCGTCCACCGTGTACCGGTCGTGCAGCGGCGCGCCCGGCTCGTAGCGCATCAGGCGCGTCTGCGGGCCGAACGCGATGCAGCGGACGAACCGGTCGAACGGCTCGACCGCGGACTGGAGGTGCATCACGAGCTTGCCGCTCTCTTCGTACCGCTCGCGCAGCGTCCCTTCGTCGGGGATGCGACTCACGCCCTTCCAGCCGCCGCCGTCGTACGGCTTCATGAAGATCGGGTAGCCGAGCGCGGAGCCGACCTGGCCGAGGTCGAAGAGCTTCGCGTAGCTCGTGAGGGTGGGCTTGAGGTCCGGCAGCGGCTCGTAGGACTTCGGCGGCACCATCCAGGTGCTCGGGATGGGCATCCCGAGGTGCATCATCGCGCAGTAGGTCGAGTGCTTCTCCATCGACTGCACCGACCAGGGGTTGTTGAGCACGTACAGGCCGTCCATGATGACGGCCTTCTTGATCCACTCGCGGCTCGTCGAGTACCAGTGGGTGAGCCGGTCGAGGACGACGTCGTACGTGCAAGGCTGCCTGAGGTCGAACGGCTCGATGGTCACCCGATCGACCTCGACGCGGACGCGGTCGCCCTGCCAGTCGATCGCGAGGTCGAGGCGCTTCAGGATCTGCTCGTAGCAGAGCGGCCAGCAGATGTCCGCCCCCAGCGATAGCCCGATGCGCCGCGTTGCGTCAGCCATCCCTTCGTTTCCTCCGAGCCTATTCGTACACCAGGTGTGGCGGCCCGGGGAACAGCTCCGAGAGCCGCTCCTCACATCCGCGAGCTGCCCGAGAAGGGCACTCATTCGTAGACGAGCAGCAGCGGCCCCGGGAACAGCCACGAAAGGCCCTCGCGCAGGCGGTCGCGCCAGTTCTCCCAGTTGTGGCCGTCGCGGGCTTCGACGTAGCGGACGTCCATTCCCGTGCTCTGGAGCGCGGGGACGAACGAGCGGTTCTCGTAGATCAAGGACTCGTACATGCCGCAGGAGACGAAGACGCGCTCGGCCATGGGGATCGGCTGTGCGCGCAAGCGGTTCATGAAGGCGACGACCGGATCGAAGAGCGGGCCACGGTGGTTGCGGTCGCCGATGTCGGTGAACGCAAAGGAGCCGGACTGCAGCAGGAGTCGGCCGTAGAAGCCGGGGTAGCGCCAGGCCGTCGAGAGGGCGGCGACGGCGCCGAAGCTCGCTCCCATCAGGCAGCGGGTCTGAGGGCGGGCGTCGATCGGAAGCGCGCGCTCGAGGTGCGGTACGAGCTCCTCCGTCAGCCAGCGCGCGTGGCGCTCGTCGTCGGCGTACTCGATGAGCCGGTTTGGCGAGCTCGTCAGGACCACGATCATGTCGGGGATCTCGAGGCGCTGGATCAGGTTGTCGAGGATCGTGCCCAGCGAGGCGTAGCGCAGGTAGTCGTGCCCGTCGTGGACGACCAGGAGCGGGTAGCGGCGAGTGCGGCGGAAGCGGGCCGGCAGGTAGACCGCGACGCTCCGGCGCCCGAAGGTGGGGCTGTCCACCCAGTGCTCGTCCTCCATCGTCCCGGGCCGGGCCTCGGGGTCGGGGTGGATCCACTCGGGGACCTCGTAGCCCTCGCTGTGCGCGACCGAGTTCGCGCCGAACGGGTCGCGCGCGAGGCTCTGGTTCAGCGGGTCCTGGAACCACTGGCCCGCGCCGCCGCGGACGACCTCGAGCTTGTACTCGACGCGCGAGCCCCTGGGCAGCTCGAACGTCAGGTGCCACAGGTCCGTGCCCTCCAGGCGCGCGAGCGGCTGTGACGAGGGCAGCCCGTAGACCCAGTGCTTGAGGTTGACCGCCTCGGCCTCGCCGCGGAAGACGAAGGTGATCGCCGGGCCCTCGACGAGGGGGAAGGTGTGAGCGGCCAGGAAGGCGTCGACCGCCGCGGGGTCCTTCGGGCCGGAGGCGAGAGCGTCGATCGCGCGGGTGATGCTCATCCCGTCCATCCCGGCTCCACCGTGCCGTCCTGGAAGAGCCTGTGGGCGAACGCGCGCACTACGCGTCCGCGCTCCACCCAGAGGCGCGCCCCGCTGTCCATCGCGACGCAGGTCGCGGGCGCGATCCGCTGGACGAAGCGGGCGATGCCCTGTCTGTCGTCGAGCCTGATTCGCCGCCTCGGATCGGGCAGCACCACCACGTCCTTGACCAGTCCGAAGCCGACGTCGAAGACCTCGGCGATGCCGGTGCCGTGAGGGGGGAAGTCGTGGAAGAGGAAGATCCGCTCGGTCAAGACCATCGCGCCGCCCGCCGCGGCGATCCAGGGAAGCCCCGCGGCCAGGTCGACCACTCCGAACAGCTTCATCCGGTTCAGCAGCGACGCCACGTGGCCCCCCGCGAGGACGACCGCGCGCGAGGAGGCGAGGATCTTGGCGATCTCGCGCCGGTGCTCGGCCACGATAGGGCGCTGGGCCGGTTTCCAGCGAGCATCGAAGGCGACCTGCCGCACCACGCAGCGCTCGAGGTGGTCGCGATCGAGGTGGCGCAGCTCCTCGACCGAGACGTGCCGCTCCTCGTCCAGGAGATCCTCGTCGACGTGACGGACCGAGATCGCCCGCGCGGCCTCGAAGGCATGGTCCAGGCGGATCCGGTAGAAGTCGTTCAAGAGCCTGAGCTGCCGCTGGCGCTTCTTGTACGCGTCGGACAGATCGCGGTCACGCGCGAACACGTCGTCGGCCCGCTCGTGGAGCCTCAGGTTGACGACCGGACCGCCGAGATCCTCGACGAGCTCCGAGTCCTCGCTCTCGCGCTCCTGCCAGCCCGCCGTGATCAGCGCGACCTTGCCCCTCACTCCAGCTTCGCGCACCGCCGCGCCCAGATCGAATCTGGGATCCTGGGTGCCTACCAGGAGGATCGGGGGCCTCAGGCCGCCCATACTTTCACGGTCTGCCCCACGATATCCAGCATTCGCCTGAGCTCGTCGTAGCTCTCGTGCTTCATCCGGATCCACGCGTTCGCCATGTAGCCGGCCTCGACGGGCTGGGTCGGCGTGCCCGGCGGAGGCGTGTTGGCGTCGATGACGTGGGGGCCGAAGGCGTTGCCGATCTCCTCCAGCCCGGAGTAGCCGATGATCCGACCGTCCTGGCTGGGCCTGAGCGCGATCATTCCGGCCGACAACCGGCGAGATGGCCGCCGGTCCGGGCGGCCGTGGCAGATCGCCATCGCCCATTCGCGGTACAGGTCGATGTCGTTGCCCACGTTGTAAAGGTCCCAGGCGCGCACGCCGGGTGGACGGCAGCCGATCTCGGAGAACTTCAGGCCCTTCGGCCCGAAGAACCACTCCATGTGCGTCGCCGAGGTTCCGATGCCGAGGATCTCGATGACCTTGCGGCCGAGCGCCTTGACCTCGTCGTAGCCGGGAGCGCTGTCGATCCGGTTCGTCGTGACGAACTGCGGCGAGATCCAGCGCGTGCGCATCGCCTCGAGGACGTTCGGGTAGTAGTGGGTCGCGAACTCGTGGACGATCTGACCGCCGATCGTCAGCGTGTCGAAGAAGCCCTCGTGACCCTCGATGAACTCCTCGATGGCGACCGAGCGCCCGGGCTGGCCGAGCCCGAACGTGCGGAGCGCCGGCTCGAGCTCGCCGAGCGCGTCGATCCGCACGGCGCCCGAGGCTCCCGCGCCGTCGCGAGGCTTGATGATGACCGGCAAGCCCACGTTCTGGGCGAACTCCCGCGCCTCGTCGAGCGACGATGCGCCCGTCGACTGCGCGCAGGGTACTCCGCCTTCACGGAGCGCCTGTTTCATGGCCGGCTTGTCGCGGCAGAGGAACGCCGTTCGCACCGAGGTTCCCGGGATGCCCGCCGCCTCGCGCACTCGTGCGGTCGGCATGATGTGCGCCTCGACGGTCGCCTCCAGGCGATCGACGTACGCGCGGCTCTGTACGAAGCGCACCGCGCCCAGGACGGCCGCCTCGTCGCACACGTTCGGGACCTGTTCGTAATGGAGCAGCCACCGCTTCAGGTCGTCGTCGAGCGACTCCTTGCTGCCCTCGCCGATCGCGGTGACGTGGGCGCCGACCTCGGCGAGCGCCTTGACGAACAGCCGCTGATTGGCGGGGAAGCGGGGCTCGATGAAGATCACGTGCATGGTTCACCTCTGCGACTGGCGCGAGTAGAGGAGCTCGTACAGCGTCGCTTGCTTCGACCAGGAGAAGTCCTGGGTCATTCCGTTCAGCATGAGCCGGCGCCACGCAGGCCGGTTTCGGTAGACCGCGAGCGCGGCCTCGATGCCCCAGGTGATCCCGGCTGCGTCGTGCTGCTCGAAGGGGAAGCCCGTCCCCTCGCCGGTGCGCGGATCCCAGAGCCGGACCGTGTCGGCGAGGCCTCCGGTGCGGTGCACGATCGGGACGGTTCCGTAGCGCAGGCTGTAGAGCTGGTTGAGACCGCATGGCTCGTAGCGCGAGGGCATGACGAAGACGTCGGCGCCGGCCTCGATGCCGTGCGCCAGCTCGTTCGAGAAGCCGCGATAGAAGCACACCTGCCGCGGGAACGCATGCTGCAACTGCGCGAAGAGCTCCTCGAGCCGGGACTCGCCGCTGCCGAGGACGACGAGCTGAAAGCCGAGGCGCGAAAGGAGGCCCGGGGCGACCTCGGCCAAGAGGTCCAGGCCCTTCTGGCCGACCAGGCGGCTGACGACGCCGAGGAGCGGCACGCCGGCGACGTACGGCAGCCCGAGCTTGCCCAGGAGCCACTCCTTGTTCAGCTCCTTGCCGGACAGATCGTCCGGTCCGTAGCGGAAGGGGATGATCGGGTCGCGCTCGGGGCTCCACTCGCCGTAGTCGACGCCGTTCAGGATCCCGACGACCGTGGAGCTGCGGGATCTGAGCAGGCCGTCGAGGCCGGCGCCGTGGTCGGGCCCCTGGATCTCGAACGAGTAGGTCGGGCTGACGGTGGTGATCCCGTCCGCGTAGAGGATCCCGTGCAAGAGGAAGTTGAGCCGCCCCTCGCGGAGCTGGTCCTGATGGAAGCGGTCGACCGCGCCCGCGAGCCCCGTCTGGGCGACGATGCTCGCGGGGAAGATGCCCTGGTAGCGCAGGTTGTGGATGGTCAGGAGCGAGGACGCGCGGCCGAGGACCGGGTCGCGAGCGTAGGCGGTCTTCAGGATCATCGGCACGAGCGCGGTGGGCCAGTCGTGGCAATGCACCACGTCGGGCACGAAGTCCGACTGCCGGCATGCCTCGAGAGCGGCGTAGGAGAGGGCCAGGAAGCGGAGGTGCTCGTCAGCGTCGTTCGAGTAGACTGACGGTCGGTCATACAGGCCCGGGCACTGGACGAGGTGCACGCGCAATCCCGTTCCCGGCAGCGCCGCCAGCGCGATCGTCACGCGGACGCGCTGGGCGCCGAGCAAGACATCGATCTCGCCGAGCCCCGGCTCGCGGACGAGCGGGAAGCGAGCCGCGTCGATCCGCCCGTACGCGGGCAGATACACGCGCACGTCGTGCCCGCGCCTGTGCATCTCGAGCGGCAGCGCCCCCATCACGTCCGCAAGGCCGCCCACCTTCGCCAGGGGTGCCATCTCCGATGCGATGTAAAGGAGCCGCACTGCCCCGGATAATGCCACAGCGAGGGAGCGCCTTCGACGCTCCGGGTTCGGCTCAGGCGTGCTCGTTCGCTCCATCGCCTGGTCGCCTTCCGACCCGGGCTGTCGGGGATCGGTTCCGTGGTCTGACCGCGCTTGGGTCACGCGACCGCCTCGCTCGGTGCGCTGTCACCGTCGGTCCCCCCAACACCCATGTCGCGGGGACCGATGATCCGCGTGCTCCTCGGATTGAGGCGAAAATGACTCTTATCATTGATGGGGGGGGGGCATTTTTTGGTTAGGGTCAGGTGTCCCCGCTCGGTCAGGAACGAGAGCAGAGGCTCAGTGCCGAGCGGGCGGCCAGTCGGGGCAAGAGGGAACATAGCGTGGGGCACGCGAACGGCATGGGGCGGCAGACCCCTTGCGGTCGCCGATCGAAGGAGGAGGCAATGCGCTACCGAACCGACCTTCAGCCGTACATCGAGATCGGCGCGGCGACGACGCAGGAGGCAAGGTTCGCTGTGCAAGTAGGCAACGCCAAGACGGGCGTCGCATGCGTCAACGTGACCAAGAACAACATGTCGTCGGGAACCCTGACGTTCGACTTCGAGACGGCGACAGACCCGAAATCCCCGAACTGGGCGAACTGCGGCACTGGCTCGATCAACGTGACCGGAACGGGCCAGACGTCGCTGCTCCGCGTCGATCTCGGTGAGAGCAGCACGACGCGGCTGGCAGGCGTCGTGCGCTGGAAGTCGTCAGGCGCGAACGCCACGGTCGGGTTCGACATCGTGGTCTTCTTCGCGGACGCGTGAACTGGGTCGCGGCGGCGCGGGGCTTCGTGCGGCCCACTCGGTCCACCTTCGACGAGGTGAGCGGATGACGTACGTGTTCGACGTGAACAACGCTGGCGGCGCCAACGGCGGCGCCGAGGCGATGTACCTGTGGAAGGAGCTTCTCAAGTCGGCCGGCTGGGACGTGCCCGCGAGCTCGGACGGAACGACCTACAACAGCTCCGGCGATCAGATCACGTTGGCTGGCAGCGGCTCGGGCGGCATGAACAACAGCCAGGCGTGGTTCCGGGTCCGCGCGCCCTCGGGGATGAGCCCGCGGCGCGAGTTCTGCTGCCAGCGCGGGTCGAGCGGCGAGGCGTACTGGTGGATCAAGTACAGCGCCGAGGACGGCTTCACGACGAGCGGCGACGCGGACGACATGGCGACCGCGGCGGACGAGGCGAACCTGCACGGGTCGAGCACTGCCGGGGATGTGCTGTTCACGACGGCGGGGACTTACAAGATCCACATCGGGGCCGACAACGCGTCGCCCTTCGGCTTCTACCTGTTCAACGCGGTCAACGGCAGCGGAGCTTCGGACATGGGGTTCGTGTTCGACCCTTTGGCGACCGGGAGCTACGCGAGCGCGGACCAGGATCCCGCGCTGGTCCGCGTCCAGGGTGGCGGCAGCGTCTTCATGAGCACCTACCTCTATCAGGCGGCCTATGCGCCGAACGGCTGGTACAAGAAGGACCTTGCGGGCGAGACCTTCACGCAGTTTCCGGCGCACATCTACCAGGGCGGCTATGGCCAGGCGGCGCCGGGCAGCCTGGGGACAAACCCCCACGACTCGGACGACAACCACGTGCCGATCGCCTACGCTCGGGGGTCGCTCCTATCGACCGAAGTGGGCTGGAAGGGGTTTGGGACGGTGATGCGCTGGCTGGGAACGAGCCGGTCGTCGATGGACACGCTGTCGACCTCCGGGGTGCGCGACCACGTGGTCGTCGACGACGTCGTACTTCCGTGGCCGAACGAGGTCCCGAGCATCTGAGCCGGAGCAAGGCGGAAGAGGAAGGCATGGCCGACTACTCCGGAAAGGGATTCGATCCTCAGCAGCCGCTCGGAGAGGGCACGGCCGCGGCCCACCCTGGCAAGGAGATGGGCGCTGGCGTCGTGACCGCGCACTACTGGATCTCGGCGGGAGGCGGCACCCCGCCGCCGACCGAGAAGTGGGACGGGACGAGGTGGGCGCCAGACCCGTCAGCCACGCGCCTCCGTCTGGGTCCACCCGAGCCTCTCGCGTGCGTTTCGGCCCCGCGCCGTCGGTCGCTTTCTGGGGCGGCGGAGCTGCGCACAGAAGCGTCAGGCACTCCGAGAACGCGATCCCCAGGGAGAACGGCATTTGACGGCGCGCAATCACATCCATCAGTGACTGCGAGCACGCCCTCTTCTGCCAGCGGCGGCTCGTGAGCGCGGTGTGCCGACCCGCGGGCGCGGGTCTGGGACGGCTCGCGCTGGGTGCCCGAGGGCGACGTGAGCCGGGAAGCGCTGCACGGAGCACCCGGCTGGCTCGACGGGGAGGACGTTCCAGACGACGACCCCACGGACGCCCCGTCGTCGATGCGCCGGAGCCCGCCCAACGCGACGCCTGGAGCCGGGCACAGCTGTCCGCTCTGCCGCGACGAGCCATCGAGACCAGGGAGCTGACCGATGCCGGAGTATGGGAAGTTCAGATTGGATCCCACCGTGGGCGGCGCCGTGCTCGACCTGTATGGCGGGCTCAACGAGGAAAGGGTGGCCCACCTGGTCAACGCTGGTCCCCGCAGCCCGGAAGGCTACCGAAACTGCGGCAAGGTCGAAGTCAGGACTGACGGCTACGCTTACGCCCAGCTCTACACGACCCCGAACTTCGCCGGGCGTCTCGCGCTCCGAGGTCAGGCCGTCGGCGGGGAGTCATTCTGGGCCGTGCTTGGCGGCTGCCGCGGGCCGACCGAGGACGAGGTCGGAAACGACGAACGGGCCCGGTGGGGTTTCCTGCGGCTTCGGGCGTTGCGCAGCGACCACGTGACGCCCAGGGACACGGTGCAGCTCGGGACTGACGGCTCGCGCTCGCGAGGCAGCGTGCGGGTCTACGATGCCAACCGAAGGATGGACCGCGCCTTCGCGAAGCTGGAGATCGACGATCAGGGGCCCGTGCTGGTCATGAGAGACGGCGAGCGGACCGTGATGATCTCGCCATCCGGGATCCAGTTCGGCCCGGACAAGGCCGGTGCGGCCAACGGTGACGGTGCGGCCGACGAGCCGGCTTTCGAGGGTCGGCTGCAACCACTTCCGGGTGCCCAGGTCATCCCCGACGTGAACTTCGTGGCCGACCATCCGGAGGACCCTCGGCTGCAGATCCACTACAACGTCATCGAGGGTCCCGAGGTCGGAGTGTACGTCCGTGGCACGGCGCGGCTTCGCGATGGTCGAGCCGCAATCTCCCTGCCCGACCATTTCGCTGCCGTCACGAGCGAGCGAGGCCTGACGGCGCAGCTGACGGCGCGATCGATCGAGTCGCGGGGGGTCGCAGTCACGGCACTGTCACGGGAGGGTCTCGAGATCGCCGAGCTCGGCGGGGGCACGGGCGAATACGAGGTCGACTATCTGGTCCAGGGGGTACGGCGCGGGCGCGAGGACTTCGCGGTCTTGAGGACCAAGCGCGCCGCAGTTTCCCGCGAAGCCCTCGCCGAGCCTCGGTCAGATGACGAGAAGGATCTCGAGATCGATGCCGGCGCGTAGGACGGTCTTGGTCCTGGCTGCGATTGCCGCCACGGCCTGCGATACGGAGTCGGAGGAGAGTTGCGCGGAGGGAACGATCCGCTGTGGCGCCTTCTGCACCGACCCGGCGACTGACCCCATCAACTGCGGTGGCTGCGGGCTCGCGTGCAAGTTGGGCGAGTCGTGCGATGAGGGTCGATGCACGTGCATGAACCCGTCGGCTGAATGCGACGGGAAGTGCGTGGACCTCTCCTCGGACGAGGCGCACTGCGGAGATTGCAAGACTGCCTGCGGTCACGGCGAGGAGGAAGGACGCTGGCATTGCGCCCGAGGAACCTGCGTTCTGTGCGAGGACTGGGAGTGGAAGTGCTCGGACGGGTCCTGCCCAGACATGGCCTACGACCGTGAGAACTGCGGGAGGTGTGGCCGGTGCTGCGACGCAGACCAGGTGTGCGGCGGCTTCCGATGCGTGGGCGGTGACGGGTCCTCGTGTGAGCCACCGTGCAACGCCTCTGAGGGCCTCGTGTGCTGCCACGACGAGGCTGGGAACCGATGTGTGAACCCTCTGCTGGATGAGAACAGCTGCGGGGAATGTGGGCAGCGCTGCGGGACTGAGTGCGACTTCGACTTGGGCTGCGTCGAGGAGTGAGGGCGGCTCGGCTGCCCGGAGGAATGGCCGATGGCCGATGAGTTGCTCATTCGCTCGATGATTGTCAGCTCCGACGGCGCCGTAGACTACCTCGCGCAGGGTCTGCGCCGCGGGCGCGAGATGTTCGTAGTAGTCCGGCCGAGGCGTGCCGTAATCGCCCGTGATGCGCCGGCTGGGGACCGCGCCGGCCAAGGGACCGACCTGGATCGCGATGCAGGCGCCTAGCCTACTGCTGATCAGCGCCGGGCTCTACGGCGCGGGTTGCGACTCCCCGCCGGAGGGAGGCTGCGCCGATGGCATGATCATCTGTGGAGCATATTGCACCGACCCGGCCACCGACCCGATCAACTGCGGTGGGTGCGGGGTCGCATGCAAGTGGGGCGAGTCGTGCGTGGAGACTCGGTGCGAGTGCGTGGCTCCGTCGGGCGAGTGTGAGGGAGAATGTGTAGACCTGTTGTGGGACAGGTTGCATTGTGGAGACTGCGAGACGGCCTGCGGCTTCGGCAGCGAACGAGGGCGGGGGTACTGCCTCGGGGGTCACTGTGAGCTCTGTAACCGAGACTTGTGCGGGGACGGGATCTGCCCGGACTTCTACTCTGATCGCGAGAACTGCGGAGCCTGTGGCAGGTCCTGCGAGGCTGATGAGGTCTGCGGGCACTACCAATGTCGCGGTGGTGACGGGGCATCGTGCGAACCACCGTGCGACGGTTCCGAGGGTTTCGTGTGCTGCAGACTACACGACGGCGACCGCTGCGTGAACGTGCTCTTGGATGAGAACAACTGCGGGGCATGCGGACAGCTTTGCTACACCGACTGTTACGAGGGGTCGTGCGACGACGCTGAGGGATGAATCAGGGCTCCGCCCGGAAGGACCGCAGAATGGCCGATGCGATGCTTCTTCACTCCATGATTGTCAGCTCGGATGGCGGCGCTCATTGTCGCTACGCGGGCGGTCCGTACGGGATGGACCCCGAGGCAGGAGAGGAACTCAGGGCTCGCCGGATCGTCGTTCTCGGTGGCGATGAGCGAGTGGAGCAGGCGGAATGGGACACAATGGGCACGACACCCTATTCCTTCCCCGGACCGAACGACGGCTGCGGCACGGGGAGTCGCCGCCGTTTCCTCCTGGCCTTCGATCACGATGCCTGCAGGATCACGGTCCGAGTTCGCCTCAAGCTTGAACCGGATGACGGCGTCGAGGTAACTGCCGACAAGAAGCGGGCCTGGAAGACGAGAATAGAGAACTCATGGTCGGACTGGGTGTTTCTGGATCGCCAGAGCGGCCCGGCGCCGTGCGATCACTACACGCTGCTCGTGGAGATTGTCTGGGTCGCCGAGGATGAAGAGAGGGACTACCGAGTACGAGTTTCGGCTGGGGAGGCGCGGGCGGCGATGACGAGGTGGTATCTGGATGACCCCGACCTCGTAGCCGCCCATGAGTTTGGCCATATGCTCGGCAACGTCGATGAGTACTACGATGAGCGGTGCCCGAATCGGCCTGTGCGAGATGGCATCATGAACGATCAGGAGGAATGGCCTCTGCCATTTCCGCGGCACTACACAGCAGTCCGCCAGTGGGTCGAGTATTTCCTTTGCAGCAGCTTCGAAGTCAAAGAGAAGTGGAACGTCCACGGTGGTGGTTGGTGACTTTCCTGGAGGCGGACTGAGGTGCGGGACCGGACGCCGAAGCTAACCGGCGACCCGAACGCACGGGTCAGTTCCGGTCGGCGACCCGAAGTAGACTTATTGAGACTGACCGTCGGAAGTCGGTTCCGGCGACCGGGGCGCACGGCGATCGAGGTTACCCGACAGGGTGATGTGAGCATTGTCACATCGCTGAAGTCAGAAGTGGCTTGCGATGCCACACGAGTGTCGGCAGCTCGCGCTGCGGTCATCCTCGATGCGGCGAAGTCGGCGATCAACGAGATCGGATCGATGCGTCACCTGCGGCCCGAGGATGACGAGGCGATCTATCAGATCGAGCTGCTGTCGGGCGGCCAGGTCCTCGCCGCAGCGGAGTGCGTGGAGCGGGAGGCGGAGGCCGTGGCTTGCACGAGGTGCTTGCTGAGGGCCCTCCGCAGAATCGCAGCCGGGGTCCCGGCTCGACGTCACTGCTTCTGAGGACGAGGAGTTGAGCTGCAGCCAACGAGCTCCGAGAGGTCACGCATTCGGCTTTCGGAATGACCCCGCCACGCGACCCGGACGGTCGGCGCCGACGTCTTCCGCCAGGTTCGTCCCCTTCGTCGGTCGCTGGCTGGCCGCCGCCGCCAACGCTTCGATCGACTCGCCATCAACGCCCGGTTGCGGCAGGGCGAGGGCGGGCGCGGAGCCAGCCGTCGATCGCGGTGGCGAGCGGAGTGGCGATGCGGTCGACCGCGTCGGGGCGGACGCGCATCTCCTCGAAGGGCGTGTAGGTCTCGACGAGGAGGTCGCGGCGGACCTCGAGGCAGAGGAAGCGGTCCGGGTATCGCGCGGCCCAGCGGGCGCCCTGCGTGCTCGGGTGCATCGTGTAGGTGGCGCACTCGGCGGTCTCGAGGCCGAGTGCGCGATAGGCGGCGAGGAGCTGGCGCACGATCTGCTCGGGCGCGCGTGCAGCGCCGTCCGGATCCTTCGTGATGAAGTCGATCTCCGGACGCAACGGCCAGCCGGCCCACGCTTCGGGCTCGTGGGCGCGGCGGAGCTCCTCGACGATCGCGTCGTCGATCTTCGCGATGCCCATCGTGCGCGGGCCGTAGGTGTGCGGGCACAGGCCGAAGCCGCCGTTGCCGCAGACGAGATCTACGGCGCGTTCGACGACGCCGACGTAGGCGCGGTGCAGCTCCAGGAGGAGCGCGCGGTCGGCGGGGTGGCGGACGTAGGGCGCGATTCCCGCGGTGAGGCCGCTCTTCGCCAGGTCCTCGGTGGCGTCCTCGAGGCGATTCGTGTCGATGAACGTGCGCGGCACGAGGCAGCGGACGACGAGCGCCGAGCGCTCGGGTGCGGCGGCAACGACCATCTCGGCGGCGCGCCGGCCGTAGTTCCACGCGCCGACGTCGGTGTTCGCGTGGAAGAAGACGTTGAGGTCCTTCGGGAGATCGCCGACGAGGCGGCCGCGAAGCGCGTCGTAGTGCGCGCGCCTGTCGGCGCCGTGTGGGATCTCGACGAGCAACGCTGGTGGTGTGGCGGGGTCGGCCGCCGCGCCGTCGATGCGCTCGACGTCGACGACGCCTTCGATCGAGAAAGGGATCCGGGCGTCCATGCCGACAGATCGCGCGGTTGTGCCTGGAGCTCGTGCGATTCCGCGGGGTTGGAAGGTGGGTGCGTGTCCCCTAGTCCTGCTCGGTGATGACGAAGTCGACGCGGCGGTTGCGGGCGCGGTTCTGGGCCGTGATGTTGGGGACTAGCTGGCGGGTCTGGCCGTAGCCGCGGGCCTCGAGCGTGGAGGCGGAGACGCCTCGCTCGACCAGAGCCTGGCGGACCGACTCGGCGCGGTTCTGCGACAGCTCGAGGTTGTGCGCGGGAGCGCCGGTGTTGTCGGTGTGGCCCTGGATCTCGAGCTTGTGGATGCCGGAGTTGCGCAAGATGGTGTCGGCGATCTCGTCGATGAGCGCGCTCGAGTCGGGGAGGATCGTCGCGGAGTCCGTCTCGAAGTGGATCTGGCGCCGGATGCCGATGCGGTTGCGCTGGACGATGACGAGCGCCTGCCGTGCGGGCGGTCGCTTGCGGACCGAGAGGTCGACGTCGGTGCGCTCGCGCGGACGCACGTCGACCTGGCGGATTCGGACCATGTAGCCCTCGACCTCCGCGCGGACGGCGTACTGGCCGGGCTGCAGATCGGCCTGCTGGAAGGCGCCGTCCGGACCCGAAATCAAGCGGGCCTCCTGCGGGCCAGAGAACACGACCGAGACGCCGGGGACGCTCGCGCCGCCGTCCTCATCCGTCACGCGACCGCCCGCCGACCCGAGGCGCGGCGTCGGGCGAAGCGCGCACTCGACCTCGACGTCGCCACCCTGCGCGCCGATCGTGCCCGCGCAGTCGCCGTCGAAGTAGCCGTCGGCGCGCGCGTGCATCTGCACCTCGCCGGGATCGAAGTCGTACGAGGTGAACGTTCCGTTCTCGGCGCTGGCGATCGCGTTCACGTCGCGCCCGGTGAAAGAGATGATGGCGCCGGCGATCGCGGTCCCCGCCTCCGCGTCCTTCACGTGGCCCTTGACCCGGCCCCGGACGGGCGGCGGGCGCTCGACCTCGACGCGCCGCTCGACCGTGTTCGTCACGGTGCGGACCTCGGGACGGATGTCGTAGTTGTACGCGAACGCGAAGTGGACCGTGTACGGCGGCGTCGCCTGCAGCTCGCGCACGAAGGTCGAGACGCCGGTCACGCCGATGTCGACCGCGAGATCGGCGCTCAGGCCCTTGACCGGCGGCAGGATACGCGCGCCGAGCGTGAAGTGATCTGGGAACGCGGAGAACGTCTCCTTGGCGAGGCACGCGTCCGGGCCGCCTGCAGACCCGGCGTCGGGATCGGCGGACTCGATGCAGTCGTACTCCTGGCGGTTGACCGGGATGCCGAGCGTCCACTCGATGAACGGAGTGAAGTAGGGCAGGGGAGCGTCGAAGCCGATCCCGAGGTTGAAGAAGTCGGTGCGGTCGATGCCCAGCGCAAACCGCTCGACGCGCGAGATCTCCTCGCCGCGAGCCAGCTCCGTCTCCTCGACGAGCGCCGAGGAGTTGTCGAACTGGTAGCTGAGGTTCAGGTGCCCGCGCAGCGGCACCGACGCGTTCGCGCGCTGGAAGTCCGCGCTGGCGAGCCCGCGGATCATGAAGCCGGTCGACTCGCCCACGACCCCGATGTCGCCGACCGTGTTCAGGAGCATCACCGTGAGGTCGCCGCCGAGGTTGAACCACGGAGCAACGGGGTAGTGCCCCTTGGCCCCGAAGTAGGTGTCGCCGAGGACCTGGAAGAGCACCGGGTTCTCCTCGGTGTTCGAGTTCGCGTAGCTCGTGATCGCGAGGAACGCCTCGATCTCCGGGATCGGCGAGGTCCATCCGACGTGGATGGTCGCGCCGATGTGGGTGTTCTCGTCGCCGGTCACGAGGAAGTCGGAGGTCGAGAAGTACTCGGTGTGAAGGCCGATCCGGAACGAGTTGGCGTGCCCGTGCTCGGCCGTGACCACTCGAAGCAGCCCCGTCTGGCCCGTCCGTGCGGGGCGCACGCGAAGCTCGCGCTGCTCGTCGAAGTCCGCGGGAAGGCCGGGCGCAGGCTCCTCGCCTTCGCCTTCCTCGCCCTCGCCCTCTTCGCCCTCGCCTTCCTCGCCCTCGCCCTCTTCGCCTTCGCCCTCTTCGCCTTCGCCCTCCTCGCCTTCGCCTTCGCCCTCCCCTTCGCCCTCGCCCCCGGCGGCCTCCTCGTCGTCGTATTCCTCCTCGTCGTCCCCCCGCTGAGCGCTCGCGGTACCGGGCACCGCGATCAACAACGAGGCGTACAGCACTACGAGACTACGCAATCTCAGGTCGCGAGGCATCGCGCGCTCCTTGTCGTCCAGCGAAGTGACGTGGCTTCCCTCGAACAGGCGAGGTTCTACCACCGAATTCGCAGCGAAGTCCAGCAGCTACCGCTGGATGGTGAGGCGGACCGAGGCGGCCGGCCCGGACTGGACGGTCACGTCGCGCGCGGTGCGCTGCCCCGTGACGCAGGTGAAGCTCAGATGATACCGGCCCGGCTCGAGGTCGTAGACCTGGAAAGATCCTCCCGAGGTCTGCACGGTGCCGAGGTTCGTCCCGTCCTTCGAGATGGTGACCGAGCCTTCGACGGGCCTGCTCCGCTGGTCCTGAGCGCTGCCGCGGATCACCCAGTGGTCGCCGCGACCAAGGTCCCTCGTCGTGCTCGAGGACGTGCTCGACATCATCATGCCCGTGCGTGGCCCGCCGCTGGCCGTGACCGGTGGCGGGGAGGTGCGCGGCACCGACTGGCGCAGCCCGGTCGTCGTGGGCAGCGATCCCTCGCGCACGCCGACCCCCGGCGTCCCGGGCTGGCCTGGTCCGCCGTGCGTCGCGCCTTCGCTCGGGGCCGATGCGACGACCGCGCTCTGAGGCGGCGCCGTGGCCTGCGGCGCGTCGGGCACGGCCAGCCGCGCGCGGACCGCGCGGCCGTCGCGAACCGTGGCGATCACGGCGCCGGGAGTCACGCCCCGCACGGTCCTGGCCGTCACCCTGTACTCCCCCGCGCCCAGGGCGCGGATGACGCAGCGGCCAGCCTTGGTCGTGCACGAGCGCCCGGCTCCGCCAGCGCGCGGCGTGGCCGACACCGTCCCCTCGACCGGCCGCGAGCGGCTGTCGAGGAGAGAGATCGTGAGAGATCCCGTGGCGGTGGCCGCGGCCGGCAGGAGCAGCACGACTAGGGCGGTGGACAGGGCGACGCGCATCTCTGGGCTACTGACCCCTGGCCGGGGCTCCTTATTCTACAGCCGATCGGAGTGTCAGTGCGTCCACCGGTCGACCACGCGGCCGGCGGCTTCCTTCGCACCGGAGAGGAAGACGTAGAGCGACGAGTCCTCGACTCGCGTCACCTCGTAGAACGGGTCGCCCGAGGCGGTAGGGACGAGCGCGTTCCCGACGCCGTAGAGCCCCGCGACGCCGACCTGGATGTCGTAGCCCTCGTCGCGGTAGCCGGCGGACAGCGCCGCGCCGAAGCGATGCACCTGCGCCGGCATGGCGACGTCTCCCGCCTGGGGAGCCGGCGCGGAAGAGAAGTTCGTGAACAGCCCGGCCCTGACCGGGAAGTGGCCGCCGAGCAGGGTCTCGAGGCCGAGGTTGCCGTTCACCGTGAGGCGGCGCTCGATGCGCTGGACGAAGTAGTCGTCGACCGCGACGTCCGCTCCGGCCTCGCCGAGCCGGTCGTACGAGATCGGCGCGTACAGCGAGAGGTCGGCGGAGACGACGGTCGAGGCGCCGAAGAGCGCGGCGGCGCCGAGTCGCACGTTGAACGGGAAGGGCGAGGAGCCTTCCCGAACGTCCCTCGCTTCGGAGTAGGTGCCCGACTCGGCGCCCGGGACGACGAAGTCGGCGAGCAGGCTCCGGTGCGTGACCGTCGCCGACGAGTCGAGCCGGATCGATGGCGCTGCGACCATGAGCCCGAGGCGCATCGAGTCGGAGGGCTGCCAGAGGACCCCGATCCTGAACATCAGGGACACGTCGTCGAGCTCGACCTCGGAGGCCTCGACGAGGCCGTACTCGAGGGTGCGCACGCCCGCCTGCAGCTCGCCTGCGTCCGCGTAGGAGCGGTCGAAGGTGTGCTCGAGCTCGCGGCTCGCGAGGTAGCCGGTGATGCCGAGGGCCAAGCGCGGCGAGAGGCGGTAGGCGTAGGAAGGGCCGACCCACAACCATCGATCCTCCTCGGCGACGCGAACGTGCTGGAAGCCCAGCGCGTCGAACAGGTCCCCCCGGAAGGTCACGTCGCTCTGGAAGGGTATGACGGTCGAGAAGGCGACGGCGTGATCGCGGACGCCGTCGTCACGCTTGGGGCCGAACTTGCGCACGAGGCCGACGCTGATCGGGAACGTCGGAGAGCTGGCGTCCTCGAAGTCGTCCTCCCCGAGCGCGGTCTGGAAGGCGTCGTCTATCCGCCGAGACTCGAAGCCATAGACCGACAGCGATCCCGACATGGACGACCGCGCGATCAGGGCCAGGCCCGCGGGGTTGTAGAACGCGGCGGCCGCGTCGTCGGCCAGGGCCGTGAAGGCGCCTCCCAGCCCGAGGGCGTGCTCTCCGACCAGGAGGTTCTGGTAGTGAGTGTCGTCGGCGCGCGCGAGGCAAGGGGTGACGGTGATGAGCGAAAGGAAGGCGATGGTGCGCACGGGTGGATTAAACCCCACCGCCGGGGCTTTTCACAAAAAGGACGGATCGAGGGGAGCGTGGTAACTTTCGCCGCAATGAGACGGGTGGTCGTCCTCGCCCTCGTGGCTGCTTGCGTTCCGGCGCGCGAGGACGGGGCGCGACGCCCGGCCGCGCGCGACAGACGGCCGCAACGTGCAGCGTCCGAGCCCACGCCTGCCGCCCCTGGCGAGTCCGAGGCGGCGCCGCCCGTGGCCGACGAGGGCAGGGAAGACGTCGCCGTCCGCTTCGACCTCGTGGCCCACGTCGGCGCGGCCGAGATCCGGCGCGGCGCGCTCTCGATCGACATCGGCTCGCCCTCCGCCGCGAAGCACACGCTAGGCGGGTGGCGCACCGGCTGGGGGCGCGACCGCGAGGACGGCGGCGTCACCTACGCCATCCCGCTCGAGCGCGGGCGAGTCTACTTCGGGCTCGACGCACCCGCCGTGGGCGAGGTGCGGGTGCGCGGCAAGGGCGGGACGCTCAGGCTCACGCTGAACGACGAGCCGCTCGGCTCGATGGACCTGTCGGGCGCTGATTTTCGCGAGGCGGTCGTCCCGTTCCCCGAGCGTGCCGTGCGCGCGGGGGAGAACCTCCTTGCGGTAAGGGGAGATTCGGTGCGCGTCGACCGCATCGAGATCGGGAGCGTCGCGGCGGGCGCGAGCGTCCCGTCGGCCACCGAGCTGGTGACCACGGCGCGCCTGGGCGCAGCGGAAGTCCCCACGCTGAAGGTGCCCGCCGGCACGACGCTGTCGTACTCGATGGAGGTGCCTCGCGAGGCGTCGTTGCGGCTGGCGCTCGGAGCGACCGAGACCGGCGCGGGGGCCACGGTGCGGGTCCGGGTGGCCCACGACGGGCAGGCCGCGGATGAGGTCCTCGAGGCGCCGGTCACGACCGGAGCTCCCGTACCGAGGATCGTCGAGCTCGGCGGCCTCGCGGGCGAGGTCGTCAGGCTGGACCTCGCGGTCGAGGGACCGGGGACGAGCGAGGCGCTCCTCGTCGCGCCTCGCGTCGTCGCGCCGGTCGCGCGACCGGCCACGAGCAGGCGGCAGGCCAAGAACGTCGTCGTCGTCCTGGTCGACACGCTGAGGGCCGACAAGCTGCGCCCGTACAACCCTCGATCGCGGGTCGTCGCGGACTCGTTCGAGCGGCTCGTGCGCGAGGGGACGATCTTCGAAGAGGCCGCGCCGCAGGAGAACTGGACCAAGCCCTCGGTCGCGACGCTGCTCACGGGGCTGTACCCGTCGTCGCACAACACGAAGGGGGACTCCTCGGTGCTGCCGGCGCAGGCGTTGATGCTCTCGGAGATGCTCCGGGACGCGGACTTCGAGACTGCGGCGTTCATCGCGAACGGCTACGTGTCCGACCGGTTCGGCTTCGATCAGGGCTGGCAGTCGTACCGCAACTACGTGCGGCAGGAGATCGCCAACAAGGCGGAGTTCATCGCGAGGGACGTCCTCGGGTGGCTCGATCGGCGTAACCCCGATCGTAGGTTCTTCCTCTACGTCCACGCCATCGACCCCCACGTCCCGTACTCGCCTCCGCTCGAGTACATCCGGCGATACGATTCCTCGAGCTACTCGGGTCGCGTTCGGGCCTCGCAGACCGCCCTCCTCCTCGAGGACATCAAGACCGGCCGGTTCGAGCCCGGGCCGCGCGACCGTGAGCGCCTCGAGGCGCTGTACGACGGCGAGGTCACCTACAACGACGAGCGAATGAACGCGATCTACGAGGGCCTGGCGTCGAGGGGCCTGCTCGAGGACACGCTCCTCGTCTTCACGAGCGATCACGGCGAGGAGTTCTTCGACCACGGTTCCGTCGGGCACGGGCACAGCCTGTACCGCGAGCTGCTTCACGTTCCGCTGGTGATGCGGCTGCCGGGCAGTGTGCCGGCGGGGCTCAGGGTCTCCCAGGACGTGGGGCTCGTGGACGTCGTGCCCACGGTCCTCGATCTCGCCGGTGTCGCGACACCGCCCGCCGTCCAGGGCCGCTCGCTGGCCCCGCTCCTCGCGGGATCGCCGCCCGATGCGCCGGCCGGCGTCCTGAGCGAGTTCCTCGACACGCAACGAGCGGTCACGAGCGGTCGCTACAAGCTCGTCCTCAAGGGCCTGACTCCGTTCCTCTACGACCTCGTCGCCGATCCGGGCGAGACGCGCAACCTGGCCGCGGATCGACCGATCGCGCTCCGCCACATGCGCGCGCTGCTCGGCCGCCTGGTCGCGGGCGCGGACGTCCCGATGGGCCTCGCGCGCCGACCGCGGCAAGCCCTGCCCCGCCAGACCACGACCATCGACCCGGAGACCGAGGAGCAGCTTCGAGCCCTCGGCTACGTCGGGACCAGCCGCCCGCGGTAGCGCCCAGGCCATGTTTGCGTGGGTGAGACCGCGTCCTGCGCAGCGTCCCGCTCGACCGAGAGGATCGATGCGCAACTGAGATACCCGCTGCTCGTGCCTCCTCCTGGGCATCCGTCGGAAGTAGCGGCACGGCCCGTGCACCGCGACAGACCGTGTTCCGGGCTGGAGGAGGACCAATGGGTGCTGGATCGATGGCGGAGGCGTGGCAAGCGCACGTGGCGGGGACCGTTGCGTGCATCATCGTCCTGGGTTGCGGCAACGCGGGCCAGCCCGTGGCGCCCGGCGCTCCGGCAGCGCAGGGCTTGCCTGGCGTGGTGGCGGCTCCAGCCACACCGAGCCCGCCCGGCGTCGTGGCCGCTCCAGGCGTGCAGGGCTGGCCGGCCGTGCCCGTGACGCCGGCCGGGTCGGCCGCACCGGCAGCTCCTGCTGCGCCGGCGCCGCCCGGAGCCGTCGCCCCGCCAGGGGTCCCGCAGTCGTTTGGCGTCCCGGAGTGCGACCGCTTCGCCGCCCTGATGTGTGCGCGCGGTCCGGAGCGCTGCGACTCGGCAACGCGATCGTTCGCGTCGTGGCGCTGGACGGTCGGCATGTCGCCCATCGCGCGATCGACGATCACGCAAGGCTGCGCCGAGGCGGCGGCGTCACTCGCCCAGATGAGCGGCACGCCGGCGGCCCCAGCCGGTGAGGCGGCCGCATGGGGCGGTCAGGACACTTTGACGTGCAGCGGCAACGACGTGACCCGGATCACCGGCGTGACCGCGACGCTCGCGATCTCGCCCGCCATCCGAGCGGGTGGCCACTGCACACTGGAGCTCGTGGACTGCAACATCACGGCGCCCGTCGTGATCGATGCCGGGGGCCACGCGACCGTCACCGTGACCGGCGGACGGATCAGCGGCACCCAGCAGGCCGTGTCCGCCTCGGGGAGCGCGAGCGTGAACGTCTCGGCGACGACGGTGGTCGGCACGATCGAGCGCAGGGGCCCGAACGCGATCGTCACCCAGTAGTGGCTCGCGGCACTAGCGACGGCGCGGGGGCGGCGGGGACCGACCGTCGTCCTCGGCGGGCGCGTCGAATCGGGTCGTGGGGCTGTCCTCGGGCATCGGTATCGCGGCGCGCTGTCCGGTTCGGCGTCGGCGCAGGGGAGGCGCGTCGGGGCCAGGCTCCTGGATGGCCGGCCGTGCGGCGCCCGTGCGGCGGCGCGGCTTGGCGGGCGAGGGGCCGGGCTCGGTGCCGGTTGCGCCGGGGAGCGTCTTCTTTCGCGGCGGAGCCCGCAGCGCGTCGCCGTGCGGCGGCAAAGCGTCGATGGCCGCGGCGGAAGCCGCGGGCGCGGGCCTCGCGCCCGTCTTGCGACGCGGCGGCGCCGTGGGCGCCGGCTCGGCTGGCTCGACCTGGCGCGCGGGCGGCGGGCCGTGGCCGATCGATCGCGGCACCGGCGCGGCCTTCGTCGGCGCGGGAGGCGACGCCTTCGGCGCGGCTCGCGGCGACGCCGCCGCGGCGGGTCGCACCTCGGTCTGGGTGTCCATGGGAGGCTTGCGAGTCACGGTCACGGTCACCGTGTCGATGGGCACTCCGTCCTCGAACGTGTCCGTAGGAGGTGGCGCTTTGGCGGCAGGCGGAGCGGACGCCGCCGGCCGCCGGGAGGGCAGGGGCGGCGGTGCGGACGAGGCGCGGGGTGGCGGCGCGGACGAACCGCGCGCCGGCGGTGCGGACGAGGAACGTGCGGGCTCGGGTCCCGATCCGGACCGCGCGGACGGTGGTCCCCCCGCGGGCCGCGGCGCGGCCTCGGGCGGCGTGGAGGATGAGCGGGGCGTGGTCCCGTGCGGCCGCGTGGGAGGTGGGACCGTCAGTGGCTTTCGGGGCACCGGCGGAGGCCCGGATCGTTGCGGCGGCGGACCCGGCAGGGGCCTGGGCGGCGGCGTGAGGAAGTCCTCCTCGTCGACCTCCTCGAGCAGATCGCTCGAGGACGAGACCTCCCGGATCACCGGAGCGGGCGGCCTCGCCGTGACGGCCGGCGCGCCCGTGGATCTAGGCGCCGCCTGCGACGAGGCGCGGCTCTCGCGGACCTCCGGAGGGATCTTGCGCATCCCCGTCGGATCCGAGGTCGCGAACTCGCGCGCCACGAGGATGCGCTCGATCACGACCTCGCTGGTCGCGGACAGGTCGGTGAAGGCGATCGCCAGGTCGTAGCGCTCGTTCGGCCGGTACAGGCGTCCGTTGTCGACGACGTCGGCCACCACGCCGGTTCCCTCGAGGACGATCGCGCGGTCGAGCGTGCGCACCACGAAACGCACCGTCTCGCCGGGGCTGCGCGAGAACGGAGAAGGCAGCTCGATGCCCTCGCGGGTGACCATCTCGAAGCCCGCGACGAACGCCGACAGGTCCGGATACTCCAGCGTGACTTCCAACGCGGACGGCTGCGCCATCAGCCCTCTCCTTCAGCGCGAGCCAGGGACCTCGAGAGGCACCGTCTCGGGCTCACGAGCGGCATCCTGCGTCTGCGCATCTTCCGCCTGCAGGAGCTCCTCGATGCGCTTCTCGGCGGCGTCGAGGCGCCGGGCACCGAGCCTCGAGAGGCGGATGCCCTCCTCGAAGACCTCGAGCGACCTCTCCAGCGGGAGGTCGCCCTCCTCCAGGTGCTCGACGATGCTGCGCAGCCCGTCGAGGATCTGCTCGAAGGTCGCGTCGTCGGGGAGCTGGGCCTGTGAACGCGTCGTCATGATCAGGGCGGGAATGATATCAGAAGCCGAGCCCGAGGCGCAGCGTCAGGCTGTCGTAGCGCACTCCCCACAAGAGGGCCCGCTGCAGGCCCAGCGAACCGCTGAGGCGGAAGGCCGAGCCCAGGCGGAGCTCCGCCCCTGCGTCGATCCCGAGCGTGCCCAGGACGGACCACTGCGTGATGTGGAACCGCTTCTGCGCGGCGGTCCCGAGCCCGAGGGTCGCCACCACGAACGGCGTGACCCTTCCAGGGACCTGGTAACCCGCCGATCCGTACGTTCTGAGCAGAATGTCCGGATCGGGCTCGGAGGTCCTGAGGCCCGCCTCGACGCTCCCACCGAGTCGGAACCTGCCACGCAGGGGGAAGATCGAGAAGTCGATCGCGTTTACGGCGCCCTCGTCGTGGAAGTCCACCATCGAGAAGAAGCGCCATCCGGCCTCGAATCGCGGTCCCTCGAACGGGACCTCCGGCGGCGCCGGAACGGCCGACTCGCGCGCGTGCCGCGATCCCCGACGGCGGCGACGGTGGCGACGACGCCGGCGACGACGGCGTCGCTGTCGCTCCTCCCGCGCCTCACCCCCTGCCTGTCCGTCACCGGCGGGCGGGGCGGCTCCGGAGACGGGCGCCTGTCCGGGCTCGCGCCGGCGACGGCGGCGTCGCCCCCTTCGCCTCCGGCGTCGCCTCCGGCGGTGCCGGCGAACCTCGGGCTCCCCCTCGTCAGCCGTGGCGGAGCGAGCGCCCGACGGCCCGCGCGATCCGTCCGGCACGCCGTCGCCGTCCTGCCCGTCGTCCTGGTCCTGACCCCCTCCCCCTTCCTGGTCCTGACCGGCGTCCCGGTCCTGCCCGGATGCCTCCTCGGGCGCGACGGAGTCGACGGCGAACAGGACGACCAGGGCGGCCACCGCACGGTAGTGCCAGGGCCGGAGCGTCACGGAAGGGCCTCGAGCGACGCGAGCAGATCGTCGACGTCACGGCCGCCGGCGTCGTCGTTGGACTCCACCGAGATCAGGAGCACTTGGCCGGAGGGCATCGCGACGAACGTCTCCCGGTGGAAGCGGGAGCTCGAGTCCTTCGACATCACCTCGTGGCCGGACAGGCCAGAGCGCGTCGAGAAGGGCGCGACGGTCTCGACGATCTCGTCGCCTCCCTCGCCCAGAGTGTTCTGCATCGCCGCCGCGAGCGCCTCCGTGGCGGCGGAAGGAACCGTGGTCACGTCGAGCTCGTAGGCCGGCGGCGGTGCCGGGAGGCCCGGGACCGTGCCGTGCTGGAAAGGAACCACGAGCCTCAGGTCCGGCGGCGGGACGGTCTGGTCGCGTTCCCAGGGCGGCGCGAGGTAGCGCAGCGAGTATCCGCCCTCGGCGACGACGACCTCCTCCCAGCCTGCGTACGGCTCGCTTCCCGACTGGAGGCAGGATGAAATCAGCGTGGCCATCGCGAACAGGGTCCGCTTGCTCATGGTTGCCACAAGAGGAGACGGGTCGTGCCCCGGGGGACGTCGAAGATCACGGCTTCACCCATCGAGTCGGACCAGCCGACGCGCACGCGCCCGTCCGGCAGGATCGCGGTCCACGCAAGGTCCGGGGTACCGCGGCCGGCGGTGTCCGTGAAGCGGCTCCGGAACACGTCCTCTCCGACCGGGAAGGACGTCGTGCGCCCGGCGGCGGCGGCCTCCATGGCATCCTGGGCGGCATCGCGGACGACGGGATCGGGATCCGCCTCGGCCGCGATCTCGAGGCTCGCGAGCGCGGCGCGCGGGGCGAGCATCCCGATCGCGCGAGCCGCGTTGGCGCGGACGAGCGCCTCCGGATCGGCGTCGAGGCGCGAGCGCAGCGAGGCGACGGCTCGCGGGTTGCCGAGGCGGCCCACCGCGAGGGCGGCGTTGGCACGAACGAGCGCGTCCGGGTCGGAGAGCCTGGCGGCGACCAGCGGCTCGAGGCGCCGATCGCCCAGCGCGCCGGCAGTGGCGACGGCGTCGATCGCGACGGCGCCGCTCTCGCGCGCCAGCGCAGCCATCACGACGGGGACCGATGCTGGCTCGGGACGGTCGCCCAGGGCGCTGATGATGGCGGCCCGGACCGACGGATCCGCCTCGAATGGGTATCGCGACCTCAGGGGGTCCTGCTCACCGAGCCGACCGAGCGCCAGGGCGGCCTCTCGGCGCAGCCCGATCTCCGAGGGGTTCCCGAGCGCGGCCGTCAGCGCTTCGACCGCCGATCTGCCCGCGTCCTCGGCCGCTCCGAGCGCGAAGACGCAGTCGCGCGCGTCGATGCCACCTGTCCGCCTCATCGCGGCCGAGCAGGTGTCGACGAGCACACGAGAGGGCAGGCCAGCGCCCATCGCGCGCCGAGGGTGCGCGATGAGGGCGAGGGCTCGCAGGGCCTCGCGACGCGATGGGCCGGCTGCCGTTGCCAGTGATTCGAGCTGCCGGACGGCGTGTCGATCCGCCCGCGACGCCAGCTCGGAGATCGGGCGCCCCGGCCCGAGCCCGGCCTCGCGGGCACGCGGCTCGAGAAGCTCGAGTGCGTCGAGCGCGGCAGCTCTCGTGCTGGGGTCGGGGTCGCTCTGAGCGACGGATGCGAGGGCCTTGCGAGCCCGAGGATCGCCCACGAGACCGAGCGCGGCCGCCGCCGCCGTGCGGCGATCGGGGGACGCCGCCGAGAGGACCGAGATCAGCGCCGGAACGGCCCGCTCGTCGCCCAGCTCGCCGAGGCCGAACGCTGCGCCAGGGCCGGCCTGTCCGTCCGCCAGGAGCGCGACGAGCCTTGGCAGGGCGGCCGAGCCGATTCGAGCCAGGGCGCTCGCGGCGGCTCGTGCCAGGCGCTCGTCCGATAGCAGCGCGGCGAGCGGGGCGATCGCGCGCGCGTCGCCGACCCGGCCCAGCGCACGGACGGCCTCCGGCCTCGCCGGATCTCCGGTGCGCGAGAGCATCTCGAGCAGCACGGGAATCGCGCCGGGGTCTCTGAGCACTCCCAGCGACGTCAACATGGCGCGGCGGGCCTCGAGGTTGCCCTCGACGCGGACGCGGGTCGCCAGCGCCTCGAGGCTCTCCTGGTCGCCGCGGCGCCCGAGCTCCTCGGCCGCGTTCCGCCTGGTGGTCGGGTCGGCATCCGAGAGCTGTCTGATGAGCAGGCCACGCCCGAAGCGAGCCATCAGGCCCTCCGCGCCGCACGGGGTTGCGAGGGAGACGACGAGGAGGGCCGCGGCGAGCCGCACGGTCCTCAGAGTAGCAGGGTCCGCCGACTCGGTGTACAAGCCCCGCGTGCCGCGGATTGCAGCCGTGACGATCGCGCTCTGCGTCGCTTGCGGCAGCCAGCGCGCGCCGGGGCGTGCGGACGGGGCCGGGCCTCGAGCCGAGGATGCCGCGCCCCGCGGGGCCGCGACCGCCGACCGCGCGCGAAGCGATGCCGGGGACGCCGCGCCAGGCGAGCCGGATGCCGGGGACGCCGCACCAGGCGAGCCGGGTGCCGGCGACGGAGGCGTGGACGCCGGGGCTCCGGACGCGGACAGCGAGATCGCTGCTGCGGACGGGGGTGTGCCCGCGTACGTGGAGGTCGAGGGCGACCTGGCGCTGTTCCCGCTGCACGCGGTGGCGACGAGCCTGGAGGTGAAGATCTATTCCTCGCCTCGTTCCATGGCGAGCCGCGTCGGCTACCTGAGGAACGGGGCGCGGATGCGCGTGGGCCCGCCGATCCGCGGTGGAGGGTGCGGTGGCGCCTGGCACGAGCTTCCGACCGGCGGTTTCGTCTGCGCGAGGGACGGTCTCGAGGTCCGCTCCGGGCCCGTAGCGCGCCCCAGCGCGCCGCCGCCGCCGTGCATGTCGTGCCCGCTGCCGTACGAGTACGGCTTCACGCGGCTCGCGAGCACTCCCATGCTCGCTCGCTTGCCCGACCTCGACGAGACGCGCGTCATCGACGAGATCATCGCCGACCGCGAGCGCGCCTCCGGGACGGCGCCCACGAAGCAGGCCGGCCGACAGCCAAGCGACGCGCAGGCGACGTCGACGTCGGACGGTGGTGAAGCCGCTCCGCCGACGGCGGCTCCTCCTGATGGCGGAGGGCAGCCGGCCCCTCTGCCCGCGCCGCCCGCGCAGCCGACCGACGTGCCGTCGGAGGTCGACGCGACCGAAGGACCTCCGTCGGCCGCGGAGCAGCGCCGAGCGCCGTCGGTCTCGACGTGGCTCGAGCGTGGGTTCTTCGTGAGCATCAACAGGTTGATCGGCGCGAAGAACCGGCGCCTGTACTTCAAGACCGTCTACGGACGCTACGTACCCGAGAACCGCGTGTTTCGCTTCACCGGGTTCAGCCCCTTTCAGGGAGTGAGGGTGGACGCGGGGCACCCGCTCCCGATCTACTTCGTCAAGTCGCCTCGCGCGTTCCTCGACCCGGCGCCGGGGACGCGCGGGCTCGAGCGCGTGCGCGCCGACAGGCTGACCCTTCTGGACGTCACCGGCAGGGAAGGAAGGGCGTACCGCCTTGCGAGCGGCCACCTCGTCGAGCGGAGCTGGGTCGCGCGGATCGACAGGACGCCGCCCCCGCCGGACCTCGTTCCCGGCGAGAAGTGGATCGACGTCGACCTGTCGGAGCAGACGCTCGTGGCGTACCAGGGCGACACGCCGATCCTCGCGACGATGGTCTCGACCGGCAAGGAAGGGTTCGACACGCCGAGCGGCGACTTCAGGATCAAGTCGAAGCACGTCGCGACCACGATGGACGGAAACACGGCGACCGACGGCCCCTACTCGATCGAGGACGTGCCGTGGACCATGTACTTCCACCGGAGCTACGCGCTGCACGGCGCGTTCTGGCACCGGCAGTACGGCATCGCGCGCAGCCATGGCTGCGTGAACCTCAGCCCCAACGACGCGCGGTTCCTCTTCGACTGGACGCAGCCGGCCTTGCCGCCCGGGTGGCACGGCGTGTTCGCGACCCGCGAGAACCCCGGGACGCGGGTGATCGTCCACGAGTGACCGGCTCGCCAGGTGCGAGCCACCTGGTATGCTGCGGGCTCGTTCGATGGAACGACTGCTGGCGAGGCTGGAGCGGCGCCTGGGGCGCTGGGCGATCCCCAACCTGACCTGGTACCTGGTCGGGTTGGGCGCGCTCGTCTTCGCGCTCGACTACGCCAAGCCCGGGTTCACACAGATCCTGCTCCTGGATCCGGCGCTGGTCCTCGAGGGACAGGTGTGGCGGCTGGTGACTTACCTCTTCATCCCCCCGCCCACGAGCGCGATCTTCATCTTGTTCGCGCTCTACTTCACGTGGCTCTTCGGGACGAGCCTCGAGGCGGAGTGGGGAGCCTTCAAGTACAACGTCTTCTACCTGGTCGGGATGCTCGGGACGACGGCGTCCGCGTTCATCCTCGGGACGAGCGTCTCGAACATGTACCTGAACATGACGATCTTCCTCGCGTTCGCGACGCTGTTCCCGGACTTCGAGATCGTCCTCTTCTTCCTGATCCCGGTGAAGGTGAAGTGGCTCGCGTGGCTCTCGGTCGCTGGACTGGCGATGGTCGTCGTCTTCGGCGGCTTCGCCGAGCGGGTCGCGACGATCGTCGCGGTCGCGAACTACCTGCTCTTCTTCCAGGGCGTGATCCGGCAGTCGCTTCGCCGCGGAGCGGTCCGCGTGAGCCGCGCCGGCCAGCGCTCGCGATACCAGCCGCCGGAGCGGACCGCCCGGACCTGCGCCATCTGCGGCAAGAGCGATCGGGATCCGGACGTGGACATCAGGGTCTGTAGCTGCGACAAGTGCGGCCGGCCCACCGAGCTGTGCCTCGAGCACGCTCGGAATCACTGAATCGAAGACCTAGGCCGCCTTCCGGTACTTCGGTGGAAGCACGTCGGCGCGCGCGAGGAAGCGGGCCATCGCGCGCAGGTACAGGCCGCGATCGAAGTGGAGGAGGTGGTTGCCCGGGAAGTAGTAGGCCCGAGGCCTCTGCCAGTGCTCCCAGAGGAGGCGCGCCTGGGAGGGCGGGGCCATGCGATCTCCCGCTCCGGCGATGACCATGAGCCGCTCCTTCGGCAGGGCCGGCTCGTAGGAGAGGGCGTGGTGCACGGCCAGGAGGCGCCGCGCCCAGGCGACGGTCTTGCCCTGCCTGCGGAGGGCGAGGCGGATGACCTCGGCGAGCGGGTGCCAGTCCATGAGGAGATCGACCATGCTGACGACCGGCACGTTCGGGATCGCGAACGCGAGCGACGGCTCGATCGACGCGAGGAGCGCCGTCAGGTAGCCGCCGAGGCTCACGCCGGTGACGCCGATCTCGGGGACGCCGCGCTCGCGCAGGTGCCGGATCAGCACGCGCACGTCGGAGACGGTGTGCGCGACGGCCTCGTTGGTCTGGTCGATGTGAGGCGAGACGAAGCCGTGGCCGCTGAAGAGGGCTCCTCGCATCCTGCGCGCGCCGTGGAACGGAAGCGTCGGGAGGACGACGTCCAGACCGATCCGGTACAGCCACGGCACCTCGAACACGAAGGCGTTTGCCCAGTAGGGGCTGGCCCAGAAGCCGTGGAGCGCGATGACCGTCGGGCGCGGGCGGTCCGCGTGAAAGAAGTGGCGGGCGTGGCTCCTGCGGTTGTCGGCATGCCCGAGGTAGGCGGAGCGGGTGGCGGGGTTGACCGGCTCGAATGCGCCCTCGAAGACGATGTCCTCGCACATCGCGCGGCGCGGCGCGTACAGGACGCGGGCCGTGCGGCGATGGACGGGCACGCGCGCGGGATCGAGGAAGAAGCTCGAGGGGTCGCGGAGGAACCGATCCTGTGCATAGAACGCGAACCGATCGATCTGGCGGGCCAGGTCCCTTCTTCTCGCGAACGGCGCGAAGAGCGCGAGGAGAGCCGTCGCCGACGCGGTGCAGATCGCGCGGTCGAGGATGGCGGAGCCGAGGACCTCGAGCCGCTGTGCGCCACTGAGCTCGAAGCGCTCGCTGCGGCGGGCGAAGTCCTCGGGCAGGGCGTCCCACCAGGGACCGTCTCCGGGACGCATCGCCGGCTCGCCCAATGGACGGAGGGAGCGCCCCCAGTCCTCGGCGCCGTGCACGCGCTAGACCGTATCACGCCGACGGGTGCGTTGCACGGTCCCGGGTTTTGCGCCGCCGCCCCAGACCATCGCAGGCTTGAATCCGGAACAGGCAACAGGCGACTGGCAACAGGCAACTGGCAA
>JACPQR010000004.1 GCA_016190375.1 Deltaproteobacteria bacterium
GGCCTTCTTCGCGGGGGCGGCCTTCTTCGCGGGGGCGGCCTTCTTCGCGGGGGCGGCCTTCTTCGCGGGGGCGGCCTTCTTCGCGGGGGCGGCCTTCTTCGCCGGAGCGGCCTTCGCCGGGGCCTTCTTGCCCTTCTTCTCGTCCTTCTTCGCTGCCTTCTTGCCCTTGCCCATCTCGATCTCCTCCTCCTCCTCCTGCGCCTCGCCTTCACTACCGATCAGCTCGATGATCGAGATGGGCGCGCCGTCGCCCCGCCGCGGCCCCACCTTGATGATCCGGGTGTAGCCTCCGTTGCGGTCGCGAAAGCGCGGCCCCAGCTCTGCGAAGAGCTTCTCGTACAGATCGATCTCCACCTGCTCGCCGGACTCGTCGGCCTTCTCGCCGAACCGCGGAAGGAAGCGCGCGACGACCCTCCGAGCGTGGAGCCTTCGCGCCAGATCTTCCGGCGACAGGTCCTTCGCGTCGGCCTCGGCGACCTCTCCCAGGCGCCGGGCGCGCGTGATCAGACGCTCGGCGATCCGCCGGAGCTCCTTCGCCTTCGCATCGGTCGTCCGGATTCGCTCGTGAAGGATCAGTGCTCCCGCCAGCGCGCGGAACATCGCGCGCCGCGAGCTGGTGTCTCGTGAGAACTGCCGTCCTGCTACTCGGTGACGCATCGGAGCCTCTCCAAGGCGGAAGAGCGGTCTTTCTCCGCGCTACCGCCCGACGCGAGGGGACCTCCCCTCGTGAACGTGTCCCTAGGATGCCGCCTGCTGCTGCCGCCAGCGCTCCAGGAGCTGCGGCCAGTTGTCGATCTTCATACCGAGCATCAACCCCATCTCGGTCAGGATCTCCTTGATCTCCTTGAGCGACTTGCGGCCGAAGTTCTTGGTCTTGAGCATCTCGGCCTCGGTCTTCTGCACGAGCTCGCCGATGAGCTGGATGTTGGCGTTCTGCAGGCAGTTCGCCGACCGGACGGACAGCTCGAGCTCGTCCACGCTGCGGAAGAGGTTCTCGTTGATCGCCTCTTCCTGGTGGAACAGGCCCGCCGCGGCCGTCTCGTCCTCTTCCTCGAAGTTGATGAAGATGGTGAGCTGCTCCTTGAGGATCTTGGCCGCGTAGGCGACCGCGTCCTCGGGCCGCACGCTGCCGTTCGTCCAGACCTCGAGGGTCAACTTGTCGAAGTCCGTGATCTGGCCCACGCGGGCGTTCGTCACGGTGTAGTTGACCTTGCGGATCGGCGAGAACAGGGAGTCGATCGGGATCGTCCCGAGCGCCATGTTCACCTGCTTGTTGCGGTCCGCGGGGACGTAGCCGCGGCCGGAACCGACGGTGAGCTCCATCGAGAGCTTGCCGCCCTTCGCGAGGGTCGCGATCGGGTGGTCGGCGTTCAGGACCTCGATCGAGTCGGTCGTCTGGATGTCGCGGCCGGTGATGACGCCCGGCGCGTCGCGGTCGAGCCGGAGGACCTGCGTGCGCGGGGTGCCGGACTTGAAGACGATCTCCTTGAGGTTGAGGATGATGTCCGTGACGTCCTCGGCCACGTCGGGGATCGTCGTGAACTCGTGCAAGGCACCGTCGATCCGCACGGCGGTGATCGCCGTACCCTGGAGCGACGACAGGAGGATCCTCCTCAGGGAGTTCCCGATGGTCACGCCGAAGCCTCGCTCGAGTGGCTCGCACGTGAACTTGCCGTAGTACTCGGTCAGCGTCTCCGATTCGATCTGGAGGGCCTTGGGTCGGATGAGATCTCGCCAGTTTCGCGCCTGCATGACTTCTCCTTTACCGGCTGTAGAACTCGACGATGAGCTGTTCCTGGATCGGCATCGTCACGTCGTCCCTCGCCGGGAAGGACTTGACGCTACCGGAGAAGCTCGGCTTGTCGAGCTCCAGCCTAGACACGGCGCCGCGCCGCTCGACAGCCTCCATCGACTCGGCGATGCGCGCGATCTGCCTGCTCTTCTCCCGGATGGAGATCGTGTCTTTCACCCGGGTCAAATACGACGGGATGTTGACCCTCTTGCCGTTGACCAGCACGTGGTTGTGCCGGACGAGCTGGCGCGCCTCCGAACGGGTCGCTGCGAACCCCAGCCTGTACACCACGCTGTCGAGTCGCCGCTCGAGGTACCGGAGCAGGTTCTCGCCCGTGACGCCCTTCTGGGCGTCCGCCGCCTCGAAGTAGCGCCTGAACTGCCGCTCGAAGACGCCGTACATGCGCCGCACCTTCTGCTTCTCGCGGAGGCGGACGCCGTACTCCGAGAACTTGATCCTTCCCTGGCCGTGCTGCCCGGGCGGGTAAGGTCTCCGGTCGAAGGCGCACTTGTCGCTGTAACAGCGATCGCCCTTGAGGAACAGCTTCAGGTTCTCTCGCCGGCAGAGCTTGCAGACCGGACCGATGTAACGCGCCATGACTTCCCTCGAGCCTTTCTACACGCGACGCCGCTTCGGCGGCCGACAACCGTTGTGGGGGATCGGCGTCACGTCGCGGATCGAGGTGACGCGGAACCCGGCGGTCTGCAGGGCCCTGAGCGCGCTCTCGCGGCCCGAACCCGGACCATTGATGAACACCGACACGGTCCGCATGCCGTGCTCCTGGGCCTTGCGGGCCGCCTCCTCGGCGGCGAGCTGGGCCGCGAAGGGCGTCGACTTGCGGGAACCCTTGAATCCCCGCGACCCCGCGCTCGCCCACGAGATCACGTTCCCCTGCGGATCCGTGATCGTGACGATGGTGTTGTTGAAGGTCGCCTGGACGTGCACCACGCCGAGGGCGACGTTCTTCTTGACCTTCTTCTTGGCCTTTTGCTTCTTCGGTGCTGCTGCTGCTGCCTTCGGTGCGGACATACGCCTCTCCTCGTCACGTCGCCGTGGTCGGCTTCGCCGGCGCCTTGCGGGTCAACATGCCGCGACGCGGCCCCTTTCGCGTGCGTGCGTTCGTGTGCGTCCTCTGGCCCCGCACGGGAAGACCCTTGCGGTGCCTGAGGCCCCTGTAGCAGCCGAGGTCCATGAGCCGCTTGATGTTCATGGAGACGTCGCGGCGCAGGTCGCCCTCGACCTTGAACTCCGCGTCGATGACCTCGCGGATCTTGCGGACATCGTTCTCGGTCAGGTCCTCGGTCCGCTTGGTCGGCGGGACGCCGGCCTTCTCGCAGATGTACTGGCCGCGGGTCCGGCCGACTCCGTAGATGTACCTCAGCGAGATCGCGATGTGCTTGCGACGCGGTAGGTCGATTCCTGCAATGCGTGCCACGTTGACGCTCCTAGCCTTGACGCTGCTTGTGCCGGGGGTTCTCGCAGATCACGTGAACGACCCCGTGTCGCTTCACGATCTTGCACTTGTCGCAGATCTTCTTCACCGACGGTTTGACCTTCATCCTCGTGGTTCCTGTCACTTGTGCCGGTACGTGATGCGTCCCCGCGTGGGGTCGTAGGGGCTCACCTCGACGGTGACGCGGTCACCGGGGAGGATCTTGATGTAGTACTGCCGCATCCTGCCGCTGATCGTCGCCAGGACCTTGAGCCCGTTGTCGCAATCGACGCGGAACATCGCGTTGGGCAGCGCCTCCGTGATGGACCCGTCGAACTCGAGCTTGTCCTTCTTGGGGCCACGATCCTCCTCCGAGGTGCCGCCACGCCGTCGGCGTCCTCCGGCTCTAGAGCGCACGGTCGATCCTCGCAGTCACCTCGTCGACCGAGCCCGATCCGTCGATCCGGCGGACGAGACCCTGCTCGTCGTAGTGGCCGATCACCGGCTCGGTCTGCCGGCGGTAGACGGCCAAGCGCTCCCGGATGACCTCCTCGCGGTCGTCCTCGCGCTGGAACACCTCCACGCCCGGCGGGGGAGGGTCGGTGACGACATGGTAGATCCTGCCGTCGACCTTGCTCGTTCGCCGTCCGCTCAGCCGAGCTACGAGGGGTTCTTCGTCGACCTCGATCAGGACGACGGCGTCGAGCTTGCGGCCCAGCTTGCCGAGCAGCGCATCGAGCGCCTGTGCCTGGGGGAGCGTCCGTGGGAACCCGTCGAGCATGAACCCGCTCGAGCAGTCCGGCTCGCGCAGCCGCTCGTCGATGAGGCCGATCACGATCTCATCGGGTACGAGGGCGCCCGAGTCCATGAACTTCCTCGCCTGCAGCCCCAGTGGCGTCCCCGCTGCCCTCGCGGCTCGGAGCATGTCCCCCGTGGAGATCTGGGGGATGCGCAGCCGGTCCATCAGCCTCTTGGCCTGAGTGCCCTTCCCTGCTCCGGGAGGCCCGATGAGTATGAGCGCCCTGCTCACCGCATCCTCCTGCCACGGATCCGCGGACCCTTGGGGCCCGTGAAACCGGCGTCTCGCCGGGGGTGGGGCTCGCTGCCGCTCGCCCGCCCCCGGGCCCCCCTCGCTCCGCGCGGCATGGCCCCGCTGCGCTCGCCGCCTCGCGCAACCCACGCCCTGCTTTGCGCCGCCCTGCTCACCGCATCCTCCTGCCACGGATCCGCGGACCCTTGGGGCCCGTGAAACCCTCGTAGTGGCGAGTGATGAGGTGCGACTCGATCTGGTTGACCGTGTCGAGCGCGACTCCGACGACGATCATCATCGAGGTCCCGCCGAAGTAGAACGGCACGTTGAAGTACGTCACGAGCAGCGATGGGATCACGCAGACGGTCGCCACGTAGCAGGCCCCGCCGAACGTGATCCGCGTCAGCACCCGGTCGATGTAGTCGGCGGTCTTCTTGCCGGGCCGGATCCCGGGGATGAACGCCCCCTGCTTCTTCAGGTTGTCTGCCACGTCCACCGGCTGGAAGGTCACGGCCGTGTAGAAGTAGCAGAAGAAGATGATGAACAGGATATAGACGACGTTGTAGCCGAAGCCGCCCGGGTCCATGTAGTTCTGGACCTCTTCCATCCCGGGGATCCGGAGCTGGGCGAGGGTGCCGGGGAACATCAGGATCGACGACGCGAAGATGGGCGGGATGACGCCCGAGGTGTTCACGCGCAGCGGCAGGTGGCTGGACTGGCCCCCGTACATCTTCCTTCCGACCATCCGTTTCGCGTACTGGATCTGGATCCGACGCTGACCGCGCTCGAAGAAGACGATGGTGGCCACGACGCCGATGACGATCGCGGTGATCAGCATGATCGACAGCGGCTGGATCTGCCCGATCTTCGCCTGCGAGAAGGTCTTGAACAGAGCGTCCGGCAGGTCGGCGACGATCCCGGCGAAGATGATGAGCGACGTCCCGTTCCCGATCCCTCGCTCGGTGATCTGCTCGCCGAGCCACATGATGAATGCCGTGCCGGTCGTCAGCGAGACCATCACCATCAGGCGGAACGGCCACCCGGGGTGCGCTACGACCTCGCCGTACTGACCCGAGCCGTTGAGGCTCTCGACGTACATGGCGATCCCCAGCGACTGCACGAAGCTGAGGACGATGGTGCCGTATCGAGTGTACTGGTTGATCTTGCGCTGGCCTGCCTCGCCTTCCTTGCGCAGCTCCTCGAGCGGCTTGAATACGACCGTCAGGAGCTGAAGGATGATCGACGCCGACACGTACGGCATGATCCCGAGCGCGAAGATGGAGAGCTGCTCCAGCGCTCCGCCCGAGAACATGTTGAAGAGAGACAGGAACGTCCCGGCCTGGCTCGCCACGATCTCGCGCATGACGGCGCGGTCGCAGCCCGGAACGGTGACGAAGATCCCGATGCGGTAGACCGCCAGGATCATCAACGTGAAGAGCAGCCGCTTGCGCAGCTCCGGGATCTTCCCGATGTTGGCGAAGCCCGACATCTCTAGGTGCTCGCTCCCTGCGCGGTGGCGGACGGGGTCTCTTCCGCTCCTATGACGACCGCCTTTCCACCCGCCTTCTCGATCTTCTCCTTGGCCGTCCCCGAGAACGCATGGGCGTGGACGGTGAGTGCCCGGTCGAGATCGCCTACGCCCAGGACCTTGACGGCGTCGCGTCCGGCGAGCTTCTTGACCAGCCCGGCCTCAGCCAGGGTCTCGAGGGTCACGGTCGAGCCCGCGGCGAAGCGCGCGAGGTCGCGGAGGTTCACGACCGCGACGTCCTTGCGGAAAGGATTGCGGAAGCCGCGCTTGGGCAGCCGGCGCTGGAGCGGCATCTGGCCGCCCTCGAAGTTCGGCTTACCGCGGCCGCCCGAGCGGGCACGCTGGCCCTTCATGCCCTTGCCGGACGTCTTGCCCTTGCCGGACCCACGGCCGCGGCCCAGGCGCAGCTCGTCCTTGACGGCGCCCTTCGGGGGATGGAGCGTGGCGAGGATCGCGGTCATTTCAATCGACCTCCTCGACCTGAAGGAGATGAATCACCTTCTTGATCATTGAACGCGGGTGGGGCTTCGCCCCCCCCACGGGCCCCCCCCGCGTGAACGCTCGGTCCGCTCGCTCACTACGGCGGAGTGAATCCGCCTGCGTTCGCTGGCTGTGGCACATCGTTAGTCCACCTCCTCGACCTCGAGAAGGTGAATCACCTTCTTGATCATTCCGCGAAACTGCGGCTCGTTCGGGACCACGACCACCGAATGCGGGCCCTTGAGCCCGAGGCCGCGCACGACCTTGCAGTGCGGCTCCGGGCGTCCGATGACGCTTCGAATCTGGGTGACTCTCAGCCGGGGTTTCATGGCGCGGCTCCCTATCCCACGCTGTCCATGTCGACGCCACGCCCGGTGGCGATCTGCTCCGCGCTCCGCAGGCCCTTGAGGCCGGCGACGACCGCGTGCACGACGTTGTGGGGGTTCGACGTCCCGATGCACTTGGTCAGGATGTCCTTGATGCCAACCGACTCGACGACCGCGCGGACCGCTCCTCCGGCGATGACGCCCGTGCCGGGGCTCGCGGGCCGCATCATCACCCTGCCGGCGCCGAATACGCCCTCGATCTGATGAGGGATGGTCTTGTCCTTGAGCGGGACCGTGAAGATGCTCTTCTTGGCCTGCTCGTTGCCCTTTCGGATCGCCTCGGGGACCTCGTTGGCCTTCCCAAGGCCCACGCCCACGTGTCCCTTGCCGTCGCCAACGACGACGAGCGCGCTGAAGCTGAAGCGCCGCCCGCCCTTGACGACCTTGGCGACGCGGTTGATGTTGATGACCCGTTCCTGCAGGTCTTCGAGCTGTGCGGGGTCGATGGCCATGATGATTGCCTCTAGAACTTCAGGCCCGCCTCCCGGGCGGCCGTGGCGAGCGCCTTGACGCGCCCGTGGTAGAGATAGCCGTTTCGGTCGAACACTACCTTGCCGATCTTCTTCTCGGCGCAGAGGCGGGCGACGAGCCCGCCTACCTTCTTCGCGCGCTCGGTCTTCTTGAGAGACTTGACCTCGTCGCGGATCTCCTTCGAGAGCGTCGAGGCGGTCACCAGGGTCTTGCCCGCGGCGTCGTCGACCACCTGGACGTAGATGTGCTTCAGGCTCCTGAAGACGGACATCCGCGGCCGCTCGGGGTTGCCCTCGACGCGCGCCCGGATCCGCTTCTTGCGACGGAGCCGCCCTTCGGCCTTCACCTGGGTGCTGATCGCCATCACTTCGCTCCCGCTGCCTTGCCGGCCTTGCCGGCCTTCTGCCTGACGCGCTCGCCGTGATACCGGATGCCCTTGCCCTTGTAGGGCTCTGGCGGACGGAACCTGCGGACGATTGCCGCGGTCTCGCCGAGCAGCTCGTTATCGGTCCCCTCCAGGATGATCCGCGTCTGCTTCTCCTCCACCTTCGCGCTGATCCCCTTGGGTAGCGGGAACTCGATCGGGTGGCTGTAGCCGACGTTGAGGATCAGCTTCTGTCCCTGGACGTCGGCACGGTAGCCCACGCCCACGAGGTCGAGCGTCCTCGACCAGCCCTTGGTGACGCCGACGACCATGTTGTTGATGAGCGCGCGAGTGAGCCCCTGCATCCGGCTCGCCTCACGCGCCGCGTCGGGGGTCGGCGCGACGTGCACGCCCGCCCCGTCCACGGTGACGATCGACTTCGGCGGCTGCAGCCGGACGAGTTGACCCTTGGGTCCCTTCACCTGGATCTTCCCGTCCGACGTCTTGACCTCGACGCCCTTGGGCAACGCGATGATTCGCTTTCCTATCCGGCTCATTTCGGATCACCACACCTCACAAAGGAGCTCGCCGCCCAGGTTCGCCATCTCGTCGGGGGTGCGGCTCGCTGCCGCTCGCGCCCCCCCGAACCCCCCTCGCTCCGCGCGGCAAAGCCGCACTGCGCTCGCCCACGACCGCACGGTGTTCATCACCACACCTCGCAAAGGAGCTCGCCGCCCAGGTTCTTCTTGCGGGCCTCGCGATCGGACATGACGCCCTGCGAGGTGGAGAGCACCGACACTCCGAGCCCGCCCAGGACCTTGGGGATCCTCTTCGCGGGCACGTAGACGCGCTGTCCGGGACGAGAGACCCGGCGGATGCCGTCGATCACGTGCGCCTTGTCGTGCCCGTACTTCAGGAAGACCGTGAGCGTCGGCCGGACGCCGCCGTCGCCGACTCGGAGGTCGGACACGTAGCCCTCCTGCTTCAGGATGGTCGCCACGGTCTTCTTCAGCTTCGAGAACGGCACGTCGATGCGGTCGAGCCGCGCCATCCCGGCGTTGCGGATGCGCGTGAACAGGTCGGCGAGAGGATCGGTCATCATGGCGGCTACCAGCTCGACTTGATGACGCCGGGGATGTCTCCCTTGAGCGCCAGGTTGCGGAGGCAGATTCGGCACATGTCGAACTTCCGGTAGTAGCCCCGCGGTCGACCACAGATCGGACAGCGGTTGTGGTGGCGCACCTTGAACTTCGGTGTCCTGAACAGCTTCGCGAAGGCCTGCGTACGTGCCACTTTCTCTTCCTCCTAAGACCGGAACGGCATCCCGAGGTGACCGAGGAGCGCCCTCGCCTCCTCGTCGGTGCGGGCCGTGGTGACGATGGAGACGTTCATGCCTCGGATCTTCTCGACCTCGTCGTAGTTGACCTCGGGAAAGACGATCTGCTCCTTGATCCCGAGCGAGTAGTTTCCCCTGCCGTCGAACGCGCGTGGGCTGGCGCCCTTGAAGTCGCGCACGCGCGGCAGCGCGAGGGTCACGAGGCGATCGAGGAACTCCCACATCCCCTCGCGTCGCAGCGTGACCATGATGCCGATCGGCATCCCCTCGCGGAGCTTGAAGTTCGCGATCGACTTCTTTGCCTTCGTCACGACGGGCTTCTGACCGGCGATCGCGGTGAGCTCCTCGACGGCCTTGTCCATCACCTTGACGTTCGCGACGGCCTCGCCCATCCCGACGTTGATCACGATCTTCGCCAGCCGGGGGACCTGCATCGGGTTCTTGTACCCGAACTGCTTGGTCAGGGCCGGAACGGTCTCCTTGAAGTACCGCTCGCGCAGGCGGGGCGGCGGGCCGGGCTGCCGAGCGTGCTGCTTCGCCTCGGCCTTCTTCGCCTTGCCCTTGTCCCCCTTGGCGCCCTTCTCCCCCTTCGCAGCCTTCTCACCACCGGCCGGCTTCTCCCCCTTGGCGGCCTTCTCCCCTTTCGGGGACTTCTCCCCCTTCGGGGACTTCTCCCCCTTCGGGGACTTCGCTGCGTCGGCGGCGTCGGCTGCGTCGGCGGCGGCGCCGGCGGCGGCTGCGGGCTTCTCCCCCTTCGGGGACTTCGCTGCGTCGTCGCCCTTGGCAGGCCGCTCCCCCTTCGGTGACTTCGCTGCGTCGGCGGCGTCGTCCGCCCCGCCTTCCTTGGCCGACTTCGGTCCCTTTCCCTTTTCCTCTTCGCTCATGGGACGTTCCTAATCCAGCACCTTTCCGGTCGCCGTGGAGATCCGAACCTTCTTGCCGTCCTTGCCGACGCCCACCCGCGTTCGCGTGGGCTTTCCGGTCTGCACCTCGAGGAGCAGAACGTTCGAAACGTCGATCGGCGCCGGCTTGTCGATGATCCCACCGACCCGGTCGCGCTGATTCGGCTTGGTGTGACGCTTGACGACACTGACGCCTTCGACGACCACGCGCCCGGTCTCGCGGTGCACCTCGAGGACCTTGCCGGTCTTTCCCTTGTCGCGACCGGCGATCACCACGACCATGTCGTTCTTCTTCACGTGCTGCTTGGCCATCAGATCACCTCCGGTGCGAGCGAGATGATCTTCATGAACTTCTTCGCCCGGAGCTCGCGGGCGACCGGCCCGAAGATGCGCGTCCCGATGGGCTCGCCCTGCGGGTTGATCAGGACCGCCGAGTTGACGTCGAACTTGATGTAGGAGCCGTCCGCCCGACGCACTTCCTTCTTCGTGCGCACCACGACCGCCTTGGCGACCTCCCCCTTCTTGACCTTCGATGCCGGCATCGCCTCCTTGACGGAGACCACGATGATGTCGCCCAGGCTCGCGTACTTGCGGCGGGAGCCACCCAGGATCTTGATGCAGTGCAGCCGCTTGGCCCCCGAGTTGTCCGCGGCGTCGAGCTCGGTGCGCATCTGGATCATGGCTAGATGCCCTCCTCCTGGCGCGCGATCACGCGCGCGACGACCCACCGCTTCTCTCGCGAGAGCGGTCGGTGCTCGCGGATCTCGACCTGGTCGCCGGCGCGACAGGCGCTCTTCTCGTCGTGCGCCTTGTAGCGCGCGCGGTGCCTGACGAACTTCTTGAACACCGGGTCGAGCACCCTGCGCGAGACCTCGACCACGACGGTCTTCTGCATCTTGGCGGAGATCACCTTGCCGACCAGGTGGCGCTTTCGACCCCTGGACGGAGCCTCGGGCTTCGCGCTCTCCCCTTTCGGCGTCTCGGCGCTGGGCGCCTCGAGGGTCGTGTCCGACTCGCTCATGACGCGGTCCTCTTCTGACGGATCACCGTCAACACGCGCGCGAGGTCGCGGCGCGTCTTCTGGATCTGGCTCGTGTTGTCCAGCCGGTTCGTGAAGTTCTGGAACTTGTAGGTGAACAGCTCGTCCCTCAGGCTCTTCTCGAGCTTCAGGAGCTCCTCGAGGTCCCGGCCGCGAATCTCCTTCGCCCTCATAGCTCAGCTCCACGCGTGAGGAACCGCGTCTTGACTGGAAGCTTGTGGGACGCGAGACGGAACGCCTCGCGCGCCATCGGCTCCGGTACGCCCTGGATCTCGAAGATCACGCGACCGCGCTTGACGACGGCCACCCATTCCTCGGGGTTGCCCTTGCCCTTACCCATCCGGGTCTCGGCCGGCTTCTTCGAGATCGGCTTGTCCGGGAAGATCCGGATCCACAGCCTGCCCTGGCGCTTGACGTGTCTCGAGATCGCGACACGGCCGGCCTCGATCTGCTTGGACGTGACCCAGCAGGCGTCGAGCGACTGCAGCGCGAAGTCGCCGTAGGACACGTCGCAGCCCTTCTGGGAGACGCCACGCATCCGGCCCTTCTGCATCTTGCGAAACTTGACTCTCTTGGGCGCAAGCATGACCCGCCTCTATGCAGCTCCACTGGGCTGCGGCTTCCGGGCGCGCTTCTGGAGCACCTCGCCCTTGAAGATCCAGCACTTGACCCCGATGGCGCCGTATGTCGTCCGCGCCTCGGCAAACCCGTACTCGATGTCCGCGCGCAGCGTGTGCAGCGGCACGCGCCCCTCGCGGTACCCCTCGTCGCGCGACATCTCGGCGCCGCCCAGTCGTCCCGACGCCTCGATGCGCACGCCCTTCGCCCCGAACTTGATCGCGGTCGCCATCGCGCGCTTCATCGCGCGGCGGAAGGCGATCCGCCGCTCGAGCTGCGTCGCCACGTTCTCCGCGACGAGCTGCGCGTTCGTCTCGGCCTTCCGGATCTCCTGGATGTCGATGAAGATCTCGTTCTCGGACAGCTTCTGGATGTCCTGCTTGAGCTGCTCCACGCCCGCGCCGCGCTTCCCGATCACGATGCCGGGCCGCGAGGTGAAGATCAGGATCTTCGCCTTGTCGGCGGCGCGCTCGATCTCGACGGCCGCGATCCCCGCGTGCTTGAGCTTGTCGCGGATCATGTTCTTCAGTCGGATGTCCTCGTGGAGCCACTTGGCGTAGCTCTTGTCGGCGTACCACTTGGAGCTCCACGTCCTGACGACGCCGAGCCTCGCACCTACCGGATGGACCTCTGACCCACGAGCCGCTCCTGTCTATCTCTCGTTGTTTGGTCGGAGGGGACCTTCGGTCCCCCCCGAACCCCCCCGCTCGCTCCGGCGGAGTCCCCTTCGGGGAGGATCTGAATCCGCCTGCGCTCGCCCGTAGTCCCTCATCGCTCGTCCAAAATGATCGTGATGTGACTGGTGCCTTTGGTGATGCGGGTCGCGCGACCCATCGCGCGCGGGCGCCAGCGCCGCATGTGCTTGTTCGGGCCCTTGTCGACGTACGCCGTCTTCACGAAGAGAGTGTCGACGTCGACGTTGGGTGACCTCACGCGCGCGTTCGCGACGGCGCTGTCGATGACGCGCGCGACGATCTTCGCGCCCGACTTCATCGTGAACTGCAGCGCCGTCAGCGCCTCCTCGGCGCTCCTGCCGCGCACGAGGTCCACGACCGCCCGCGCTTTGCGCGGTGCAATCCGGGTGAAACGTGCGATTGCCTTCGTCTCCATGACGTTTCCCGTTCCAGCTCCCGAGCCCGAGTGGGCGCTCGACGTCTAACCTAGCGAAATCTCTTATAAAACTACGCGCCCTTGCAAAGAGCGTACGCGTATAACACAACGGCGTTCCGACCGCAAGATGGCCCACGAAACGCCGGTTCCGCGGGGACCTTCACTTGTGGGTCGGCCCCTTTACCACCTTCGCTTTCTTGTCCCCCGTGTGCCCGTGGAACGTCCGGGTCGGCGCGAACTCGCCGAGCTTGTGGCCGACCATGTTCTCGGTCACGAAGACCGGGACGAACTTCCGGCCGTTGTGGACGGCGAACGTCAGCCCGACGCACTCCGGGAGGATCGTCGAGCGCCTCGACCAGGTCTTGATGACCTTCTTCGAGCGAGTCTCGGCGGCCTCGGTCACCTTCTTCAGGAGGTGATCGTCGATGAAAGGACCCTTCTTGATCGATCGTGCCATGGCTTACGGCCTCAACCCTTCTTGCCCCTGCGGCGTACGATCGCCTGATCGGTCCGCTTGTTGTTCCTCGTCTTCAGACCCTTCGCGAGCTGCCCCCACGGCGAGCAGGGATGGCGGCCGCCGCTCGTGCGCCCCTCGCCGCCGCCCATCGGGTGGTCGACCGGGTTCATCGTCACGCCGCGGTTGTGGGGCCGCCGGCCCTTCCATCGCTGCCGTCCCGCCTTGCCGATCGACACGTTCTGGTGGTCGGCGTTCGAGACCTGCCCGATGGTCGCGCGGCAGTCGACGTGGATCGAGCGGACCTCGCCCGACGGGAGCCTGACCTGCGCGCGGCTCCCGTCCCGGGCAACGAGCTGCGCCGCGACGCCCGCGCTGCGCGAGAGCTGACCGCCCTTGCCGATCTTGAGCTCGATGTTGTGGATCGCCGTCCCGAGTGGGATGTACTTCAAGGGAAGCGCGTTGCCGGGTTTGATGTCGGCGTGCCGGCTCGACAGCACCGTGTCGCCCTGCGTCAACCCGTCGGGCGCCAGGATGTAGCTCTTGTCGCCGTCGACGTAGCTCAGGAGCGCGATACGCGCCGAGCGGTTCGGGTCGTACTCGATGGAGGCAACGCGCGCCGGGACGCCCACCTTGCTTCGCTTGAAATCGATGATGCGGTACTTGCGCTTGTGACCGCCGCCCCGGAAGCGGGTCGTGATGCGTCCGTAGTGGTTGCGCCCGCCCGTCGACGGACGCGGCTCGAGGAGCCTCTTCGCCGGACTCGCTCCGGGAGTCAGCTCGCTGAAATCCGGAGCGTGCAGGAAGCGCACGCCCGGTGAGGTCGGCTTGAAGTGCTTGAGTGTCATGACCGATCTCTCCTGGGTTCTACTGGGCCTCGAAGTAGTCGATCTTGTCGCCCTTCTTGAGGGTGACGATCGCCTTCTTCCAGTTCTGGGTCTTTCCGTATCGGCGGCCCATGCGCCGGATCCGGCCGCGGACGTTCATGGTGTTGACCTCGAGCACCGTGACGGAGAAGAGGGTCTCGATGGCCTTCTTGACCTCGATCTTGTTCGCGTCCCGGGCGACCTCGAAGATCACCTTGTTGAACGCCTCCCGCAGGTCCGAGCCCTTCTCTGTCAGGACGATGGGCCTTCGCACGATGCTCTGCGGAGTCTTGCCGATCATGCCGCACCTCCGTCCGAGCAACGCGATTCGAGCGCACGAATGGCCGCCTCCGTGCACAAGAGGCTGTCGTGCCGGAGCACGTCGTAGACGTTGACGCCTTCGGGCGGCAGATAGAGGTGATGCTCGAGGTTGCGGGCCGACAGCCGGAGCTTGTCGTTGCCCCTGTCGTCGACGAGGAGGCTCCGCTGGCCGGCGTCGAGCGTCTCGAGGATCTCCACCAGGGCCTTCGTCTTCGGCTCGGCGAGCTCGAAGTCCTTGACCACGAGGAGCTTGCCGTCGCGGAAGAGCATCGACAGCGCGGAGCGCAGCGCCGAGATCCGCATCTTGCGCGGAGGACGGTACGCGTACGACCGGGGCACCGGTCCGTGGGCCTTGCCGCCGCCGACGAAGTTCGGGGCCCGGATCGAGCCATGGCGAGCGCGACCGGTGCCCTTCTGCCGGTAGATCTTCTTGGTGCTGCCCGCAACGGCGCTCCGCTCCTTGACCGCCGCCGTGCCGGAGCGACGGGACGCGAGCTGCGCCTTGACGACCTCGTAGAAGAGGTCCTGGTTCACGGGCGCCCCGAAGACCTCGTCGGAGAGGTCGATCTCGCCGACCTTCTCCTTGCGAAGATTGTAGACAGTTGCCTTGGCCATCTTTCTCACCTCCGGTGTCTCGTCGGTGGGGCCCTTCATGCCCCCCCGAACCCCCCGCTCGCTGCGGTGGACCTGGTCCACCTTCGCTCGCCTCCCGGGCCTCCGGCCCCCGGCTAGGACCTGATCTCCACGTCGACGCCCGCGGACAGATCGAGCTTCATCAGCGCGTCCAGCGTCTGCTGGGTCGGATCCAGGATGTCGAGCAGCCGCTTGTGCGTCCGGATCTCGAACTGCTCGCGCGACTTCTTGTCCACGTGCGGCCCGCGCAGCACGGTGTACTTGTTGATCCGCGTCGGCAGCGGGATCGGCCCCGCGACGCGCGCACCCGTCCGCTTCGCGGTGTCGACGATCTCGTTGGCGGACTGGTCCAAGAGCTTGTGGTCGTACGCCTTGAGCCGGATCCTGATCTTCGTCTTGTTGCTCATCGTGGATCTCCCCGAACGTTCCCTCAGAACCCTCTGAACCTCCCCACCAGCTCCTCCGAGAGCTGCTGGGGCATCTGCGCGTAGTGGCTGAACTGCATCGTGTAGGTCGCGCGGCCCTGCGTCGCGCTCCTGAGGTCCGTCGCGTAGCCGAACATCTGGGCGAGCGGGACCTGCGCGTTGATGAACTGCGTCGTCCCCCTGGCGTCCATCCCGGTGATCTTGCCGCGCCGCGAGTTCAGGTCCCCTATGACCTCGCCCATGAACGCCTCGGGCGTGACGACCTCGCAGGCCATGATGGGCTCGAGAAGAACGGGGTGGGCCTTCTTGGCCGCCTCCTTGAAGCCCATCGACGCGGCGATCCTGAACGCGATGTCGCTCGAGTCGACCTCGTGGTAGCTGCCGTCGACGAGCTGCACCTTGACGTCGACCATCGGGAAGCCGGCGAGCACGCCGCCGTCGAGCGCCTCGCGAATCCCGCGCTCCACGGCAGGAATGAACTCCTTCGGGACCGCGCCGCCGACGACCTTGCTCTCGAAGATGAAGCCCTTGCCCGCGCCGGAGGGCGCCACGACCAGCACGACATGTCCGTACTGGCCGCGGCCGCCGGTCTGCCGAACGAAGCGGCCCTCGGACTTCACCGTCTCGGTGATGGTCTCGCGGTACGCGACCTGGGGCTTTCCGACGTTGGCGTCGACCTTGAACTCGCGGACCAGCCGGTCGACGATGATCTCGAGGTGCAGCTCGCCCATGCCCGAGATGATCGTCTGGGCGGTCTCCTCGTTCGTGTGCACGCGGAAGGACGGGTCCTCCGTCGCCAGCTTCTGCAGGCACGTGGAGAGCTTGTCCTGGTCCGCCTTCGTCTTGGGCTCGATGGCGATGTCGATGACCGGCTGGGGGAAGACCATCTGCTCGAGGAGGATCGGATGCTTCTCGTCGCACAGCGTGTCGCCCGTGGTCGACAGGCGCAGGCCGACGACCGCTGCGATCATCCCGGCGCGGACCTCGTCGATGTCCTCCCGCTTGTTGGCGTGCATCTGCAGGAGCCGGCCGATGCGCTCCCGCTTCCCCTTGACCGCGTTGAGGACGGCCGAACCGCGCTCCAGGATCCCGGAGTACACACGGACGAACGTGAGCTGGCCGACGAACGGATCGGTCATGATCTTGAACGCGAGGCCCGCGAACGGCTCGCTGTCGTCCGCCTTGCGCTCGAGGATCTTCTCGGGCTTGTCGGGATCGACTCCCTGGACAGGCGGGATGTCGGCGGGCGAGGGCAAGAAGTCGACGACCGCGTCGAGGAGCGGCTGGATCGCCTTGTTCTTGAAGGCGGCGCCGCAGAGGACGGGGACGGCCTTCAGCCCGATCGTCCCCTTGCGCAGCGCGGCGACCAGGTCCTCGGCCGGGATCTCCTTGCCCTCGAGGAACCTCTCCGTGAGCGACTCGTCCAGCTCGGCGATCTTCTCGACCGCGAACGCACGCGCGGCCTGCACCTCGGCCTGCATCGCGGGGGGGATGTCCGCGACGTGATACTTGGCGCCGAGCTCGGCCTCCTCGAAGTAGAGCGCGCGCATCCCGATCAGATCGACGACGCCGGAGAACTTCTCCTCCGCGCCGATCGGGAGCTGGATGGGGATCGGGTTCGCGGCCAGGCGCTCCTTGATCTCCTCGACGACGCGCGGGAACTCGGCCCCGACGCGGTCCATCTTGTTGACGAAGACGACGCGCGGCACGCCGTACTTGTCCGCCTGGCGCCAGACGGTCTCGGACTGCGGCTGGACCCCCGCCACGCCGCAGAAGATGGCGACGGCGCCGTCCAGGACGCGCAGCGACCGCTCGACCTCGATCGTGAAGTCCACGTGGCCAGGCGTGTCGATGATGTTGATCCGGTGGTCGCGCCAGAAGCTCGTCGTCGCGGCGCTCGTGATCGTGATCCCGCGTTCCTGCTCCTGGACCATCCAGTCCATGGTCGCGGTGCCATCGTGGACCTCGCCGATCTTGTACGAGACACCCGTGTAGTAAAGGATGCGCTCGGTGACCGTGGTCTTTCCGGCGTCGATGTGCGCCATGATCCCGATGTTGCGCACTCGGCTTGTGGGTACGTCGCGGGCCATTCGTCTTTTTTCTGGTGCTTCCGGGTAGCAAAAAACCCTCCCCGGCTCCGCCGATCTCCATCGGATCGGCTCGACTGGCCAGGAAGGGTTCCGGGTTGCAGCGGTGAATGTCCTTCGACCCTGCCGCCCGGTCCTATGTCGGGTTCACCATCCTCCGTTGTTGCTCCTTACCACCTGTAGTGCGCGAACGCCTTGTTCGCGTCTGCCGGTATCGAATCGGTGGGGGCCCTGCGGTCCCCCCCCGAACCCCCCCGCTCGCTACGGCGGAGTGAATCCGCCTCCGCTCGCATCGTGCGCATCACTACCACCTGTAGTGCGCGAACGCCTTGTTCGCGTCTGCCATCTTGTGTGTATCGTCTCGCTTCTTGACGGCGTTGCCGCGGTTGGCCGCGGCGTCGACCAGCTCCATCGCCAGCTTCTCGCGCATGGACTTCTCGCCGCGCGACCGCGCGTACGTGATGAGCCAGCGCATGGCGAGGGCGACCCGGCGCTCGGGCCGGATCTCGACCGGGACCTGGTAGGTCGCGCCGCCGACTCGGCGGCTCTTGACCTCGACCTTGGGCTTGACGTTGTCCAGGGCTCTGCGGAACACGTCGAGCGCGTCCTCCTTGAACCGGCTCTGGATGATGTCGAAGGCGCCGTACATGATGCGCTCGGCGGTCGCCTTCTTGCCATCCAGCATCAGGCAGTTGACGAACTTCGAGACCAGCCGATCCTTGAACTTCGGATCGGGGATGACCTTGCGCTTGGGAACCTCTCGTCGACGCGGCATCGCCCTTTACCCTCTCACCACTCAGCTCTTCGGGCGCTTCGCGCCGTACTTGGAGCGTCCTTGCTTGCGCTCGGCCACTCCCGACGCGTCGAGCGTTCCGCGGATCACGTGGTACCGCACTCCCGGCAGGTCCTTGACCCGGCCCCCGCGGATCATGACGACCGAGTGCTCCTGCAGGTTGTGACCCTCCCCGGGGATGTACGTGGTGACCTCCATCCCGTTCGTGAGCCGGACGCGCGCCACCTTCCTGAGCGCCGAGTTCGGCTTCTTCGGCGTGGTCGTGTAGACGCGTACGCAGACCCCCCGCTTCTGCGGGCAGGCCTTGAGCGCCGGAGAGTCGGTCTTCTCCCGCACGGCCCTGCGACCGTAGCGGACAAGCTGATTGATCGTCGGCATTCTGGCTGTTTCCTTGCACCCTTCCCAGGGAAGGAGGCGCATCCTAGTCGGAAACCCCCTCCTGTCAAGCACGAGCTATGCCGGCGGTCGCTCGCTACTCGTCGAGGGGGCGCTCGAGGTCGGCGCTGAAGGCGCCGTTCAGGCCCGTCCCGTTCTCGAAGTCGACGCGGAAGGTGCCCTCGATCGAGGCGCCGGCCTCGGTGGACCAGGTTTCGAACGTGATTGTGGACTCCTGGTCGGAGAGCTCGGGGAGCTGTGGGCTGTTCGGGACGCGGTTCACCGTGCCGCTTGGCGGGTGAAGGTCGATGGGCTGGCCGGCGGCTATGGGGTCTTCGGCGAAGGAGACGGTGAGCTTGAGGGGAAGCTCCTCGCCCGAGCCGGCCTTGCGGACGTACTCGACCGCGACCTCGGTCGAGAAGAGACGGATCCGGACCTCGTCGAAGTCCATGTCGTAGGAGGAGGCGGCGCTTCCGTCGATGAAGCTCGCCGAGTCGCCGTCGCAGCCCCACAGCAGCGCCGCCAGGACGAGCGCCCTCACGGAGCACCTCGTGTCGCGAGCTTCAGCGCGCCGACGAACTCTCCCGAGTCGGCGTCGTAGGCGACGCAGGTGTAGGCCACGACGACGCGGCCATCGTGCAGCACGCCGACCTGCGTGTCCGCTCCGCAGTTGCCGTCCCCGGACGAGTCGATGACCTCGCTGCGCCATGGCTGGTCGATGCCGGCGACGGGGTACGAGAGGACCGGTGCGTCGTACGCGGCCTCGCAGCTCGCGTCGTCTTCGTCGTAGCGCTTGCAGCGGTAGTGGGCGATGACGGGGCGACCGTCGGCCAGGAAGGCGAGGGACGAGTAGCGACCCGCGTCGCTCGAAACATCGCTCGCGAGGACGTTGTGCGCCGAGTCGAGCGACTGGCCGGGCCCGATCTGGGCGTAGCGGAGCGACTGCTCCTGATACCAGGAGACTCCGATCGTCCCGTCGGGTGCGACGGCCATTCCGATGCCCGGACCTGCCTCGCCGCGGAAGAGGCGGAAGCGATCCCATTCCGGATCCGATCGGCGGCCGATCCAGACCCCCTCGCGTGCCTGGTCGCCGACGCCGGTGCTCATGGGGTTGTACCAGGCCGCGACCAGTCCGCCGCCCGGCTCGAACGCGAGCGAGGTGTAGTCTCCCGCGCCGAGGCCGCAGTCGATCATGCCGTAGGCCCACGCGCCCGGGCCGCCCGTCGCGAGCTCGAGGTCGGCGCGCGCCGCGTCGTCGCGCTGCAGCATGCCGCCCGAATGCAGGTCGCGCCACGCCATGGCCATCTGGCCGCCGCCGTCCACGGCGAGCGCGCCCCAGTTCCCGACGACCCAGCCGAAGGTGCTGGCGCCGTCGATGTCGCAGCCGTCCGTGGGCGGCGCGTCTCCCGAGCTCGAGGCCACCGTCTCCATCTGCCAGCCTCCGCCGGCCTTCGAGTACAGGACCATGTCGCTCGAGCCACAGTAATTCTCCCAGGCTGGGTCGAGGTCACCGCCCAGCGTGGCGACGTAGGGCACCGCGCCCGACCAGCGGACCGTCATCCCCGCAGGCCCTGCGAAGAACGACGGCGTGCCCACGACCTCGGTCGCCGACATGCTCCCAGGCGTGCCCTGCACCCAGCGGATGTCCGCCCCCAGCGCCTGGCCCGCTCCATCTGCGAGACAAGGACCGACCTCTCGCTGCCGGAGCGGGAAGTAGCCGATGCCGATCTCGCCGCTCGTGGCGACCGCCAGGCTCGTCTGCTGCGCGGCGTCGTCCCCGTCGAGCTCCTCGATCGTCCAGCCCGCGTCCCCGTCGGCGTCCGAGTCCGCGTCCGAGTCTGCGTCGGCGTCGCCGTCCGGTCCGGCGTCGTCGTCGCCGCAGCCGACCACGAGCGCCAGGGTCACGAGCAGGATTCGCATGGGCCGCTCCATCAATCGACGTTGCATCCCGGCTCCGGGTCGCCGTGCATGACGCAGGGCTCGGGGCAGCTCGGCGACGACGAGCCCGTCACGGTGATCGAGTAGCCCTGGCTGATACTCCAGTCCGGCGTCCCCTCGATGTCGGCGATCCCCTGGTTGTCGTAGACGAGGAGCCAGTAGCCCTCGTCCTCGGCGACCGAGAAGAGGCACTCGCTGCCGGGACCGTACGTGTAGTCGACGCCGCTCGAGTCGCCCTCCTCCACGAACGCGGTCTGGAACCAGTCGCGCCGGCCCCGCACCAGCGTCACGATCCAGTCGACGGGCCCCGGGTCCAGGTGCATCTCCACGTTCATCTGGCAGGTGTCGGGCGCCGTGCCGGCGCAGGGGTTCGTGAAGTAGAACCAGTCCTCGTCCGCCTCGGTGGCCAGGACTCCCTCCGCCGTGAAGCCGATGCCGAAGGGACCGCGCGCGACGTCCCTGTTGGCGCCGCGGTCCACGATGCGACGCGGATAGGGATTGTAGACGTTGTCCCTCTCGCCCGGGTCCGGGTCCTCGCGCGTCTGGACGGTGAGAGTGTAGGGCGAGTCCAGGTCGCTCCCGTCGGAGTGGAAGTCCTGGGCGACGACCCACAGCTCGCCGTCGCCGAAGATCGGGACGGAGGTCGCGACGCTCGACTGGCCCGGAGCGTTCTTCTCGAACTGGGTCGCGCCGCATACGCCGCCAAGGCACGCGGCCGCTCCCTGGCAGTCGCCGGGAACGAAGTTCTCTTCGTCCTCCTCGGGATCGCCCTGGGCGCCGACGCAGACGTTGCCCCACGCCGCACAGCTCAGGTCGTCCTCGCAGGACAGGTCGAGCGAGGCGCAGTCCTCGTCGCGCTCGCAGCTCTTGTCCGGGTAGCGCCTGACGACGCGGATCTGCGGGTCGACGCCCACGGCCCCGCCGAGGTCGAGGCTCACCTCCATGATCCCGCGGTCGCAGCCCGACAGGGGCACCCGGTACCAGTCCGCGTCGCCGATCGACGCGATGTAGCCGCGGTTCAGGGAGCCCGAGTCCCACCCCCCACCGCAGCTCTTCGACCCGAATGCGTCCTTCGCGCCGTCGGCGAAGTCGTTGCGCGTGCCGAGGTCGTTGGGATCTGGCTCGTCGATCGCGCGCGCACTGATCGAGTAGGAAACGTCGGGATCGGCTTCCGACAGGTCATCCTCGCCCGAGACGTCGTCGGCCACCACGATCACGTAATCACCTGCGAGCGGCAGCGCGTAGATCCCTCCGATGTCGGTGGGCGTCACCGAGCCGCCGGGGTTCGCCGCGCCAAAGTAGCGGTTGCCGTCCGTGTCGAGGATCTGGAAGGATGGCTCGTATGCGGTGACATCCGAGGTCAGCCGCACCTCGAGGAGCTTGTCTCCACCGAGCGTGACGTTGAACTCGTCGGTGTCGCCGACGCAGGAGATCGCGCCCTGTTGCGCCGTGCCGTCGAGGCTCAGCTCCCGACTACCCTCGTCCCGCTCGGACTCGTCGGGGTCGGGCTCCGTCGCCACCGTCAGGCGGTAGTCGTGGCGGAAGTCGATGTCCACGTCGTCGTCGTCGTGGACCATGACCACGTAATCGCCCGCCTCGAGACAGGACACCTCGTCGAGCGGCTGCCCTGCCGAAATCGACCCGCCCTTTCGCTGGAGGTTCCCGGACGTGTCGTAGATCACGTAGGAGCTGCGGACGTTCGAGGGCCCCTCGGGCATCACGAGCTGAACGCGCAGGAGTAGGTCGTCGCCTGGAACGTTCACCGCGAAGAAGTCCTGGTCCCCGGCGGGACAGATGAAGCCCTGGGTCTGTTCTCCGGCGGCGAGCGGGACGGCATCCCCGGGGGCGTCGGCGGGGTCGCGCACGCAATCGCCCTCGCCCTCCCCTTCGCCGCCGTCGTCGTCGCCACCGTCGCAGCCCACGACGGCCATCATGAGAAGGATCGCGGTTCGGCGCATCGAGATGTCCTCCGGAGCCTCCTAGCGTGGGGGTCCGACGCAGAGATCGGGGTCTACCTGGTTGGGGTCGATCTCCGTGGGCAGGTGGAAGTCGCTCTCGTCGAGCTCGATGAACCCGCCGGGGGGATCCTTGATGTTCGCGCTCGCCTGAAAGCGCGCCAGGACGCAGGCCACCCGGTAGTCGACGGCGCTGCCAGGATCGTCGAAGGGGACCTGCCCCGCGTAGACGAGAAGGAGGTTCCAGCCATCGTCGAGCGTCTCGACCAGGGTGATGTTGTCGATCCTGAAGTCGCGGCAGCTCCTTGCGCCATCGAGCCCGTCGTCGAGGACCTGGTAACGGTACGACCTCTCCGCACGGATCGTGGCGTCGTTGTTCCGCGGATCGCCGAACGTCCGCACCTCCTGGCCGTTCGAGGTCCTGTCGAAGTCCGCGTCCTTCTCGGCGTCGTCGTCCACTGGGTTCGTGCCGAACCTCACCTCGACGGGTCCGGGCAACCCGTCGCGGTCCGAGTCCATCGAGAGCCTGCTCGTCCCGTAGAAGCGCTCCTCGCAATCCCTGAAGCCGTCGCCATCGGTGTCGAGCTTGTCCTCGGCGAGCGCGCAGTCCTCGGGCTGCGGCCGCGCGGGAGGCGGTGGCATGTCGGGCGGGTCGCGCGGGTTGAACTCCAGGCGCACCTCGAGCCCGTCGCTGAAGCCGTAGCCGTCCGTGTCGACCAGGAGCGGGTCGGTCTCCCAGACGTCGAGCGCGCCGTCGGCATCGAGGTCTTCCCCGGGATCGAGGACGCCGTTGCCGTTCGCGTCCTCGCCGTCGTCGACCCGGCCGTCGCCGTCCGCGTCCTCCTCGTCATCGGGCAAGAAGTCGTGGTCGGTGTCTACCAGGATCGTCGTGTCGCGGACCATCGCGCTCGTATTCGTCGCCACGATGGTCGAGAGCGAGAAGGCACGCCGCATCGACGTGAGGTCGACCTCGAGGAAGTTGATCGCCTCGCCGTTCGGGAAGCTTCTGGTGGTGCCTTCTCCGACCTCGGCCATCGAGCGAAGGAGCTCCGAGGCGGCCTGCGCCACCTCCGGGCTCGCGAAGGTGCTCAGGTAGGCGGTGTTGAACGAGAAGCTGCCGACGCGGTTGACGTGGGCGAGCTCCACCATGTCCTCGACCGAGCCCAGGATGTTCCTGGTCTCCTCGGGATCGTCGGTGTCCGGAAGGCCGTCCGAGAGGAAGACGACCGCGTACTTCGAGCGCGCGAGCGAGACCTCGTCCACGCCCTGCATGTCCGTCGATAGCATCGAGAACGCGAGCGCCAGCGCGGACGAGTAGCTCGTCACGCTGCCGGCGAAGCCCAGAAGCTCTATGTCCGACTCGAGCTCGACCGGATCGTTGGTGAAGCAGTCGGCGTCCGGGACCTGGTCTCCATCCGTGTCGCACTGGGTCAGGATCTGCGCCGAGCCCGCGAAGCTGACGATGCCGATCCCGATCCCTTCCGGGTTGGAGCCGAGGAGCTGGGCGACGACGTCGCGCAGCGCCTTCTGCCGCCCGGTGTACCCGTCCGGGTCGGCGGGATCCACCGGATCGCTGACGTTCATCGACTGGCTGGAGTCGATGACGAAGATGACCTTGACCGGGAAGGTCAGCTCCGAGGGATCGGAGGTGCAGACGTGGCCCTGGATCGAGAGCTTGTCGTCGAGCACCGCTGGCGGCGGGTCCGGCGTGTCGCGCAGGTCGGCATTCGTGCACGACGCCAGGACAGAGAGGAGGAGGGGGACACGCACCCGGAGGAGGGGGACACGCACCCGGAGGAGGGGGACACGCACCCGGTCTGTAACCACTCGCTTTTTCATTGCTTTTGGACACAACCGCGCATTTCGCGGCAGGCCGTGCTGACCCCGGACAGATCGCGCGGTTGTCCCGGATTCACGTGCGTCTTCAGCCACTTGTCTGGCGGGTGCGTGTCCCCGGGCGGGCGTCCCACTTGGCTGGCGGGTGCGTGTCCCCGGGCGGGCGCGTTTCCGCTAGGGTACATAGCCCACGCAGTCGGCCGGAGTGATCGAGGCGGGATCGCGGAAGTTTTCCGGGGTCAGGACGAGCCGGCCCCCGGGTGGATCCTTCAGGCTCTCGCCAAGGTAGCGCGCCTGAACGCAGGCGGCCTTGGGCACGCCGACGTCGTTCGGCAGATCCTCGGGAGCATCGATGGCGTAGATCCAGACGAAGTTGAGGCCCCGCGAGCTCGGCATTCCTTCGGGCGCGAGGGTCACGGCCAGCTTGAGGCCGTTCACGTCGAACCCATGGCACTGCTCTCCCGAGGCGCCCTCGAGCGCGTCCTCGACGCGGTAGCGGTACCCCAGGTCCCTGGCCCGATCGGAGTCGGGGAGCGCGGGGTTCGAGCCGATGACCAGTTCGTCGCGGTTGGGCACCGTGTCGAGGTCGAGATCCAGCTCGGCGTCCGGCCGCGTCGGGTCGAGGCCCAGCCGGTACTCCATCCCATCGGGCATCCGGTCGGCGTCGGAGTCGAACTCGCGCCAGGACGTCCCGAGGTAGTCCTCCTCGCAGTCGGCCAGTAGATCGCCGTCGCTGTCGCGCATGCGATCCACCGGGCAGGCCAGAGCGGGCGCGCCCGGATCGAGCGGGTCGAAGCCGGAGGCGAGGTTCTGGAGCTCGAGGAAGTCACCGTATCCGTCACCGTCGGTGTCGGCGGTCAGACGCGGATCGATGGGCCCCTGGTTGCCCAGCAGATCGAACTCCTCGTCGTCGCCGATGCCGTCGCGGTCGCTGTCGGGCAGGAACCCCTCGCCCTCGTCGGTCGTCACTGCGGAGGCGTTGTAGACGATGAAGCTGGACAGGGTGAAGGGTCGCTGGATCGGCGTGTAGTCGATGTGCAGGAAGTCGATGGCGTTGTTCAGGGCGGCGTCGTACTCGCGCATCGTGCCCTCGCCGCGGTCGGCCATCTCGGTCATGAGGGCCTCGGCCGTGGGCTTATCGAACTCCGGCTCGCCGCTGCACAGGACGCCGGGGTTGTCCAGCGCGCTCGACCAGACGAAGAGCGTGTGGAACCTGAGCTCGCCGACCGCGTACGTCTCCCTGAGGCGCACGATCTGGTCGACCCTCTGCAGGATCTGCCAGTCGGCGTTGTAGTCCCCACAGAGCACGAGGTCGATCAAGACGTCGTTCCGTCCGTCACCGTCGCGGTCGAGGAGATCGGGGTCGATGTCGTCCTCCTCGTCCGCGTCGGGATCGACGTCGCAGAAGGCGTAGCAGGACAGGTCGTTGTCGCAGCCGGCGTGGCACTTGGGCAAGGGCAGGCCGTCACTGATGAACATCACGACGTACTTCGAGCGGGCCCGCTCCGCGATGTCGGAGTCGAGCATGTCCATTTCGAGCATCTGCAGGGTCCTGGCGAGCCCCCCCTGGTAGTCGGTGACGGAATCGGGGAAGACGCGGTTGGGATCGACGAAGGCCTCGATGTCGCCCCGGACCGTCGTGAAGGGCAGCACCTCGGCGACGCCGTTGAACACGACCGCACCGACCTCGACGTTGGGCGCGCCCATCGTCGCGTCGAGGACCTGCTGGATCGCGCGGAAGTGGTCCTGGTTCGGATCGGTGAACTGCCAGGAGCCGGAGCGGTCCACGACGAGCAGGACCTTCACGGGAAACGCGACCTGGATCTCGGGGTCGGTGCAGTACTGGCCCTCGACCTCGAGGATGTTGTCGAAGGTACCGAGCTCGTCCTGCGGGACCGGCTCGAGGCCAGCGTTCGAGCAGGCCCCCGCCGCGAGCAGCACCAGCGACGAAGCCGAGGCCACGGTGCGCGCCATGACTCCCATCGAGGGTACCTCCCGGTCAGCAGCGTGAGAAGGGGCGTTGGTGCGGGGACGGGACGTCGCGAGGAGATCGAGACGACTGAGGAGGGAGCGGGGGCTCGGGCCGGGGCATGCCACGGCGGCCCGGGATTACTTCCGGCGCCTGAAGAACGAGAAAGCGAGGCCCACGAGACCGAGCAGGAGTCCCGCCGACGCGGCCGCCGTTCCCGGCGCACCGCCGGCGGTGCAGCCCAGGCCTCCCACGGACTCGCCCTCGGCCGTGATCACGGTCTCGTACTGGGCGGTCCGGACATCCGGGAACTGCTCGTCGGGGAACGCCAGGTTCGCGGTGACGCGGATCCTGTACTCGCCGGGCTCGTCGGCCATGAACGTCGGCGTGTTGTCCGTCATGTAGTGGTACTCGTAGGGGCTCGACAGCCGCGAGGCGCCGTCCGGGTTCGAGACGGAGGCCTCGCTGCCGCTCGGACGCCCTATGATCTCCCAGTTGTAGTGGACCGGAGCCATCTCCCGGTTGAGGAACAGCCGGAGCCGCACCTCCTCGCCGGTCTGCACCACGAGGGGCGGCGAGTAGACCTGCAGGGTGGCCTCGGGATCGAGGCAGTTGGTCTCGTCGCCGCCGGAGGCGGGGCCGCCGACCATGTAGCAGAACCGGGGGTCGCACTCCTCGCCGCGGCCGTCGCGATCGAGGTCGAGCTGGTCGGGGTTGACGTCGCTCGGGCAGTTGTCGCGGATGTTCTGCAGACCATCGTTGTCGAGGTCGAGGTCGCAAAGATCGCCGAACCCGTCCTCGTCGCCGTCATCCTGGTCCTGGTTGAAGACCGACAGGCAGTTGTCGCGGGAATCGGCGATGTTGTCCGCGTCCGCGTCGTTGTCGCACGCCGCGCCGAAGCGATCGGGGTCGCCATTCGCCTGGTCGGGATTGGCGACCAGCGGGCAGTTGTCGTTCAGGTTGTCGAAGCCGTCGTTGTCGGCGTCCGTGTCGCAGGCGTCGCCGTCGCCGTCGCCGTCCGAATCGAGCTGCACCGGGTTCGCGACGGAGGAGCAGGTGTCGGCGGGGTTCAGGATCGAGTCGCCGTCGACGTCGTCGTCGCACAGGTCCCCCATGCCGTCGCCGTCCGTGTCCAGCTGGTCGACGTTCGCGTTGCGCGAGCAGTTGTCGCAGACGTCGCCCATCAGGTCGCCGTCGCCGTCGGTCTGGTCGAAGTTGGCGACGAAGACGCAGTTGTCGAAGTCGTCCTCCCACCCGTCGTCGTCGAAGTCGTCGGCGTACTGGTAGGTGTCCCCGACGTCGGTCATGTTCACCAGGATCGAGCAGCCGCAGCCGCAGCCGCAACCGCCGCCGCTCTGCTCCGGCGTGCCGCACAGCTCGCCGAGGCACTCGCCAGGGTCGTCCTGCGCCCAGGCGCCGGTCGCTAGGGTCAACCCGCCGACGACGACCAGCGCTGACATGAGCTTCTTCATTCCCGTGGCCTCCTCCATGCCGCCAACCGAGCAAATGCCAGGCCGGCCCGGAGCGCCAAAGGACCGTCGTGATTTCGCGAACTTGGCATCGGAGAGGCTGTGGGGTGAACCCCACTCGACGCCCCCGACCCCACGGGCTCGGTGTGGGGTCGACCCCACGGCGCACGGCCCTGCTCGCGTCAGGTTCGGGGGCTTGCTCCGGGGGACACGATGTCCATCTGACGAAGGCCGATCACTCTCTCGAGCCCACGATCTCGGCCCTGATCAGGGCGGTCGCCGTGGCGTCAGAGAAGACCTCGAGCAGGTGCGTCCCCTCGCCGCCGGCATCGAGATCGAACTCGAGCGTGCGGTCGTCGCCCGCCTCCTGGAACGGGTCGTCCGAGAAGGTCTTCGCTTCCTCGTAATCGCCGCAGTCGGGAGTGTGGAGTCTCACGAGGACCTCGGAGCCCGGGAAGCTCTCGCTACGGAAGAAGAGCGAGACTCGAACGACCGCGTCGGCCTCGCCCGATCGGAAGATGAACTGCTGGTTGCCTGGGAACGAGGTGACCACGTAGCTGTCGCGTGTGATCTCGCAGCCCGCGATTGCGGCGCAGACCGGGTACCCCGACAGGCAGAGGATCTGCTTGCGACCGCCGATGAAGCTGTCCTCGGCGCTGACGCAGCCGGCGAGCGCGATCGCCGCCGTGATCGACACGAGCAGGCGGGTCGTTGACCCATCCATCGCGGCTACCATACCATCGCTCGCGTTGGCGCGCGCGCGTCTCGTCGTGCTTGGACTGGGCATCCTGCCTTTGCTCCTCGCGTCCTTTCCGTGCCGCGCCCAGACGGAAGGGCGTGGGCCGGGCACGTCTCGCACGACGGTCGTGGTGGTCGTGCGGCCGAGCGGGAGCCCCATCGAGCAGGCCCTCATCGCACGTGTCGAGGAGCGCCTCGCCTCCCGGCGCGTCTCGCTCGTCCACGTCGGCGAGCTCCGGGAGCGCATCGGGCGGATCGCGGCGGGCCGCGAGAACAGCGCGGCCCTCGAGCTCGCGGCGGCGCGAGCGCTCGAGCTCGATGCGCGCTTCGCCGAGGCCGCGGACCGATACGGGCGCGCGGTCCGGGCGCTCCTCTGCGACCCCAGGAGCCTGGCCGATCCCCGGCGCGTGGCGGAGACGGAGCTGGCGCGTGGCGCGGCCCTCCTCGAGAACGGCGACGAGCCGGCGGCCGTCACCGCGATGCAGGCCGCGCTCGGCCACATCGAGGACCTGCAGGTGGACGCGACCTTCAGTCCGAACGCCCGCGCCGCCCTCGAGAAGGCGAGGATCGCAGGCCCGATCGCGGCCGAGCTGCCGGCCTCGAACGTCTTCGCGACGGCGATGCGCGCGAGCGATGCCCGGTTCATCGTCCACGTGACGACCGCCGGCCCTCGGTCGGCCCGCACGATGCGTGCCGTGGTCCGGGACGCGGCGGGCCGCGAGCTCCTCGACGAGCGCCGATCGATGCCCCGTGGGCGCGACCGCGCCGTGGCGCACGAGGCGGCCGAGCGGATCGCCGGCGCTCTCGCCGCTCGGATACCGCTGCCTCCGGCGCCGCCGAGCCGTCCGATCTGGACGAACCCGTTCTTCCTCGGCGCCGTGGGCGTCGTGGTGGCGGGAGGCGTCGCCGCGACCCTCTACTTCACCGCGACGGAGAAGGTCACCGTGAGGCTCGAGCGATGAAGCGAAGCTTCATGGCGCTCGCCCTCCTTTCCGGCTGCAGCCGCGACGTCGGCACGGTGCTCCTCACGCTGGTCACGTCGCCGAACGTGGAGGAGAATCCGCTGCCGGCCGACCAGGACCTCACCATCGAGGTGCGCGTCGAGGGACCGGGGACGGGCGTCCGACGGGCCAGCGCGCCCTACGTCCCGGGCGAGACCCGGATCGACGTCCCTGACGTGACGGTCGGGGAGGATCGCGTCTTCACGGTCACCGTGCGCCTCGCCTCCGGCGCGGTGCTCGCGCGGGGCCGTTCGCTCCCGGTCTCGCTCGACGGAGACGACGCCGTCCAGCTCTACCTCTCGCGCGTGAACCGCGGGTCGCAGGCGTACAGCCCGATCGCGGGCGCGACCGGGCTCAGGGCCCCCCGCTTCAGGCACGTGGCGCTCCCGCTGCCGGACGGAAGGGTCCTCGTGGCCGGCGGCGCTCGGGCGATCATCGACGGATCGTCGACGAAGGGCGGGGATCCGGCGGACTTCGCGGAGATCTTCGACCCGACGCGAGGCCAGATCGTGACGGACCAGCCCGACTGCGTGGCCGGTCTCGATCAGTCGAGGTGCCTGTTCGTTCCCAGGATCGGTCCGGTCTCCGCCCTCGACTCCGATGGCGCGCCACTGCTGGCCGGCGGCGAGGCAGTGAACGGCCCGTCGCCCGAGGGCGAGCGCTTCTCGGAGGGCCGCTTCGTGCCGGCAGGGGCGCTGTCGGCGCCACGTTCGTGGGCGGCGGGCTTCGGTACGCCTTCGGGGGTAGTCGTGGCGGGAGGCCTGCAGATCGAGGGCGAGACGCTCGTGCCCTCGGGCACGGCGGAGGTCGTGTCGTTCGGGGATCGCAGGACGGCTGGCTCGCTCTCGGTTGCGAGATGGGCCGCGGCGGCGGCAGCGCTCGCGGACGGGCGGGGCATCGTCGCTGGCGGATTCGTGGACATCGTGGAGCCCTCGAGATCCTGCGCGGACGAGGACGACCCCGATGCGTTCTGCCGGCTGGGGTTCCTGAGCGCCACGCCCTGCGACACGGAGAGCGGGCTCTGCCGCGGCGATCGAGCGGGCAACGTCACCGACGCCCTCGACCTCTTCGACCCCGCGGCGGGATCCTTTCGACCGGTTGAAGACGGCCTGGTGGTGGCCCGGGCCCAGGCGAGCGTCACGGCGCTGCCGGACGGACGCTTCGTGATCGCCGGAGGGCTCGTCGACGTGAACCCCAACCCCGACGGAGCGCAGAACCTCCCCACGGCAAGCATCGAGGTCTACGACCCCGAGCTGGACCTCTCCTGCGAGGTTGGGAACCTGGGCCACCCGAGGTGGCTTCACGCGGCGGTGGCGCTGGGCCGTTCGCCCCAGGACGCCCGCGTGGCGATCTTCGGAGGCTTCGCGGCCTCGGGCCTCGAGGCGCTCGACACGGTCGAGATCGTCGATCTTCGAAACGTCGAGGTCACGTCGGGCTGCGAGGGCTCGCTCACCCGCGCGACGGAGGTCCCTGGCCTTCGGCTGCGACGGCCCCGTGCGGGCCACACTGCCACGATGATGGCAAACGGCGCGATCCTCGTCGCGGGGGGCACGACCGGTGCGGACCCGGAGATCGGGACGCTCGAGGTCTCGGACCTCCTCGAGGTGTTCTGGGTGGAGTGACCGCGGTCTCTCAGCGGCGGCGTCGCCTCAGGACGAGCCATGGCAGGCCTGCGGCGACCAACGCTGCCTCGCCCGACCCGCTGCTCCGGGCGCAGCAGCCGACCGAGCCTTGCGCGTCTGGAGCCGTGCCCGCGTCGGCGTCCGTGTCCGTGTCCGTGTCGCCGTCGGAGTCGACATCGCCGTCCGCGTCGGTGTCCACATCCGCGTCCGCGTCCGTGTCGGAGTCGGTGTCGGCGTCCGCGTCGGCGTCCGCGTCGGCGTCCGCGTCACCGTCGCCGCCGCAGTTCATGAGCATCCGCATCGTCGGGCCCCAGTCGGACGTGGCACCATCGTCATCGACGTTCCGGACTCGCCACCACAGCTCCGGATCGCCGGCGCCGAGCTCGAGGTCGATGACGAGTGGGTCGTCGTCCATCCCTGCCGTGGGGATGAACGCGACGAGATCGTCGAACTCGGGGTCGCGCGACACCTCGAAGCCGTAGGACATGGCGGAGTCGCCGGGCACGTCGAGCCCGCGGCTCACGGTGAGCTGAACGACCCCCGGCTCGACGCACGCGCCGTCCGCCGGGGAGATCGGCGTCGGCGGGCCGGGCGTCACGTTCAGCACGTGAACGATCGCCGAGTCGCGACGCCTCCTGCCCGTCTCGTTCGTCACCGCGAGCTCCACCTCGTGGTCGAAGGGGCCGTCGAGGAGCGCCGCATCGAGCTCGGGGTCCTCCTCGTCCGAGTCGTCGAGCTCTCCGTCCCCGTCGAGGTCCCAGGCGAAGGTGACCGTCTCGCCGCCCGGGTCCGATCCCGAGCCGTCGAGCGCGACGGTCCCACCCTCGTCGACCTCGTAGTCGCCACCGGCGTCCGCGGTCGGCATGTCGGCGCCGCCGCCGCCGACGGTCAGGTTGTCGATCACGAACGAGCCGCCCTGCGTCGCGACGCCGCCGGCCAGCCCGAAGTGGATGCTCCGGATCAGCTCGGGCGCCGTCACGGCCCAGAAGCTGGCGCCGGCGGGAAGCGCGACGTCCTCGGTGTCGTCGTCGGCGAAGGTGATGAACGCGTGGTACTCGATTCCCGCCTGGTTGACCGTGATGTCGACCCCGACGCCGTAGACGCCGTCATCGGTGCCGACCGAGGTCGTCAGGAAGGACAGGCGGAACGAGCCGTTGCAGCCCGCGCAGTAGGTGTCGTCGTTCTGGACGATGTTGAGGTTCTCGAAGCCGGTGGTCTCGTAGTCGGTCTCGCCGGTCACGTCGCTCATCACGTCGTTCGGCTGGATGAAGACGTAGGCGGCGTTCGAGTAGTCCTCCCTGACGATCCCGTCGAGCTCCGCCTCGAACGTGACGCGGTCGACGTAGTAGGTCGGCGAGGCCGCGAGGGCCCGCACCGGAACGAGCGTCGTCGCGAGACCGGTCAAGAACGACGCGAGAGGCAAGATCTTCATCTCAGAGCTCCTCGTCCGCCACGACCTCGCAGCGGCCGCCGACGCATTCGGCGTGGCCTGCAAACGAGGCGCAGCCGGGGCAAGCGGGGTTCGGATCGGCGCAGTCTCGGCCCACGAAGTCGCCGGAGTGAGACGTCAGGACCGCGACCTCTTGCATGGCACAACATGGGTCGAGGTTCACCAGCGTGCAGTCCCCGGCGTCGTCGCAGGGCGCGATCTGTTCGCAGTCGAGGCCGAGGTCCTGCTCGACGATCCCGCAGCCGTTCACCGGCACCGGCCCCGCCGGCCCACCCTGGGCGCAGACACCATCGGCATCGCCATCCGCATCGGCGTCCGCGTCGCCGTCGGCATCCGCATCGGCGTCTGCGTCGGTGTCCGCGTCGGAGTCCGCATCACCGTCGGGAACCTCGTCATCCTCTCCGTGATTGCGAGCGCCACAGCCGGGCGCCGTCCAGCAGATCGCGCCCGCGAGTGTCAAGGCCAGCCGAACGCCCATCGTCGCCTCCGGCCCGAGTGTGCCATGGCTCCAGGCAACGCGGGAGCCCGATGAAAGCCGCAAGGGCTGCCGCCGCCTCTTCACTCCGGGTTCGAGCAGTAGTGGCAGTAGCAAGGCCCGGGCTGGCAAAGACAGGACTGCAAGGATGGGCTCGGGCAATCGGCGGACCGGCGGCAGGTTGCGATGCAGTCACAGACTCCCGGCTCGTTCGAACAGGTGTCTGTGCCGCCCGCGTCCACACGGGCGTCAGCTTCCGCATCCCTCTCTGCCCCGTCGTCGATGCCGCTCCGCCCGCCGCTGCAGGCGTATGCGCTCACCAGGAACGCACTCAGGAGCGTTGGGAGGAGCGTTCGCACGGCATCATCCGTGGTGGTGACCGCCAGCGTCGGGGCCGGTCCCGCGTGGGGGCATCGGCTGGAAGCCCACGAGGGACCAGCCGGCGCCGTCGCGGTTGCCGCCGTAGGAAGGCTCGGAGAGGTGGCCCTCGAGTACGAGCGAGACCATCAGGACGAGGAATGCGCGGCCCTCGAAGAGGCCGCGGTCGGCCTCGCCGTCGAAGATGGCCCGGACGATGACCTCCTGCTCGGCGGCGGCGAGATCGACGAAGCCCCTGCCGAGCCTCTCCTTCGAGAGGAAGTCGAAGGCCTTGACCGCGACCTTGAGACGCCGGGCCGCGGACTCGAACGCGGGCCGCTGCATCTCGCGGTCGATGAAGACCACCGCCCCGGTCTCCCGCGCGCCCGGATCCTCGTCGGCCGGGAGCAGCACGCCCGCGATTGCGTCGAGTGTACGGAACTCGTGCTCGTCGTAGGTGTGGAGCTCGGCGGGAATGGGCGCAGGACCGGCGCCCGCGTCCTCACGGCGCGAGGGCCGCTGCGGCCGATCCGGATCGTCCTCGCGCCGCGAGTACCAGAGGCCCACCGCGCCGGCGCCGACCGCCGAGGCGCTCACCACGGTCAGAAAGCGTCGCCGCGACGGCGGCGCCGGCGGCGGCTCCGCTGGTGGCGGGGACTCTACGGACGGCCGCTCCACGGGCGCGGGATCGCGCGCGGTGGCGGGCTTCGAGGTCGGTCTCGCGCTCTTTCTCTTCTTCGCCATCAGAGGTCTCCCGCCGACAGCGCCGCGACGACCGCATCGCCGACGCGGAGCGAGCCGGCCAGGATCGTCAGCGTGGGGGGAACGGCGCCGCTGGTCGGCCAGGTGCTCGCGTCCGAGACCCAGAGGTTCGGGACGTCGTGGGACCGGCAGGCCCGATCGACGACGGCCGTCCGCGGGTTCGTCCCCGAGCGGCAGGTCCCGTGGTGCAGGAACATCGTCTCCGAGTTGTCGAACTCGGTCATGATCGAATCCGGGCCCGCGGCCTCGAGGACCTGGCGTCCTTTCTGCATCGCGACGCGGAGCATCTCGAAGTCGAGCGGATGGTGCTGCACCGCGATACGCGCGACCGGAAGGCCCCAGCGGTCCTTCATCTCGGGGTCGAGCGTGACGAATGTGCCGGGGCTCGGAAGGTACTCGCCGTAGACCTCGAAGAGGACTCCAACGGAGTCCCTCAGGCGCCGGCGGAGCTCGTCCTTCAAGGCCTTGCCCCACCTGAGACCTCCACGCTCGTTCGCGATCCGCTCGGCGTTGCCGATGGGGTTCGCGTGGCGAAGGACGAAGTTCAGGGTCGCCCCCTTGCGGGCGCGCGCCCCGTCGGGCAGCAGGTAAAGGTCCTGGACGCTGCGGTCGACGAAGGGGTTGTTGACGAGCGACCGGGCGATCTCGGGCCTCCTCTTCGAGAACAGCGCCATCACCGAGCCGAACGTCGAGAAGGTCAGGTGCTTTCCCACGCGCCCGCTCGAGTTCGCGACGCCTTCCGGCGCGCGCTCGGAGCGGCTCATCAGGAGCAGGCGCGCCGTCTCGATCGACGAGCAGGCGAGGACCACCGCGCGGGAAGTGACCGTACGCTCCGTACCGCGATCGTCGATGTAGCGCACGCCGCTCACGCGGCGGCGTTCGTCGAGGTCGAGCGCCTTGACCATCGAGCCCGACCGGGTCTCGCAGCGGCCGGTCGCCTCCGCCCAGCGCAGGTAGGTGACGAGCGTCGAGCTCTTGGCCTCGAACTCGCAGCCGTAGCTCCCGCAGAACTGGCAAAGCAGGCACGCTCGCCGCCCACGGTAGTCGCCCGAGAGGACGGCGCGCGGCGTGGGGAACGGATGCATGCCAACACGGCGGACCGCCTCCTCGATCCGCCGCGCGATCGGATGCACGGCAATCGGCGGTAGGGCGAACGGCGGCGCCGGCGGCTCGAACGGATTCTGGGCACGATCGCCGGAGACTCCGAGGTCCGACTCCACGCGGTCGTAATACGGGGCGAGGTCCTCGTAGCGGATCGGCCAGTCCTCGTGCTCGGCGCCGTCGATCCTGCCCAGGAAGGACCTCAGACGGAAGTCCTCGGGGTGCAACCGGTAGAAGAACCCCGTCATGTGCACGGTTCCGCCGCCGACGCAGCAGGCGATCCAAGCCTCGTTCGTCCGGTCGAGCCCGCCGCCGTTGCGAATCACCGCGTGGGGCTCGTCCGCGGGGAAGGGGACGAAGGCGTCGCGCCGGGACATGCGGATCTCGTCGTGCACGAAGTCCGTCGTCGCGTAGCGCTTCCCCTTCTCGAGGACGACGACCCGGAGCCCCGCCTGCGCGGCGACGTTCGCCAGTGGCCCTCCGCCGGCCCCGCTGCCGATCACGCAGACGTCGAACTCGGGCATGTTCCTACTGCTGGCAGCCCTGCGCCGGGACCTCGTTGAGGTTGCACTCGCATCGCCAGCTCGACGACCACTCGCCGTCGTTGACGCAGCCGCAGATCGAGATCCTGAGCTGCGGATAGTCCGAGGCGTTCGAGGAGATGACCAGGTCGATCTGGTCGACCCCGACGGGCGCCGGCGTCGCGCCGCCGGGGAGGTAGTCGATGTGGAGGAAGATCTGGCCATGCCCCTCGATCGTCGCCGTCTGGGGCCGCTCGTCGCCCTCGAAGTAGGGCATGCCCTGGATCGCGCAGCGAACGTCGCCCTTGACCTCGATTCCGGTGATCTCGACGGTCTGGTTCCCGTCGTTGACGAGCTGCAGGTCGTAGAAGCAGGGCCTCTCGCCACCGCAGGGATCCTGCGGGTCGGGGTTGGCCGCGAAGGCGTTGAAGTTGATCGGGTTCTGGGTCGGGGCAATCTTCGGAGGAAGGTTCTCCTCCTCGCCGCCGCAGCCGGCGAAGAGCGCTGTCGCGAAGAAGAGGGTCTCCTTCATGTCGGCTCCTTTCCCGGCTCGCCACGCCCCGGGGTGCCCTGGCGTTCGAGCCCATGCTTGCGCAACAGGTCGTAGAAATACTTGCGGTCGAGCTTGGCATCGCGGGCCGCCTTGGCGATGTTCCAGCCCGATCTCTCCAGCAGGCGCTCCAGGTACTGGCGCTCGAAGCGCTCGACGAGCTCCTCCTTGACCTCCTTGAAGGGCCGCTCGATGTCGACCTCCGCGGGTCCCGGGGGCGCCGAACGCGCCGGAGAAAACGACGGTCGCGCGGCCTCCAGGTTCCCGAGCGTGTCCGGTGGAAAGGCGCCAGCCCCGAGGTGGCGCAGTCGCTCGACGAAGTTGCGGAGCTCGCGGACGTTGCCAGGCCAGGGGTGTGCCTCGAGCTCGGCGCGCTGGTCGGCGGGCATCCGGTCCCAGGCGCTCTCGTCGCCGCCCAGGAAGCTCGCGACGAGAAGCGGCAGGTCGGCCACGCGCGCGCGCAGCGGCGGGATGGGGACGGTCATCACGGCGACCCGGAAGTACAGATCCTCTCGCATCTTGCCGGCGCCTACGAGCGCGCTCGGGTCGGCCTTCGTCGCGGCGATGACCCTGAGGTCGAGCCGCCGCGTGCGGCCGGAGCCGAGCCGCTGCACTACCCGCTCCTCGAGGACACGAAGGAGCTTGGGCTGGAGATCGAGCGGGAGGTCGTCCACCTCGTCGAGGAACAGAGTCCCGCCGTCGGCTCGCTCGCAGGCTCCGGCGCGCGCCTCGAAGGCCCCCGTGAAGGCGCCCTTCTCGTTGCCGAAGAGCTCCGCCTCGATCAGAGTTCGCGCGACTGCAGCGCAATCGACGACCACGAAAGGCTGCTTCGCCCGCGGGCTGTTCTCGTGGATGGCACGGGCCGTCGCGCCCTTTCCGCAGCCCGTCTCGCCGACGACCAGGACGGTGAGATCGGTGGGCGCGATGCGCTCCAGCATCGCGAACAGCGAGCGCATCGGAGGGCTCTTGCCGACGAGGGTGCCGAACCGCTCGACCGCGCCCGGCTCGACCGCGACGCGTTCGAGCGTGAGCTCGACCAGGAGCGAGCACTCGCCGGCCTTCAGGCGAAGACCCGGACGCAGGTACGCCTCGCGCACCTGGGCGCCCTCGAGGAACGTTCCGTTGGTCGATCCGAGATCCCGGACGAGGAAGCCCCCGTTGTCCTCGACGATCTCGAAGTGGGTTCGCGACACGGAAGGGTCCGGGAGCACCACGTCGTTGTCGGGGCCTTTCCCGAACTGCAGGCGCGGCCGGTCGAGCGCGAAGCGCTCGCCCAGACGGGGGCCCTCGAGGACGACCAGATGGCACCGCCGCGCGACGAACGCCGCGCCCGCCGCGGAGCCAAGAACGTGGGTGGCGTCGACGTTCTCTCGCGTCATGGGGGCGGAGGGCTCGTTTGAGGCGTGGGGCTCGGCGCGGCACCGCTGCGAAGCTGCGCGAGGAGGATCCTCGAGGGCTCGTGGCTGGGCCGGGCGCGCTGGCATTCCTCGAGCCGCGCGATGGCCTCGGCGCGCTTGCCCTGAGAGTCGAGTATCTGGGCGAGCGGGTAGAGCGCCTCGACGAAGCCCGGGCGCAGCCGTGCCGCCTCGGCGAACGCGAGCGCCGCGTCGTCGGAACGCCGGTTCCGGAAGTAGACGAACCCGAGGTACAGCCGCGCCCGCGCGTCATCCGGCCGCTCGCGTGCGGCGCGCTCGAGGTCGGCGAGGCCGTCGCGGCTCCGGCCTGTCCGGTGCAGGCAGAACCCGTGGAGCGCCCGCGCCTCCGCGTTGCCCTCCTGCTCGCGCAAGAGCCTCTCCAGAGGCGGCAACGCGTCGCGGCACTGATCGAGATCGGCGTGAGCCTGCGCGAGGGCGAGGAGGACCTCGAGCCGATCGGGGGCCAGCTCACGTGCGCGCACGAGTGGCTCCAGGGCGCCCTGCGGGTCGCCGGCCAGCGTGCGCACCTGCCCGAGCCGGAGCTGGATGGTCACGTTGTCCGGTCCGAGAGTGGCGGCCTCCTCGAACGAGCTGCGGGCCTCGTCGTCGTTGCCGAGCCGCCCGAGGACCTCGCCCAGCGCGAGGTGCGTCTCGGCGTCGAGGGGTGCATCCTGTACGGCCTGACGCAGCTCGCGCTCGGCCGCGCGCAGGTCGCCGGCGTTCGCGAGCGCCCGGCCGAGGAGGGACCGCGTGCGGCCGTCGGACGGGTCGTTCTGCAGCATCTCCTGGTATATTCGGACCGCGCGGTCGCCCGTGCCGGACCGGACATAGGCCACGCCCAGCCCGCGCCGGCTCTCGACGTCCTCGGGTCGAAGGCGCAGGGACTCCTCGTAGTGCGCGATTCCCTCCTGGTGTCTTCCGAGCTGCACGAGAGCCTCCGCCAGCAGCCGGTGCGCATCCGCGTCTCGAGGGCGGATCGCGAGCGCACGCTGGAACCGATCCACCGCGAGGAGATACTGGCCGCTCCTCAGGTACGCCAGCCCGAGGTTCGCCAGGGCCGCGGCGTATCGAGGGTTGACCTGAACGGCGCGCTCGAGCTCCGCGATCATCTCGGCCCGGCGTCCCAGCCGCCCGAGGACGATGCCGAGGTTGTTGTGGGCCTCGGCGCCGTCGGGTTGTAGCCGCGTCGCTTCGCGGTAGGCGGCCGCCGCCTCCTGGAGCGAGCCCTTCCGATAGAGGGCGACGCCGAGGTTGAAGCGCAGGATCGCATCCCGCGGCGAGCGTCTGAGCCCCGCCTGATAGGTCGCGACGGCCTCGTCGAACCGCCGCAGGACGATGAGGAGGTTGCCCTTGTTGTTGTAAGCCGGCGTCATCCGCGCATCGAGGGCGATCGCGCGGTCGAACTCGGCGAGGGCGCGGTCGCGATCCGAGCCCCGCGCAAGCGCCTCGGCCAGAAGGAAGTGGCTCAAGGGATCGCCCGGCGCGGCCGTGACCGCGAACGTCGCCGGCTCGACCGCCTCGCCGGCCGCCCCCGAGCGGACGAGCGCGAGCGCCAGCCTCCGCCACGCGTCGCCGTCGTACGGTGAAGCGCGGGCCTGCGCGTCGAGCGCGTCGATTCCCTCCGCTGGCAGCGGCTCCGCGGTCATCTGCGGCGCGGCCTCGCTGGGCACCATGGCGACCCCTGCGTCGGCCGAAGGAGCGCCGCCGTCCTGCGCCCTGGCGAGCGGAGCCGGGCCGAAGAGGCCGAGCGCCGCGAGGAAAAGCGACCTATTCGAGCCAGAGCGCATTGGCACGTCTTCCCCCTCGCGAGGCAGCGGTAGCATAGTCGCGCCAGAGCCGGTCGGTCGCCCTCCCGAGCTCGGTCTTCGCTCGCTCCGAAGCGGCGACGCGCCGGTCGCGCTCGCGGACGAGGCTCGCGATCTCGGCCCGGACGGGCTCGAGGTCCGGTGCGGCCAGCGCGTAGCGGAGGAGCACCTCGGCGCGCGCGAGGCGAAGCCTGGCCTCGTCCACGGCGGCCCGGGCCTCCGCCTCCTCGATGAGCTTGTCGGCGAGGATCAGCCTGGCCTCGAGCAGGCTTCTGCGGGACTGCATCAGGCTCTGGCCTTCGCGCTCCCAGAGATCGTCGAGATCCTCGAAGCGCGAGATCGTCGCGACGATGTCCTCCTGCTCTTCGCGCCGTGCCCTGAGCTGGCCGAGCGAGACGGCCAGATCGTCCTCGGCCTCCGCGAGCCGGCGCCGCCCCTCGCTCGGGAGCCGCGGGTCGGTCGAGCGAATCACTGGCACGCCTCCGCCGCACCCCACCGCCACGGCAACCGCCACTAGGAGCATCGCACGCCTCATGAACGATCGTGCTGCGGCAGACGAGAGGGGACCAAACAGGAAGGCGGGAAGGCGGGAAGAACCGGAGATTGGCCCTGGGTGGCGCTGCGGTATCGGATCGACGCTTCGTGCGTGGCTCACACTGATCTTGTCGGGAGCGGGCTCGGGGACGAGATCCCCTTCCCGCCTTCCCGCCTTCCTGTGAATCCGACCCGGAGTCGGTCGCCTCATCATCGCGGGCTCCTCGGCGGTGGCGATGCGCCGCCTCCGCCTCGCGCCTCGGCGAGGAGCGCGACCGGCGGCGCCTGGACGTTGCCAGCTCGCCGCCGCTCGGCGTCGGCGAGCGAGTTGAGCCCGACGCGCTTGTATAGCCCGGCCAGGTTCGCCTGCGCCACGTTCGATCCGGCCGCGGCGGCCTCGCGGAAGTACTTGAAGGCGGCGTCGAGATCTCCGGCCTCCGCGCTCGCGACCCCGAGCAGGTTCTTCACCTCGTTGCCGCCGCCCTCCTCCATCGCCCGTGCGAGGACGTACCGCGCCGCGTGCGGGTCGCCCGCCTCGAGCAGGAGCGTCCCCAGCCTCGACAGGCTTGCCGCTCCGCTCTGGTGGACGACGGCCTCCCGCGCCTCGCCGACCTGCCGCGTGTCGCGTACGGCGCGGCGCGGACGGAGCGGCTCGGGAGCGCTCGGGTCCTGGTCGGGGGGCGTCCCGGCGAAGCACGCTCTCGCGGCGGCCGTGAGGGATCCGACCTCGCGCGACTTCTGGGCGCAGGCCTCGAGCGCCTCTCGCGAGGCCGACCGCATCTCGTCGGCCTTGCGTCGCAGGACTTGCTGGAAGCGCTGCGCCAGCGCCCCGGTCACCCCTTCCGGAGGGTGGATGCCTTCGATCTGCCGGGCTCCGAGCTCGTATGCCATGGAGATCCGCGACAGCGCCGCGATCGCGTAGGTCGCGTCCCCGGCGCGGGCCGCCTGCAGGTACGCGTCCTGGATCGACGAGACGTTGTCACTGATCTGCTGCACGGCGCCGACCTCGTCGCCGGGCACGACCTCGAACGGGCTGCGCAGCGTCACGAGCGCGAGCTCCGCCAGCCCGTACCGGATCCTCGCCGCGCCGGTCGGCGTCGCCTCGCCTATCCTGCCGGTCGCCTGTCCGAGGACGTTCTCCGCCTCGCCCGTGTTGCCGCCGCGCGCGAGCAGCACTCCGATGTGGCCGAGCGCATCGGGATCGTCCGCGCCAGCCGACCTCAGCGCGTCCATGGCCGCACGCGCATCGCCCGCCGCGTCGAGGAGCTCCGCGAGCTTGGTCACGAGCTCTCGACGCTGCGAGGCATCCGTGGTCGCGCCGATCGCGCTGCGCAGGGTCGCCGCCGCTCCTCGAGCGTCGCCGAGGGCGATCCGGATGTCAGCGGCCGCGCGTAGCCGCTCTCCGCGCTCGCCTGGAGCGGCCCGGGCGGCCCGTTCGTAGTACTGCACGGCCCTGTCGAGATCGTAGCGTGCGGCCGCGGCGCGGCCGAGGCTGGCGAGGACCTCGCCGGCGGCCTCGGACTGAGGGTAGCGGTCCGCCATCTCCTGGCCGAGCTGGACCATCTGGGCGAAGTTCCCGTCGGCCTGCGCCGTGGCGAAGGCGGCCAGGAGCGCCTGCTCCCCGAGCGAGGATCCGGCATGCCGCTGAGCCAGGGCGCGGAGCCTCTCGACGCCACCTTGCGACTCGCCGCCGGCGGCGACGGTCGTGCGCTCCAGGCTCTGCGACTCCGCCTGGTTGACGAGCTGGGTGATCTGCCCGCGGGTCGTCTCGTCGAGCAGCCCCGCGATCGCCAGGAAGCGCCGGCCCGCTCGCGCCAGCCCCTCGTAGTCCTCGAGGGCGCGATAGGCGTCGAGCGCGAGCTCGGCGCCCGCCCTGGCCTCGGGCGCGCTCGGGTGCTCGGTGGCCAGCGCGACGAAGCGGTCGATGGCGTCGCTGTAGTTGCCCTGCTCGTACAGGGTCTGGGCGATGATGAACTTCACGCGGGGCAGCTCGTCCGCGCCGCCCGTGCCCTGCCGCAGGTACGACTGGGCGGAACGCCGCAGCCCCGCGTTCGCTCGGACTCGCTGGAAGACCGGCGCGCCCTGCTCGGAGATGAGGACCTTCTGGTACGCGGCGATGGCGTTGAAGAGGTTCTTCGACCGGTCACCGGCCTTCTGGGCCCTCTTCGCCATCCGCTCGTAGAGGCGGCCGGCGTCGAAGAAGCCGGAGGAGGCGACCAGCGCCCCTGCCTGGTTTTCCTCGATGTCCGCGCGGTGGCGGGAGCCCGGGAGCAGGTCGAGGTAGATGCGGTACGCGGTGGCGACCTCGCGGGCGAGCTCGGGCTCGTTGCGGTCGCGGGCGCGAACGTCCGCCTTGGTCGCCAGGTCGCGGGCGAGCCGCTCGATCTCGCTCTCGAGGTTGCGTCGCTCGGCGCCGGCGAGGGCAGGGTCGCGGAGCCTGGCGCGAAGGGCGCGCAGGATGAGCTCCACATCGAGGGCCACGTGCTCGAACTCGCCCGTCCGGGTCACCGCGTCGTGCAGCATCCTGGCGTCGTCGATGCGGCTCTCGTCCTCGGGAGCGAGCACCAGGAGCTCGCGCACGGCCAGGCGGACTCCCAGCGGATCTCCGATCACGCTGTAGCGGCGCACCAATCGCTCGAGCGCGGCCACGAACGCCGCTCGGTTCGGCGCCATGCGGCGGTAGTAGTCGACCGCCTTGTCTGCCTCGCGCTCCTGGCTGAAGCAGTAGACCGAGTCGACCAGGGCCTCCCGCCTGAGGTCGAGCCGCTGGTCCCGGACGACGCGCGTGTGGCCGGGCCCGGAGGTCTGCATGACCTGCTCGAGGAGCCGCAGCGCATCCCGGCAGTCCTCCGTGTTGATCTTGCACCACGCCAGCTTGAAGCGGGCCAGCGGGTGGACCGGGCTCTCCGCGGACGCCAAGATCCGCTGGTAGGTGGTCGCCGCCTGCGAGATGTCGTTCCGGTCGAACCAGTAGTCGCCGATGATGAGGAGCGCCTCGAGCCGCAGGGCGCTCTGGGGGTGATCGGCGACGAGCTGGTCGTACGTCTCGCGCATGCCGTCGTAGTCGCCGAGCTCGCGCTGCTCCTGACCCGCGTTGAAGATCGCCTGCGGCACCAGTGGGTTGCCGGGGAAGCGCCGCGCGATGAGCCGGTACGTGCCCAGCGCCTCCTCCTTCAGGAGCTTCGCCGCCGGCACGTCGAGAACGCGGCTCTGACGCCCCGACCGCTCGTAGGCGACCATGTAGTGGTAGCGGGCCTCCTCGCTCAGGAGCTCCGCCAGACGCATGTACAGCTCGGGCAGGTGCGCGGCCCCGCGCGAGCGGTTGATGATCTCCCGCGTCTCGCTGACGGCGTTCTCGACGTTCGTGATCCGATGTCGCAGCGTGTCGACCAGCGACTCGTCGGCGACGCGCACCGCCGCCCCGCCGCAAGCGAGGAGCGTCGAGCCAAGGGCGAGGAAGAGGAGGCGTTTCATTGAACGCACCTGTCTTCGATGACCACGACGAGGTCCTGCAGCTCGTCCGTCCAGTACTCGCCGTCGAACGTGTACAGGGCCCTGGGCCCGCGGATGCGCCGGGCCGAGGACTGCGTGATCTCGCCGACGCCCATCGGCCGGCGGCGGCCCCGTAGCAGATCTACCGACAGCTCGTGCTCGAGAAGCGCGACCTGCTCGTCGGCATCCAGGAGCGACTGTGCAATGCCCTCGGCGGCGATGCGCAGCTCGACGGCAAGCCGGGCCTCGATGTCGTCGATCGCGTTCTCGTAGAGCGCGTCCAGCCACGCCGCCAGGCGGGGGCCGAAATTCGAGGCGCTCGAACGAGCAATCCGTCTCTCCTCCTCCAGCCGCGCCGCGAGGAGGGCCAGCCGCCGCGCCTCGCCCTGCCGCAGCGCGGCGTCGCGCACGTCCTGGACCTCTTCCGGGTCGTCGCCGGCGCGGAGCGCGCGGAGCGCGTCGCCGTGACGCCGCCTCAGCTCCAGGGCGCTCTCCCTCGCGAGGTTGAAGTGGCAAAGGCGCCTGAAGTCGAGCGCGCCGAGGATGAAGCGCTCCGGGGCGAGCGCCAGCGCGTAGGCGGGTGCGTCGAGCGCGATGAGCAGACCGAGCGAACGGCGCGAGTTGCCGCGGTAGTACTCGGCCCACGCCTTCTCGAGCAAGAGGTCGGACTCGCGGACCCAGCGCGGGTTGACGCGGTCCAGCGTCCTGAGCGCCTCGTCGAAGCGCTGCCGCTCGAACAGGAGCTGCGCGAGCGTGTGCAGCGCCGTGGCCTTCGCGCGGCCATCGGCGGAGGGTCTGCGCGCGGCCTGGCGCAACAGCGCCTCCGCCTCGTCGAGCTTGGCCTCCTCCATGAGGAGCACCGCGTTCACGAGGTCCCCGCGAGCGCGGTACACGCTGTCCTCGGGGATCTGCGCGAAACGCTCGCGCGCCCAGAGCACGAGGCCCCGCTTGGCGTTGTCGCGGCCCTGGACGAAGGCGGTGAAGCCCGCGACGTCGGTCGGCAGCGTCCCGAAGTCGCTCCCCGCCAGAAAGCCGGTCACGAGGGAATCGTCGTCGACCTTTCCGGCCGACACCGCGCGCTCGATTCCCCTGAGCGCGGTGATGACCAGATCCTCGTCGCGACGCGCGCCCGCGACGTCGCGATACGCCATCGCCGAGGCATGAGTCAGCTCGAGGCCGTCAAAAGCCTCGGCCGCGACCAGCCAGGCCCGGTCGTAGTAGTTGTCGGTCTGCGCATGCGACTGGCGGTAGCCGAACGCTTCCTTCGCGGCCAGCGCGAAGTCCTCGTCCTTGAGCGCCAGGACGGCGGCGTCGTACGCCGAGGCCGGTCGAGCGCGGCCGGCGCAGCCCGCCATGGAGAGGGCGACGAGCGGCAGTATCGCGGCGGTCCGGCGCACCCTAGCCTCCCAAGGACAGCGCCAGACCGAGCGACATGGACACCTCGGTGTGGAGGTCCCAGCCCGCGAACAGGGAATCGGCCTGGACGAAGTGCAGGGCGCGGACGTCGAGCCTCGCCGACAGGAGCCGCGACAGGTAGAACCTCAAGGTGGAGCCCCACAGGGCCAGGGGGCGCGACGATGCCGTGAACCACCCGTATCCGCCGCCCGCCGAGAACGACAGATCCATGTGAACGAGGCCCGAGCTGCCCACCGCCAGCTTGCCGTACAGCGGCGTCCAGGTGAACGCACCGGCCACGAACTGCTCGACGATCTCGTACGGCGTGGGCTCGACGTCCTCCGCCAGGAGCTCCTCGCGAAGCGCCGTGTCGTACGCGAAAGACTGGGTGAAGGACAGCTCGAGCGCGATCGCTTCGTCGAAGTGCAGGGCGTATCCGCCCGCAGCGGTCAGCCCCTTCTCGAAGGCGTCGAGGGGCAGCCAGCCGGCAGCGACGAAGAACTCGTGCCCCGGGACGTGCCGCCGCTTCTGGACGACCCGGGCCTCTGCGGACTCGTCTCCCTGCTGTGCTGCGGCCGGACCGGTCCACGAGATGGGAAGGGCCATCGCTAGCCAGACGCCGATGGCCCTCATGAGGCGCCTCCGATCGACGCGGCCAGGCCAAGCGAGATCGAGACCTCGTTGTGAAGGTCCCATCCGTCGGTCTCTATGAAGTGCAGGCTCCTCAGGTCGAGCCTGACGGACCACGTGCTCGACAGGTACGTCCGCATCCCGAGGCCCCACAGCGCGACCGGTCGGGCCGTGGACGAGAACCAGCCGTAGCCGCCACCCGCGGTCAGCGTGAAGTCGAGGTGAAGGAGTCCGCCGGAGGAGACCGCGAGCTTGCCGTAGAAAGGCGACCAGCTCACCGCGCCGGCGATCATCTGGCTCACGGGCTCGGACGACTCGAGCGGCGTCTTGCCGAGCGAGAGGAGCTGGTCGCGCAGCGCCGTGTCGTAGACGAACGACTTCGTGGCGGCGACCTCGACGGCGAGCTCCTGGGTCAGGTGGAGTGCGTACCCTCCCGAGGCCGTCACCGCCTTCTCGAAGGCGTCGAGCGGAAGCCAGCCGCCCGCCACGAAGAACTCGTGGCCCAGGACGTACTTGCGCGCCTGCACGACGCGGGTCTCGGCGCGCTCGTCCTCCTCCTGGGCCCCCGCCGCTTTGGGCAGGACGAGCCCGAGGCCGACCAGCGCGAGGACGCCGACGACTCTCTTCACGGCCGCACATCGTAACAAGGTCGAGCGCATTTCTGGAGGCTTTTCCGGAGGCTAGAGGCCCACCGGCCGGAACACGTACGGGAAGCTCACGGTCACGCTGCCTCCCTGAGGTTGCGGGAAACGCCACCCGCGGATCGCCGAGCTGATGCACGACGTGACGGCGGAGTTCGACATCGAGGACTGGGCCACGCTCACGTTCGCGACGCCTCCGCTCGGTGAGATCACCCAGGACATGACGACCCGCCCCGCGAGGCTCGGCTCGCGCAGGAGCGCGCGCTCGTAGCATGCCGCGATCTGACCCTGGTGGGAGTTGATCACCCGCTGGACGGCGGCGCGATCGATCGACCCCTGGCCGCCGAGCCGCGAGCCGGCGCCGCTCACGCGACCACGCACGGTCCGTGTGCCCTGCGGCCCGCCGAAGTTGCCGATCGCTCCACCCTTCGTGGCCTGGGCCAGATCGCGAGTCTCTATCGGGCCGCCCGATCCGCCGCCGGGCCGGCCGATTCGAACCTCGCCGCCCGGGAGCTGGCCCACGGGACCCGCGACACGGAAGACGGCGGCCGAGCCGCCGGAGCTCGCGGCCGCGTCTATCGTGCCGATCGCCTCGCGCAAGCTCGAGCTCCGGGAGGTCGCGGAGGACATGCTCTCGAGGGCGGCGATCGCGGCCTCGGCGGCGCTCTGGGGCGGCGGAGCATCGGACGGGAGCGCCGCAGATTGAGGGCCCGTTGCGCGACGCGGGTTGGGATGGATCTGGGGCAGCCGCTCGACCACCGGCGAGGTCGGAGCCGGCAGATCCTGGGCGGGCTGTGGAGCATCCTGCGGCGGCGGTGGCGGTGGCGGCGGCGGCTCGAGCCCGATCTCGCGGGTGGAGACGATGTCGAAGTGCTCCTGGGCCGCCTCCCCGACGGGGTCGGGGTTGCCGAGCACGATCGTGAGACCGAGCGCGACCGTCATGTGCGCCAGGAGCGATCCTCCGCCGTGCGTGGCGGCCGTGACGACCCCGCCGCCTCCCGCGTCGTGCCCGGCCAGCGGCCGGCGGATGAACGAGACCACCAGATCCGTCCCACCCTGGCGCACGATTGCGCTTCCGCCGGGTGAGAAGACGGCCTCCTTGAGCGCCGCCGCGACCTCCTTCGCGGGGTCGTTTGGCGACTGCCGGAGGCGAATCGTGCGGCCCGTGGCGGTGGACAGCGCCGCATGACCATCCGATCGATGCCTCACGATGGCGCGGCCCCTGTGGAACGGCGAAAAACGTCCTCCCCGATCGAGCGTGACGACCTGGACGAGCTTGCGGTTCTTGACCACCGCGACCTGGAGCGAGAGATGACCGCCGGGCACGCCCGCCTCGGTGGAGATCTGCTCGACGAGGGAGAACGGCTCGACGAAGTCGGCGTCGTCCTCCTCGTCGTCGTCCCAGTCCCGGGCGCCGCCCTTGGGCGCCGGCGCGATGATCGGGAGGATCGGCTCGGTGGGAAGGCTCCGGGAGGGGGAGACCTTCTTCGACCTCGCGGCTGGCTGGGCCGACGGGACCGCGACCACCCCGGGCCTGTCAGCGGGGGGCTCCGCGATCGGCCCGGCCTGGGGGAGCGCGGAGTCGAGCCCGGATCGCGGGAACTCGATCGCGGCCGGCGAGGCGGGGGGCGCCGCGGCTTCGATCGACGGTGCCGGTGGCGGAGGCGCCGGGGGCGGCGGTGCGAGCGCGGACGAGGTCCCGGCACCGGGGACGGCCAGCGCCTTGGCGACGGCGGAGTCGCCGATCGGAAAGAAAACAGGATCCGGTCGCCCGCGTGGAAGAGTCAGCGGATCTTCGGCCAGGCCGGCTGCCGGCCGCGCCGCAGCCGCCACCGTGGTCTGCTTCGAGGTCGTCTCCTCGAAGCCGAAGCCCGAGGGCTCCTTCAGGGTGTCGACTCTGGCTCGAACCCCGGCGTCCGCAGCCGTCTGGGCGGGGTCCGCCGCGATACCGGGTCGCGGGCGTGCGATGGGCGTCGGCACCTCGGCCGAGACCTCCTCGAGCGCGGCATCGCCGTCGGGCAACGCCATGTAGGGCTTCGTCCCCGAGAGCTCCATCTCCAGCATGCCGAGGAGCCGGTCTATTCCCCCTTTGTCCGGTCCGGTGGCCGGCAGCGTCGGCGCGACCGGACCACCGGCCGGCGTCGCGGACGGGCCCGGCGGGACGTGCAGGACCGGGCCGATTCCCGCTCCCTGCTGGGTCGCCTGACCCTTCGTCTGGCTGATGGCCTTGGAGGCCACGACCATGGTCTTGCACTCCTCGTCCTCCTCGGGCGGCTCGAAGCGCAAGGTGCCGGGCGACCGCGGCTCGCCGGGGTCCATCGCGGGTGGCGCCGACGCGGCGGCCCGTGGTCCGGCAGGCGGCGAAGCCAACGGGCGCCCAGGCGGGGAGACCGGCGCCGCTGCCGGGCGAGGAGGGGCGGCGACCGGGGCCGCGACCTGCGGTGCCATCGGTCGGGAAACGACCGGCGCCGGGGCCGGACCGCGAGGCGGAGCCGAGGGCGCACGCGGCGGCGAAGGCGCCGGGGCGGAGGGGGAGGCCTGCACCGACGCGGAGGCGCCGCCGAGGAGCCGCATCTGCAGCCGCAAAGGGCCGATGCCGACGAAGTCGGTGGGCTTCGGTCTGGCCATGGCCGTCGGGGATCCGTTGAGCTGGAGCGGAGCCCCCGAGGACGAGACCACGGTCAGGGCGCCGTTCTCCGCCCACACCAGAGCGTGCGAGTCCGCGATTCCCGGGATGCCCACGAACCTCAGCGAGCTGCCGGCGGCGCCGCCGATCGTGACGAGGGTTCCCTGGAAGTCGCGCTTCCCGAGGAGCTTGTCGCCCCGGAAGATCAGGATCTCGATGACCGCGCCCGCAGCGCTGGGGTTGGGGCCGCTCATGTCAGCGACCGGCGGGCTCCCGCCCCAGCACCGTGCGGCTGATCTCCGGCCTGAACGACTTGCGCAGCTTGACGAGCTCCGGCAGGTCGCGCGGCGGACGGCTGAAGAGGTAGACGGCGCCCGACCGCGCGGTCTGGCCCTGGATCAGCCTCTCGTCGAAGTCGAGCCGGTCGGAGCGCTGCATGCTTCCGTCCGCCGAGCCGGCGCCCGAGGCGGTCGCGCCGCGGCCGCTCGCCTCCGTGGCGCGCCCGCCGTTCTCGCCGGACGTTCGCGGATCCTCGGAGCGGACCTTCGACGGCGTCGGCTCGCCCCCGCTTTCGCGCTCGGCTCGGTCGCCTCGACGGCGGCGGCGATCGCCGGGATCGGCGTACGGGTTCTCGGCCGTGTCCGCTTCGCGGGGCGGGCGCCGGGGGCGCCGCCGGCGCTGCGCGAGCCGGTCGGCCTCCCCATCGACGCTTCGCACGGTGGGCGCCCCGGAATTTCGGGCGCGGGGAGGATCCGACGCCCAAGCGCCGGAGGCCGCGACCAGGAACCAGCACGATCCGACGATGGCGATTGCTCTCGTCACCATTTGCGTCCTCGCCTCACGGCTCGAACCGCTCCGTGGTTGTCCTCTTCACCTCGAAGAAGCCTATCTCGGGAGTGTCCGCCGTGCCGAGCCACTCGGCCCAGACCTGAGTGGTCACCTCGACGTCGAGGGGCAGGGCATTGGTGCTCTGCGTGACCCAGAGGATTGCGCCGCTCGGGACCGTGAGACAGCCGTCGTCCTTCACCACGCAACGGACGGGCTGGTAGCCGTCCGGGGCCTCCACGATGTTGACTTCGATCATGACGGCGTCCGCGCTCGCGGGCTCCCAGCGTACTACGAAGGCTCCCCCGCTCATCGCGAGCCCGGTGACCGCCGGCGCCCGAGGCACCGAGAGCTCGGCCGTGAAGCTCGGAAAATCCGCCTCCCCGTCGCCACCCCGTACCTCGAGGCTCATATCCCCTCCGTCGACGAACGGCTCGAGGGTCGGAGCGATCACCTTCCCCTGCCCCGCTTGCGGCACGGGAACGATCTCGCCGTCGATGACGAGGTCGACCTCTGGCGTGTCGAGCGGGACCGGGTCGTTCTCTCCCTCGACCGGCAAGCCGTTCACGCCGGCACATACTCCGTCCCAGACCAGCGCGGGCGGATCGGCGCCGTCGAAGTCGGTGAAGTCGATGAACTTCCCGGTCGCGCAGCGGTCGTTGCCCCCGCAGGCATCCGCGTCCTCGTGGACCGAGATCGACGCGAGCTTGCCGACGTCCTCGAACTCGGTTCCCTCGAGGATCTCTTCCAATCCGCACGCGGAGGCCTCGCCGTTGCCCTCGTCGTCTCCCCCGCACCCGAAGAGGGCGAGCAGGAGGAAACTAGAAGCCCGCGCGCACGAACTCGTCATCGCCGATCGTGATGATGGGATCATCTGGGATCCGGGTGGACGGAGGAATGAAGCTCACCGGGATGTTGACGATGCGGAAGAGACCGGGCGCCTCCAGTCGCCCTCGGGGTGATTCGGCGAAGTACACGAACACGGAGTTGTCGCCCGGGTCGCCGAAGTTCGCGGCCTGCGTGGCGACCAGCCGGACGTTGCGGACCTGGTAGCGCAGGCACCGCCGCTCGGCGGCGCGCACGAGGATGGCCTCGTTGATGATGCCGCCGGTCCCCTCCACCGCGCTCGGGGTCGGCAAGATGTTCTCGTCGACGGTGACGTCGATCGAGTGATCCTGGGGCGCGGTCGGGTCCACCGCCGAGGCAGACAGGACCGTGAACTGCCCGCCGCCGGAGACGTTCACTGCGGGCCCGAACTGGTTGTCGAGCGGATCCCTCCACGAGAGCAGCCACTGTTCGGGCGGGCCGGGCTGCACCGTCACCTGGAGCATGCCGAGGCCCGCCGTGGTGCCCGCCGAGACGTCGTCGATCTCGACGCCGGTGATCTGGCTCGGCTGTTGCGCCGCGAGGATCCGCTGCAGGCCCTCGTTGACGAGCTCGTAGCGGTACGCCTCCCCGAGGTGGCGGCCGGCGTCGCTCGATCCCGGATCCGTGTGGTTGCGGACCTCCTCGCCGTTCGGGACGCCATCGCCGTCGTCGTCGAGCAGCGCGTCCGGCTCGAGGAAGCGCGTCGAGGCGACGACCTCCATCCGGTCGGGAAGGACGTCGCCGTCCGAGTCGACCAGGGTGTACTCCGTGCCGATGAGGAGCTCCTCGCAGTCCCTGAGGCCATCGAAGTCCGAGTCGTCGAGCGGCCCTACGTCCGCACAGGTGGGCCTCTCGGAAGCGTCCTCCGCGAAGCAGGGGTCGAAGCCCAGGAGCCGGTCGACGAGGTCCGTCAGCCCGTCTCCGTCGGTGTCGGCCATCGTCGGGTCGGTGCAGTCCGTGGCCTCGACGTCGTCCGCCAGCCCGTCTCCGTCGCTGTCGACGGCGATCCCGTCCACGGTGGGCAGAGCGTTCACGTTCGAGACGACGATGCCCTTGACGTCGAGCGAGCCCGCCGACGCGAGCAGGTCGAGCCCGAGGAAGGTCACCGTCTCGGGCGTCGCGAAGTCGCCGAACGCGCCGTTCCCGGCGAAGGCCATCTGCGTCAAGAGGTCGTGCAGCGCCTGAGTCGCAGCCGGATCGGGATCGGCGAGGAGCTGGAAGGTGTGGAACCTCAGCGAGGTCGCGCCCGCGGCTTCGATCGCCGCCTGCAGCGCGTCCACGTCGTCGACGAGCGTCTCCCGCTGGCACGTGGGCTGGTCGAGGAGGATGCCTCCACCGTCCCTGCAGCCGGCCTCGTCGAAGCAGCAGTCCGGGAAGCGGAGCTGGTCGGCGCAGACGCAGTCGCGGATCGGGGGCTCGGGCATTCCCGCCGAGACGAGGATGACGAGGTACTGGATCCGGGCGAGCTCGCCCGGGCTCATCGCCGTTGCGTCCCCCTCGATGAGGCTCTTGACCAGGGAGATCGCCGCCCGGATGTCCCTGGCCTGGCCCGTTCCGACGGGCGCCTCTAGCTGGCGTAGCAGCGCGACGGCGTTGTCGAGGGTGACCGGATCGCGCGTGAACTCGGGGCCCGACAGGAGCTGGGGGCTCCCGTCGACGGCAACGAGCGCGAAGCTCAGCTCCGGCGCCGAGCGGCCGACCTCGATCAGATCCGCCACGCCGTCGACCCAGAGCCTCGTCTGCTCGACGTCCCAGTTCGCCAGTGGCGTCGCCGCCCTGTCGACCAGGAGCGCGACGCGCGTCGGGAATCGCGCCTCGCTCGGCTCATCGGTGCAGACCCGCCCATCGAGCGTGAGCCTGTCGGGTCCCCCGGCCTCGGTGCCGCCGCGGTACAGGTCGGCTTCGGTACAGGAGGCCCCCAGGCCGAGCGTGAGGACGGCAAGGCGGTACTTCGGCTGGAGGTTGCCCATTCCCACGGAAATTCAGCAGCCGGGTGATGGTACCATAGCGATCTCGATGGAGTCTGCCCTCCCGAGGGCCGCCCCGGCCGCGCCGCGCCGACTACCGCGAAGTCTCGGCCGATACGAGCTCGTGGAGGCGCTCGGTGGTGGCATGTCCGAGGTGTACCGGGCTCGCATCGCGGACGCGATCGGGCCCGAGCGACCGCTCGTCGTGAAGCTCGCCGCGCAGAGCGTGAGCGACGACCCCAAGGCGTCCGTGCGTTTCCTCGACGAGGCGAAGCTGGCGCTCGCGCTCTCGCACGGCAACATCACGTCGGCCTTCGAGTTCGGCAAGGCCGACGGCCGGTACTTCATCGTGATGGAGTACGTGAGGGGCGCCTCGGTGCGCCAGCTCGTCCAGAGCGCGAAGCGGCTCGGCCTCGTGATTCAGGTGGGCGCTGCGCTGACGATCGGGATCGAGGTCGCGCGTGCGCTTCAGTACGCCCACACGTTCGTGCACCCCGAGCTCGGCCGGATGCCGCTCGTGCACCGCGACGTGAACCCCGGCAACGTGCTGGTCGCCCGCGACGGCCAGGTGAAGCTGACGGACTTCGGGATCGCGCACGCCCTGGGCCGCGACCCCGGGCACGGCGTGATCTGGGGACAGGCGCAGTACGTGGCTCCGGAGCTCTTCGACGGCTCGGCGGCGAGCCCCGCCGCGGATCTGTACGCCCTCGGTGCCGTCCTCTTCACGCTCCTGGCGCTGCGCCCGCCGTTCCCCGGCGTCGCCGACGAGGAGGTCCTCGAGGCCGTCCGACGAGGTCCGACTCCGTCGGTGCGCGAGCTGCGGGCAACGCTGCCCCCGGAGGTCGACGCCGCGATCGCCGCCCTCCTCGCCGGCGACCTTGCATCCAGACCGTCCTCGGCCGAGGAGGCACGCCGCCTGCTCGAGCGCTCCCGGGATGCCGTGGCGCCGGGGTTCCGCACCGAGGACCTCGCCGCTCTGGTTCAGGAGCTCCTCGGCCCGGAGTCGGCGAGCGGCTCGAGCAAGGCCGCGGCGCTGAGCGAGCCCACCGTGCCCCTCGCGGCGGCGCGCCCTCTGCCCGCTCGCGACCCGCTCGAGGACGTCCCGAGGAGCGTCCTGCCCGTTCCCGAGATGCCCGTGGCGCGCGGCCATCGGACCGCCTCGGGCATCGGCCCGATCCTGGCGATCGCCGCCCTCGTGGTCGCGGTTGGACTGGTAGGCTGGCTCTGGCTTCGGCCTGCACCCCGGTCGCCACGAGGAGCCGGCCAGGAGCACCCAGCGGCCACCGCGGTCGGCACGGGCCCGCGGGCCGCGGCCGAGCGCCAGCCGCCGGCAGCTCGGGGCGCACCATCGCTCGGCGTCGCAGCTCCTGCGCAGGTACCGGCTCCCGAGCAGCCGCCCACTCCTCCGGCCAGCCACGCCAGACGCATCGGCAGGTCCCCCGCGGAACCGGCGGTCATCACGATCAACTCCATGCCCTGGAGCATCGTGAGCGTCGACGGCCGCAGGCTGTCGGGCCACACGCCGCTGCGCAACGTCGAGCTGCCCGCGGGCACTCACACGTTCCGCTTCGAGAACCCGGAGCTGCGCATGAGGCGCGTCGTGACCGTCACGCTCTCGCGCGGCGAGCGGCGGGTGGTGAGCGCGATGCTCGAGCCGGCCGAGGGCGACACCCGCTGAAAAAACGTCCGTCAGTCCGTACCCAGCACGCGAGTCTCGGAATCGGCCGATCGCAGCTCGACTCGCAGACCCATGGCGCGCAGGAGGTCGCGACCCGCCAGCGCTCGTCTCGCGCCATTGATACGAACAAATGGGGAGAGCGCCCAGTCGCGAACCTGTCGAACGGCCATGGCCTTTCGAATTGGCGCGCCACCTGTCGTCGGGACCTCGATGTCGAGCAGGATCGGTGCCCACAGGAACTGGTCGCCGAGATGTCGTCCGGCGAACCAGGTAGCGGTCGGAGCAGACGCGAGCCGATCGTCGATCAGCGTCGCGTGCGCGCCCGTGTCGAGGTCGGCGACGACCGTGCGAACCTGCTCATCGTGAACGACCAGCGTGATCGTCGGATAGCGGTCCGCACCAGTCAGCCGCGCCCACGCAGCGACACCCGGTCCGACCTCCTCGATCAGTGGAGCTTCGAACAGGTAGGCGACCAGTCCGAGCGGCTCCCCGAGTCTCAGGACGTCCTCGGGCGCTGGTACGGTCTCGGGATCTGGCGATGACGCCACTACATCATCACCCGCCACGACGACCCAGGCCGCCCCTCGTGACCGCAGCTCCCGGTCCACTCGATCACGCGCGATGATCGCGGCACGCCTGACGAGCTCCGCCTTCTCGTCGGCCGACGCGGAGCGGAAGCGCTCGAGCGGAATGGCGAACGGGTCCTCGCCAGCCTCCTCGGCCACGATTGCCTGGAGAAGGCGACGAAACCTGTCACGGTGGCGGTCGAGCAGCACGTCGACGTCGGGAAGCCGGTCAGTCATCGCGGCGCCAGCATAGCTGGAACCGCCTCGAATGGCGAAAAGCGCACTCGGTCCGAGCTACTCGCGCAGCACCGCCATCCGGAACTTCGGGAAGCCCGCCTCGGCGCCGGTCTTGAGCACGCGCCGCAGGAGCGCGTAGGGCGTTGCCTTGTCGGCGAGGACGAACAGGACGTCGGGGGCGTCGCGCGCGACGGCGACGCGCTGGTCCCGGAGCGTCACGAGGCGCTGATACAGGGGCTCGATCCTCGTGGACGGGTCGCCTGTTCCCGGGATGGTGCCGGCCGAGACGGGCGCGACCATGTTGTTCTCGACCCGCAGGTCGCGCTGGCCGACCATCACCTGGATCGCTTTCTTGGGCGGAAGATCCGACGTCGAGGTCGGGAGCTGGATCCCGCCCTCGAGCTCCATGTTCACCTGCTGGGCCGCGAAGCTGAACATCAGGAAGAACAGCAGATTGGTCAGGACGTCGAGCAGCGCCGTCAGGTTGATGTTGACGTCGAACTCGCCTTCGCCGCCGCCGCCCGCCATCTCAGGGTGCTCCAGGCGGGACGGGCGCTGGGGCGACCGGCGCGGGGGCCGGGCCGGGCGCTGGGGCGACCGGCGCGGGGGCCGGGCCGGGCGCGACCGGCGCGGCCGCCTCCGGCGCGGTCGTCGCGGTCGGCGCGGGCGGCGCGCCCGGCAGCGCGGGGGCGATGCCCGACATGACGACCTCGGGGAACAGCTCCATGCGACCGCCCTCGGGGAGCCTGGTCTCGCGGGAGGCGTCCATCAGCTTGACCAGGACCTCGTAGAGCAGGTCGTCGTCCGGAACGAGGACGAGCGTCTTCGATCCCGGGAAGCGCTCCTTGATCCTCTTGAGCGCCGCGGTCAGCGCCTCGTGGTCGTACTGGCCGCCGCGCTTCGCGAGCCGCGCTCGGTAGGTGGCGAGCTGCTCGTCCGTGAGAGTCCCGCTCTCGCAGCTTATCGTGAGCGCCTCGGCGTCCGCGCGGAGGGTGACGGTCACGCGATCGAGCGCCGAGTCCACCGACGAGTCGTCGGAGCGAACGGGCACGGTGGTCGGCAGGATCGCGATCACGGAGGCGCCGAAGGTCGCGAGGAGGAAGAAGAGGATGTTGGACATCACGTCCATCAGCGGCGTGAGGTTCAGGTAGACCTCGGCGTTCAGCGCGGACTCCTTGCCGAAGAGCCCGCTCCCCATGCCCTGCTTCGGTTGCCCGAACGCCATCCGCCCTACCGCCGGCTAGGCGGAGTGCCCTCCCCCGTCGCGGTGCCAGAGGATCGCGTCCACGACGGTCGCAGCCGCCTGCTCCATGAAGGCGATCGTGGCGTTCATCCGGCCGAGGAGGATCAGGTAGAAGACGATGGCGATGGTCGCGACGATGAGCCCGAAGAACGTGTTGTAGAACGCGATCGCGATCCCCTGAGACAGCATCTGCTGCCTCGCGGCTGCGCTCTCCTGCCCGGCAGCGCGGAACGCGATGATGAGGCCGTGGATCGTGCCGATGAGCCCGAGGAGCGTCGCGAGGTTCGAGAGCTGAGGCAGGAAGACGGTCCCCGCACGGACCTTGGGCACCTCCTCGAGCGCAGTCGACTCGACCGCCCGCCGGATCTCCTTCTCGGTGCGGTTGGACCTGAGCAGCGCCGCCTTGAGGATCTTCGCCAGCGGGGTCGACTTCGCGCTGCAGAGCTGCACGGCGTTGGCGTAGTTCTTCGTCTCGGCGAACCCCACGACCTGGGAGAGCATCGCCCGCGAGGTGCTCGACCTGCCGAAGAAGTAGATGACGCGCCAGATGAAGATCGCGACGCACACGAGCGATACCCCGAGCGTCCCGAACATGAACGGCCCGCCCTCGAGAAGAAGCCCGATCATCTCTCTCCTCAGTCCCCCCAGCCAAAACGGAGTTCCCAATCCCGACCACGCTCAAACCCACGGGCACGTCCACCGCGGGGTTGGGGACGTGCAAGGAAGGCGCCCTGACCGGGCGCGGTATCTGGAACACGTTAGGGCGCGATCTTACGGACCGCAGGAGCGGGGTGTCAACTCACGGCTCTGTCCTGCAGTCCCTGGACCGTGTCGCGCACGCGCGGTAGCCTCATCGACATGAAGCTACACGTGGTCCTGGAGCGCGACGAGTCCGGCATGGTGGTGGCCGAGTGCCCGGCGATCCCAGGCTGCGTGAGCCAGGGCCGGAGTGAGGAGGAGGCGCTCGAGAACATCCGGGAAGCCATCATCGCCTGCCTCGAGGTTCGTGCCGAGCAAGGACTGCCACTCACGGTCCGTACGGTCGAGGTCGAGGTCGCGGTTGGCTGAGCTGCCAGTCTGCTCCGGGAAGCGCGCCGTCGATGCTTCTGCCGCGCAGGCTGGGTCGTGCAGCGGCAGAGGGGAAGCCACGTGATTCTCACCAGGAAAGGGTCGATTGCATCTCTATCGGTCCCCGATCATCGCGAGCTGGCACCTGGGACCCTGCGGAAGCTGGTTCGCCTGGCTGGGATGACGGTCGAGCAGTTCGTGACGTGCCTGGATTGACGCCGATCGCGACCTCGGCCGTCGGCGGGTCGAGGTCAGTGGCGCCGAGTCGCGGTCGCCTGGCGCGGCTCTCCTTGGAGAAACGTCGCGGAGATCAACGCCTCGATCTCCGGGAGATGCTGGGCAGGAGCCGCGCGGTGGACGGCCATGATGAAGCCGCGGGCGCCCTCGCGATTGCCGGCGTCCAGGAGCATCGACCAATACGCCTGGGCCTTCGTGACGTAGTCGTGGTCGGTCGGCGGCGTGAGAGAGAAGGCAAGGTAGAGCAAGTGAGCCGAGACCTCGGTCTGGCCAAGATGGGACGCGACTGCGCTCCTCAGATAGCAAGCCTGCGCGGGCTGGTCAGTCCAGGCGAGGGATGTGTGCGCGAAGAGAGCATTCACCAGCAGGTCGTGCTCCTCTCGCAGGCCGTGGCTCCGGAGCTCCGCGAGGAGGAACTCCACGGCACAAAGGAAGGCGACGCTCTGCGTGTCGCGGAAGAGACCCGACTCTCCCTCGAGCATGAAGGCGCGCTGGATCGTCAGAAGAACCAGCGTGCGTCGCGCCAGCAGCGACAGCTTCGTCTTCCCTGCACGTGGAGGCGGGATCGAGCTCGGGACCTTCGGACCGAACCCGCTGTCGAGCCCCTCGAGGAACTCGCGCAGGTCCTCAGTTGCGGTCGCCGGAATATCGTACCGGGTCGCGCTGCTGGAACGGGCCTTCCCCCGGGCTCCGGGGGCGGCAAGGCGAACGTCCGGGAGAAGCAGCTCCTCGAGCAAGTCCAGCGCAACAGGGAGCGTTCGCTCGGTCCAGTCCTGTCGCAGGATCGCCTGATACCGGTGCTCGAGCCGGAGCCGCCGAGGAATGACCACGGTCGGTTTCACGACCTAGTTCCTTCCCTGATGCGCCCGGCGCGACTTCCGTCGTGAGATCTCGTTGGCGCGATGGATCTTCCTCGTCCGCTTGCGATCGTCGCCACGCGCTCGCAAACGCTCGGCTTCGCCACGCAGCGCCGCCTCCAGCTCGTCCTTCTCCTCGTCCGGTAGGTCATGGGAGAGATCGTCACCTCGTCTGCGCACGACGGTCTGAGCTTAGCCGCAGTCGTGCGTTTCCCAAAGCATCACGGCGCGACTGGCGTGGACCTTCCTTGGCCTACTCGTCGTAGGGGAGAGCTGTTACGTCCACGCGGAAAGCGTCGTCACCCAAGGGCCAGATGTGCTGGCAAAGGCAGGCAGCCGTCGAGGGACCGCAGCGCTCAGTCCGCTTCGATCGAGAGCGGCTGGGACTGGCGGAGGGCTTGCTCGGCCTGGAGGCGGGAGGGGTAGTGCTCGCCCTTGTGGTCCTCGACGATGACGTCGAGGCGCTTGTAGGCGGAAATGCCC
>JACPQR010000036.1 GCA_016190375.1 Deltaproteobacteria bacterium
GAAAGTCGGGCTAGGGACGCGTTCCCGTGACGACGTTGCCCCGCACCGGAGGCGACGGAGCAAGCGGCGACGGAGCGAACGTCTGGGCCTGCGGGCCTCTCTTCCCGGGGCGCCAACCCGACGGCGGCGCCTTGGTGACGGCGCGCGGCGGCGCCTCCGCCGGGGCGGGCGCCTCGGCGACGGGCACGGGTGCTGGCGCCTCCTCCGCGGGCGGCTCCGCCGCGGCGGGCGCCTCGGCGGCGACCGGCGTCGCGTCGCCGGCGGTCGAAGGTGGTCCCATCGTCGCCGTGATCCCCGCGAGGACCACTCCATCCACCGCGGCGTCGAAGCTCACCACGGCCGCGGGGCCCGGTCGCGCTTCGATCGTCCCCTCGAAGGTGCCCTCCACGGGTCTCAGGACGACGATCTTCTGGCCCTCGGGGAGGTCGAACCGCAGTATCGGCAGCGCAACCCGCGAGGTCGGAACGTCCGCCGCATTCGAGTCGGTCACCCAGACCGTGAGCAGGCCGTCGTCCGTCGCCGCGATCTCGAAGCGCGCCGCGGCCGTGGTCACGAGCGTCCCACCGTGAGGCCCCTCGGTCACGGACGTGACCGCCGCAGGTGCCGGGCTGTCCGTCGAGGGAGGGAGCTCTGCTCCCGGTGCGAACGGCTGGATCAGGTTCGGCGGCACCGAGCCCGGACCCGGCAGAGGCGCCGGTGGTTGCGCGATCGCCGGCGAGCCGATCGAGCCAGGACCGGCCGGGGCCGGCGTTTCCGGAGCGGCGCTCCCGCAAACCCGAAGCAGGGTGGTGGCGAGAGCCAGGGCACAGAGTCGCATCGCGAGCAATCCTCCGCTGATACGGTCCGTATCCTGCCGCGACGCGGCGCTCGCGTCAAAGCCCGCAAGCCTGAGCGGCCCAGGTCGTGCCGAAGTCGTAGGTGATGCGCCGGCTGCAGTCCCCTGCGAGGGTCGTCCGTTCGACCGCGGCCTCGCCGGTCGCCAGGGCGAAGGCCGTTTCGAACACGATCTCGAACCGCCAGGCGTTCCCGCCGATCTCGTCCACGGGGAGGAGGTCCTCCGCCACCAGCCGGACCTCGCCTTCCTCGCTCACTACCTCTACCCCGACGGCTTCCCGCTCGCCGACGATGACGTCGATCCGGGAGCTGCGAGGTCCCTGGTACGACCTCGGGAGCTCCACGCCTTCCTCGACGAATCCGTCGCTCGTGGTCCATTCCTGCATCTGCTCGCCGTCCCAGGCGATCAGCGACAGCGCCGCGACCGACGCGTCCTCGACGTCCACCCAGAAGTCCGAGAGCACGATGGTGTTCGCGGCGAGGAGCGCCGTCAGCCCGGCGAAGTCGCCCTCGAGCCAGCCCATCTCGGGTCCCCACCGCCCGTGCCGGCCCCTCAGGAGCGTGCCTTCCTCGGCGAAGTCAGGCGCAAGAGGCAGGTCCCAGGCCAGAAGCTCGCTCGTGACCTGCAGGTCGAGCTGGTCGCCGGCGTCCTTCTGCCACGACTGGCCGTCGGCGCTGGTCCACTCCTCGACGGCGGCGCCCGCGTCGAGGTGCTCGTAGCGGTACGAGACCTGGCCGGTCCCGTCCACCAGGACCTGGCGCACCTCCTCGCCGCCGCCCTCGCTCACCGAGAGCGTCGCCTGGACGCCCTCGCCGCTCGGCGACGCGCGCCACTCCCATTCGGTCTCGCCGTTCTCGTAATACGCGCTCGCGAACGGTGAGATGACACCCGTGGGCCCGTCCTGCCATGCGCCGCGCCAGCTCGCCGCCGTGCTCGCGCGGTTGGCGTGCACGACCTCGAGCGCAGTCGCGTCGAAGGCCGACGGAAGCGCCAGGCTCGTCGATCCGAGCTGGCCGTGGCCCTCGGCGCCCGGATCGTCGAAGACCACGGCCTCCGTCAGCCCCACGGCAGAGTCGATCCCGGCCGGAGCCCAGATGACGTACACGGCTCCGGCGACTGCGCTCGTCGAGACGAGCACGGCCACGTCTTCACCAGGGAAGAGCGCCGACTCGTACCTCGCCGCCGCCCGCTCGAGGCTGCAGCCGTCATCGAAGTGCTCGGCTCCCCAGCACGCCCCGACCGGACCCTCGGGCGTCGCCGGTAGCGGCTCCTCGGGCTCTTCGGCCGGGGTCTCGGCGTCGTTGCCCGAGGGACCGGCAGGCGGATCCACCTCGGGGTCGTCTGTCTGAATGGGGTCGTTCCCCTCGTCGGATCCCTGCAAGGTCGCCATCCCGCACCCCGCCAAGAGCGCGGTCAGAAGCGATGCGGTGGAGACACGTCGACCCAACCCCTCACGGGGCGTGCGAGCCTCGTGCCGGTAGAATCCCTCCATGATTTCCCGAGCTTTTGCACGGACGATGGGGCCTTGGGGCCCGCGATCCGGAACCCCCCGTGCTCCAAAAAGCACGGCCGTGGACAGTGGGCTCGCGGTAGCTCCGATAGAAACCGTGCCACGTCCGCCGTGGCTCGGACTATCCTGGCTCGACCTTGCGGAGCTTCCTGGTCGCTCTCGTGCTCGCCTTCGTGGCGCCGGTTCGCCTCTTCGCGCAGGACCGGGCGGAGATCCGCTACGAGGTCGCCGCGGGCGACACGTTGTGGGAGATCGCTCACCGGTTCGACGTTCCGGTCTCCACGATCAGGTCGGCGAACGCGTTGCGAACGGATGCCCTGCAGCCGGGAAGGACGCTGCGGATCCCGGGCGCGCGCGCCGCCGCGCCGCAGCAGCGCCCGCTCGGGCGCTACACGATCGAGGATGGTGATACGTTCACCTCGATCGCGGCACGGCACGGTGTGGGCGCGCACGCGCTCGTGAGGGTGAACCCGGGGATCGACGAGCGGGAGCTCCGAGCCGGGATGGAGATCGCGCTGCCTGCCGACGCTCGGGCGCCGGCCGGCCGACCCGAGCCACGAGCGAGGCCGCTCGGAAAGGCGCAGCGTCGCTGGGTCTCGCGCGCGGAGCGCCTCGGCCTCGGGACGACGAGGGCGGCCTCGGCGCTCCTCGCCGGCGCGCTCGAGCCCGCCTGGATCCGGCTGGCCGGCCCGGGGCGCCCGCCGCGGACCTTCCGCTGGCCGATCAGGCGGGGCTGGTTCGTGCGCGGCTTCGGCTCCGGCACGCACGGCGGGCACCTCGCGATCGACATCATGGGAGACATGGGCTGGGACGTCCTCGCGGCCGACCGCGGCGTCGTCGCGTACGCCGGCTCGGCGATCAGTGGATATGGCAACCTCGTCCTCCTCCTGCACCCTGGCGGCTGGGTGACCGCCTACGGGCACAACTCGTCCATGTCGGTGGTCGCCGGCCAGCCCGTCCGGCGCGGAGAGCGGATCGCGCGCGTGGGCGCGACGGGCAGGGCTCGCGGCCCGCACGTCCACTTCATGTGGATCACGAACGGCGGCGAGTACTGCGATCCGTTGCCGCTCTTCCGACCGTGGGGCCTTCACCGCGACGGCCGGCACGTCACGGTGGACCGCCTGAGGGCCGAGCACGGAATCCCGCGGGCGATCCGCTGCCGGACCCGTCCCGCTCGCATCGATGATGGCGAGGAGGACGATCTCGGCGCAGAGCCAGAGCAGCCCGAGCCGACCGCGGCGACCACGCCGCAGGCGGCGGACGGCGAGGCACACGACTGACATGACCGAACCGACCAGACCGCGACCTGTCGTGCTCATCGTCCTCGACGGCTTCGGCGAGCGCGCCGAAGAGGAGGACAACGCCGTCCGGCTCGCGCGCGGACCCACCCTCGCGCGCCTGTACTCTCGCTACGCGAGGACCACCCTCGAGGCGTCCGGCGCCGCCGCGGGCCTGCCCGTTGGCCAGATGGGCAACAGCGAGGTCGGTCACATGATCCTGGGCGCCGGCCGCATCGCGAAGATGGACATCACGCGGATCGACGATGCCGTCTCCTCGGGTGCGTTCTTCGACAACGCCGAGCTCCGCGGGGCGATCGAAAGCGCGAGCGCCTCGGGCGGAGCACTGCACCTCCTGGGTCTCGTCTCGCCGGGCGGCGTGCACTCGTCGATGGGCCACCTGTTCGCGCTCGTCGAGATGGCTCGCCGCGCGGGCGTCCCGGTCCGCGTCCACGCGATCCTCGATGGCCGCGACACTCCGCCCCGCTCCGCCGCCGCGTTCATCGACGAGCTCGAGGGCAAGCTCGCCGGCGCCGGCAGCATTGCGCTCCTCTGCGGCCGCTACTGGGCGATGGACCGCGACAACCGCTGGGATCGCGTCCTGCGCGCCTACGATGCGATCGTCGACGCCCAGGCGCCGCGCCTGCCGGCCGCTCGCGCGGCGCTCGAGGACGCCCACGCCGCCGGCGAGAACGACGAGTTCGTCTCGCCCCGCATCGTCGGCGACTACGCGGGCATGCGGGACGGCGACGCGGCCGTCTTCTTCAACTTCCGCGCCGATCGGGCGCGGGAGATCTCGCGGGCCCTCGCGACGAGCCCCTTCTCGTCGTTCGAGCGCAAGCGAGTCGTGCGCTTCTCCCGCTACGTCTGCATGACGCTCTACGACGCGAGCCTCGGCCTGCCCGTGGCCTTCCCGAAGCCGACCCTGAAGCGGATCTTCGCCGAGGTGCTCGCCGAGCAAGGGCTGACGCAGCTCCGCTGCGCGGAGACCGAGAAGTACGCGCACGTCACGTATTTCTTCAACGGCGGAGAGGAGACGGTCTTCCCCGGCGAGGACCGCGTGCTCTGCGCCTCGCCGAAGGAGGTCGCGACGTACGACCAGAAGCCCGAGATGAGCGCGCCGGCCGTGACGCAGGCCGTCGTCGGCCGCATCGAGACCGGCAAGTACGACTTCGTCCTCGTCAACTTCGCGAACCCCGACATGGTCGGGCACACGGGGATGCTCGAGCCGGCGATCGCGGCCGTCCGAGCCGTCGACGCGGGTGTCGGGCAGATCGTCGACGCCACGCTGAGCCGAGGAGGCGCGCTCGTCATCACGGCGGATCACGGCAACTGCGAGACGATGAGGGACCCGGCGACCGGTCAGCCCCACACCGCCCACACGACGAACCCCGTGCCGCTGATCCTCGTCGACGAGACCCGCCTCGGCGCGTCGCTCCGCCCCGGCGGGATGCTCTGCGACGTCGCCCCGACGCTCCTCGAGATGATGAAGCTCCCACAGCCCCCCGAGATGACCGGCAGATCGCTGCTCGGGAGCTGAGCGCCAGCACTCGGCCGTGAGCACGCGCGCCGTCACCATCCTCACGCTCGTCGGCTACACGGCCTCGCTCCTCGGAGTTGGTCTGTGGCTTCGCCGGCGCGGCGGGGGGTTCGCCGACTACGTGATCGGCGGCGGGCGGATCCCTGCGTGGATGCTCGCCGTGAGCTTCTTCGCGAACTTCGTGAGCTCGAACTCGCTCGTGGGGCACGCGTCGAAGAGCTACGAGGTCGGGCTCGTATGGTCCTGGGTGGCGGTGACGATGGTCGTCTGCTGCGCGTGGAGCTGGTGGTGGCTCGCTCCGCGCTTCGCGCGCTTCGCGTCGGCGACCGGCGCCACGACGCTCCCCGACTTCTACGAGCACCACTGGGGCCGCGGGGCTTCCCTCGTCGCCGCCGGCGTGGTGCTCCTCGGGACGTTCTTCTATGTGCTCGCAGTGATGCGCGGGACTGCGCTCGTCGTCCAGACCTCGCTGGAGGTCTCCTACCCCGCGGCTCTGCTCGCCGTCTGGGCCGTGACGGTCGCCTACTGCGTGGCCGGCGGCTTCTGGGCGGACGTGTCCACCGACGTCCTGCAGGCGTTCGTGCTCTTCGTCGGAGCCGCTGGCCTCTTCATCGCGCTCGCCTTCGCCTCGGGCCAGCCCGCGACGACTCCGCTCAGGCCCGCGCCCATCGGGCTGGTCCTCGCCGTGGGCCTCGGAGGCGGGCTCAAGCTCCTGACCGATCCGAAGCAAGTGATGGTGTTCTACGCGATGCCCAACGAGCGCGCGGCGTCCCGCTTCCGCGTCCTCGGCCCGATCCTCCTGGCCGCCGTCTACGCTTGCCTGTTCCCGATCGGCTGGCTCGCCCGGCGGGTCGTGCCCTCCGTCCCACAGCTCGAGGAGCTCGTGCCGCGGCTCGTCTCCGACCCGGGCCTGCTCCCCGCGTGGCTCGCTCCGGTCTACCTGATCGCCGTTCTGGCGGCCTCCATGTCTTCGCTGGACTCCGCGCTCCTCGTGATGGCCGCCTGCGCCGAGAAGCACCTCGTCGCTCCGACCCTGCGCGCCACCGTGTCGACCGCTCGGACGAGGGCGCTCCTCGGAGCGTTCGCGACGGCTGCCCTCGCCGTCTCCCTGCGCCAGCTAGGCGGGATCATCGGCCTGACGACGTTCGCCGGCGCCGTCGTCGGCGCGGCGCTGACCCCGACAATCATCGTGGCTCTCGCCGGCAGGCCCCCACCCCGTCGCCGCGCCCTCGCATCCATGGCCCTCGGCCTCGCCGGCGCCGCCGCCGGTCGCTGGCTGTCGGAGCGCGGGTCCGGTCCGTGGCTGCAGGACACCTTCCTCGGCCTCGCCGCCGCCACCCTCCCCATCGCGATCGGCCTCCTCCGGACTAGAGTCCGGAGGGGATCCGGAGGGGGACACGCACCCGGTCTGTAAGTGGCTGATAAGAATGGCGTTCCAGGGGTAACCGCGCGTTTCGATCGCCCGCCGTCGGCCCGGCGCTCGCGCTCAGTGCGCGACGGCGCTGGCCCGGTAGATCTCGATCAGCCGCCGCGCCCTCTCCCTGAACGTGTGCGCCTGCGACTCCTCGAGCGCCGCCCGCGCGATGCGAGCTCGCAGCTCCGGCGAGGAGCCGAGCTCGCCCAGCCGTCGCGCCGCGTCCCCCGCATCCAGCGGCGAGAACAGACACGCCGTGTGCCCATCCTCCAGCACCTCCTCGATATCGGCGGTGCGCGGCGCGAGGATCGCGCGTCCGGCCACCATGTACTGGTACGTCTTGATCGGCAGCACGGTGCGCGGCGCGGGATCGCCCGGCCGGGCGCGCGGCGTCGGGATCAGAAGGACATCGGCCGCGTACAGCCACACGGGTACCTCGCCCGGAGGCACGCGCGGCCATACCTTCACGTTCGGGAGGCCCGCGCTCCGCCAAGCGAGCCGAGCGAGGTCGTCCGGCGCGGCTCCCACCAGGACGAAGTCGATCTCGGGCCGGAGCGCGGCGACCTCGATGAGCTCGTCCGCCCCCTTGTCCGGCCGGCAGTGCCCGGCGTACAGCGCGACGAGCCGCGAGCTGCCCAGGCCCAGCAGCGCCCGCGCCTCGCCACGCTCGAGCCGCGGCTCCATCGACGCCGGCTCCCAGCCGTTGCGGACGACCCGCACGCGCTCCGCCGGGACGCCCACGCCGACGATCGAGCTCGCCGCGAGAGCGGAGTGAGCGACCACGAAGGCGGCGCGGCGCACCAGGGGCCGCAGCGCCACCGGCACGTCGACGCGATACGTGTCGTAGACGGCCGGGCGCCGCGTCAGGATCGCCGTGCCGAGCGAGGCCGGCGTGCGCACGTGCACGACGTCGGGCCGCGACCATCCGATCCACGCCAGCGCCGCGGCCAGGAAGCTCGCCGCCTGCGCCGAGCCGAACAGGAGCTCGCCCCGGGTCATCTCGGCGAGCCCCCCCGGCCGGGGCAACGCCGGCAAGCCGCGGACCGGCAAGTCGTCGGGGACCCCGTAGTAGCGCGCGATCCGCTGGGCACGCGCTCGCCTACCCTCGAGCCAGTGGGCGGGATCGGCGGGAATCACCAGCTCGATCTCGGCCCCCTCGTGCAGGAGCGCCGACGCCGTGCGAACGAGCTGCTCCGTGTCGGTTCCCGGATCGGGAAACGGCCGCTCCGAGAGAATGCAGATGCGAACGGACCGCACGAGCCGGCGAGCATAGCCGATGTTTCGAATGCCGTTGCCGCCTCGCTCACGCCAGCCGGATACTCGCACGATGCACATCGCCTCTCGCTCCCGCTGGCGCCGGCTCGCCGCGCTGGCGGTCGTCGCGTCGCTGCTCCTCGCGCCCTCCGCCGCGCGTGCGTCCGACGGGAGCGTCTTCGACGAGGCGTCCGGCTGGATGTGGTTCGTTGGAACGACCGAGGTGCTCGTCGCCGCCACGGTCGCGGTCGTCGCCACGGGCGACGTCTGCCAGGGATGGGGCTGCGGCGTCCTTTTCCTGCTCGCCGCCGGCGGAGCGGTCGTCGTCGGCGCTCTGACCGGCCTCGTGGCGGGCGCCACCGACGCGCGGGCGGACGTGCCGTTCGTGGCGCACCACTCGCTCTGGGGAGGCGCCACCGGAGCGCTCACGGTCGGAGGGCTCTCGGCGACGCTCTCGGAGTCGAGCTCCGCGAGCACTCCGTTGACCGTGGCCACGGGCGCGACCACGGCGCTCGCCGCGGGTCTGTACTCGGGGATCCGACGCGATCAGCTCCTCAGGAGCACCGACGCGACGCCCTGGACGCATCTGATGACCTGGGGACCGATCGCCACGACCCTCCTCATCGCGTTCATCGCAGGAGAGGCCGACACGCCGGCCGCGATCTCGACGTTCCTCGTCGGCCTCGCCTCCGCCGCCGTGTACGCGGCGACCATCACGGCCGTCGAGACGTCCGCGCCGTAGCTTCAGAAGCTCCAGCTCACTGACACGCTCGCTCCTGCGACCCGCCCGCGCGGATCTCGCGGGTCACGGGCGGGCGCGAAGAGGATCGTGGCGCTACCCGCCCCGAACAGGAGCGCGCCGCCACCGAGCGCTGCGGCGGCCGGCCACTTGAGGTTCGTCCGGTCGCGACAGGTGCCGTCGGCGTTCGAGCTCGAGCAGTCGCCGTCCATCGTCAAGAGGACGACCCCGGCGACGACCAGCGCCACGCCTCCGCCGACGGCGATCCAGGGGATCGCGCCGGGGCCGCTCGGCTCCGCCCGCCGGACGAGCCTCAGCGGCGGGCGCCCCGAAGGCGGGCGAGGGCGCTGTGCGACGAGCTGTCGCGCGGCGCCCAGCGCCGTCCTGCCCAGCTCGTCATAGGCGCAGAAGTCGCAGCCCGCCTGGATCCGGCCCACGGTCCGCCCGTCCCGCCCGTCGACGAGCTTCATCTCGATCCGGTAGTTGCGTCCCTCGCCGGTGATCGCGGTCAGGACGACCGCCGCAGCGCCGTGCGCCCGCGCCATGTCGATGAGGCACGACCCCGAGACGCAGGCGCCCGCGGGGAAGGGATCGACGCCGACGTCCAGACCCGACTCGACGAGGCCCTCGGCGATCTGCACGACCACCTGGCGCTGAACCGCCACCGGCACCGCCTCCGGCATCACGGGCTGGGCGAGGACGAGCTTGCTCTGCGCGCCGGCGGATCCCGTGGCCGCCGTGACGACGGCCGCGAGCACCACCGCGAGACCCGTTCGCAGCGTCATCGGTAGGGTCCGAGCGGTAGCTCGCGCCGGAGCGCCCGCGCCAGCTCCACGCTCGCGCCGAGCTGAGAGACGAGCAGCGCCGGGTCCATGCACGGCGCCGGTCCGGCGGTCCTGACCGCGCTCGAGCTCAGCTCGACGCGGCGAGAGCGGCCGAAGAGCTTGGCGAGCGCCGCCCGCGCACGGCGGTCGATGCGCGCCGCGACCTCGCCCTCGAGCCCCTCGATCCGCTCGAGCGTCCGGCCCTCGTCCTCGGGCTCGGCGGTCTCGAAGGCAAGCTGGATCGGAAAGTCCAGCGGCGGTGCGAGCCCGACCTCTATCACCGTCGCCTCTGGCTTGCCCCGTGGCGTCCAGGTCGTGCCGACCGCGACGGGCAGCCCGCCCCAGCTTCCCCCCGCGATCCACATCCGGGAGCTCTGCAGCGTCCCGCCAAGCTCCCGCGCGAACCGTCTCCATGCGGGCGCGGCCCCGGCGAGCGCCGCGGGCGGAGGGATGCTCTCCGGGGCTCTCGACATGCTCTCGGCGACGTCCACCACGTCGGACACGAACGTGCCCAGCGTCACGGGGTTGTGCCCCGCGTCCCGGACCGACAGGAGCGCGCCGTCGTCGTCCAGGAGGACCGACTCGAACCGCCCGAGCACGCGCAAGAGCCGCGCGGGCAAGAGCGGGTGCACCTGCTCCGGCTCGCGGGCGACGACGCGGAGCTCGCGCGCCGCCTCGTCGTCACCGACCTCGACGACCTGGCCGCGCGCCCGGTTCGCGCGACATCGCTTCTGGAGCACGAGGTCGAGGCCGAGGCTCGGCCACGAGAGTCGACCGACCAGGTAAATGCCATCGGCGCCCCGATGATTTCGGCGAATGGAGATCGAGACCGGACCGCGCGTCCCGTCGAGCTGCTGCTCGCGGGTCAGCGTCAGGCCGCTCCGCTCCGCCTCCTGTGTCCAGATGCGCCGCCACCGCTCCGATCCGATGACGTGCGCGGCCGCCTGAGGCCTGGCGACCTTCGACGGCTCGTCCGGCTCTGGCAGCGCAACGGTCAGGGGAACGCTCGCCGTCAGGTTCTGGCCCCAGGCGACCTCGAGCTCGATCTCGAGCGACCACGACAGCGACGTGCGCCCGTGGGAGAAGGAGGGCTGGATCCCCTCCGGCAGACGCATCCGGAAGGGCTCGACGCGTCCCTCGACGGGCTCGACGACCGGCAAGACGATCGAGTACCGGTGCGCCTCGGCCTGTGCGGCCCCGACCCGCTCCACACCCACGAGCGAGAGCCCGATCGCCGTGTAGCGGTTGTACTCCACGTTGCCCAGCGCGATCGCACCCTCGAGCGTGCCCCCGGCGAAGACGACGTCCCTGACCAGCGACCCCTCGCAGTAGGGCTCACGAGAGACCGGCCCCGCCGTGGAGAAGCGGATTGCGGGCCTCGCGGCCCCGAGCGCCGGCGGACGCGCACGGGTCACTACGACCTCGAAGGTGGACCGCGCGTCCGGCCACCAGGGGATCGACACCAGCACCTCGATCGACGATCGATGCTCGATGCTCCGTCCGACGTACGACGGGGGCACGTCGCGTGGCAGCTCGAAGCGCGCTGCGAAGCGGTGATCGCCCTTCGGCAAGCACTGCGCCTCCGACACGCGCGCCCTCAGAGCGGGCCGCACGACGACGTGAGGAGCGGAGAGGTCCCCACCCGTCGTCAGCCTCTCCTCGGACTGGAACGTCACGTCGATGAACTCGACGGGCACCTCGCTCTTGCACCGGAGCGCGACCTCGGCGATGAAGCTCTCCCCGGGGTGGATCTCGCGCGGCACGAAGAGCTGGACCTTGGGCCACCGGCGCACGAACCCCGATGGTACACGATGACCCCGCCGATTCCGTATCCTCGGGTCCATGGCCGCGGAACCCCTACGGTCCGGCCCTGGGGGATCCGCGCGTGATCGCCGGCTCGAGCTCGAACGGGTAGTCGACGACCACGCCCCGTCACCTCCGAGGTCGGCGGAGGGCCGACCTGAGATGCTCGAGCGACAGTGCCGCGAGATCATCGCCGGGCTCCAGGAAAGGCCTGACATCGGAGGAGACCCTCGCCCAGTCCAGCTCCTCGAGCCGCCGAAGCACCGCTCGACGCCACGTCGCCTCCGTCAGCCGCGCACCGCTCCACGAGGTCTGGTCGAGCGCGCTATTCAAGAGGACGAGGTTCGGTTCGGGCCAGCCCGGCGCCCCCAGGTACCAGGCGAGGTCGTAGATGTCCCGTCCCTTCGCCCAGGGTCGAGCGAGGATCGCGTGGAGCTTGCCCGCGAAGAGCGACGCCCTGTCGTGGTGCTGCAGCCGCAGCGTGCCGTACCGGCGAACGAGCGTGGTCTCGAGGCTCGCACCCGCCGGAGGCCTGGTGTCGACCTCGATCTTGATGGAGAGCTTCTCGGCCGTTCGAGCCGACAGGCCGAGCTCGGCGCAAAGACCCGGGAAGCTCACGAACGCCGAGTGCACGGCCCGCCGATCGCTGAGCTTCAGCTCGACGTCGTAGGCTTCGGCAGACAGATCGCGGCGCAACCTCACGAGAATCTCCTCGAGGTCGTAGCCCGCACCGGGCCGCTCGAGCGAGAAGTCGAGATCCTCCGAGAACCTCCTGGTGCCGAAGAGGAAGCGCAGCGCCGTCCCGCCCTGGAACGCCAACGGCACCATCGCTCCCGCCCGCTGCAGCGCGGCGAGGATCCGCGCCTGCAGGTACTCGCGCGCCAGGTTTCTGGCCGGCGGTCCCGTGCCCGAGGATGCGATCAGCGCTCGGAGCTCGTCCTTCACAGCGACCGATACTCCGATCGCTCGGCGTCGGCGAGCCGCTCGATCCGCCGCGCCGCCCGGTCGAGCTTGGGCGAGGATCTCCGCCCCTGCCGGCGGAGCCACGCAACGTCGAGACCATCGAGGTGCTGCAGGCGGAGCTCCGCGAGCGCTCTGGGATCGTCGGTGCCGGCCTCGAGGTGGACCAGATCGAGCAGCGCCTTCTCCGGCCTCGCGATCAGCGCCGACTGGCCGTTCGGCAGCGGCACTCGCTCGTACCCCAACACGAGCGCCCGCTTGAGGTGCCGGAAATCGAACGTGCCCAGCGGGGTCGTCCACCGCGCCGGGCGGCCCGGAGTCACGCTGGTCGTGACCGGTACGTGCTCGGGGATCAGACCGTGGTGAGCCAGCGCGGACTGGAGGCTGACATACGATCCGGGCACCAGCCGATTCGCCACCAGATACGGGTGCGGGGCCGACTTGGCGTAAGGGGGCGCCAGCGCGTAAACGCCCCTTCTGAGCTTGAGGAGCCGCCCCGAGGCCGTCCAGCGCGAGAGCTGCCGCTCGACGTCGCGCCGATCGACGTCGCCCGCGAGCAGAAGCCCGGTCTCGAAAACAGGCTCGTCTCCCACCGCCCGCAGGAGGTCTTCGAAAACCACATGAATTTGTTACCACAAAAGGCCATAAAAGGCATGTTCACGTATCAGAATCGACTTCGATGGATGCGCCGACCCGACCGCTTCCGGATCGCGCTCGGCGGCCCGACGATCCCGTCGACGCGGGTGGGCGGCGGCGCTATCCTGGCTGACCGCAGGGAGGGCGTGCGCTCATGGGTCGCTGGCGAGTCTCCGAAGTCCCGGCGTGTCTCGGGATCGCGGTGGTGGCGTGGCTCGGTGTCCCGGCGGCCGCCCGGGGGCAGCACGGGGCGGGGGACGGGCAAGCGCCGGCCGCTCGCGTTCCGGCGTACGTCGCCGCATCGCCGCCGTGCACGCCGGCGGCCACGGTGGCGGTCACGGCCGAGGCGCTCCGCCCGATGCTGCGGGCCGCCGCCGGAGGCGAGGTGCCGCAGGCGAGCGCGAGCGAGCTCGTGTCGTCGTGCGCGGTCTCGCGCGGCGAGATCGTCGATGCGCTGAACCGCGGCGGGCTGCGCGCGCACCGCGCCCGCGACTACGCGCGTGCGGTGCGGATGTGGGAGCTCGCGGTCGAGGTGGATCCGTCGAAGACCGCCGCCCGCTACAACCTGGCCTGCGGGTACGCCATGACCGGGCGCCGCGACGAGGCGATCGCGCAGCTGGCCCAGCTTCGCTGCGCCGGGGAGGCTGGCGCGCGCTGGCTGGTCCGCGCGCAAGAGGACGGCGACCTCGCGACGCTGCGGGCGGATCCGCGCTTCGTCTCCGCGCTGCGGCCCGTGGCGCCGGCGCCGGCGCCGCCGGCTCCGGCTCCCGCACCCGCCGCTCCGGCGTTCGACCCGATCTGCCGCGAGATCGAGGACCCCGACGAGATCAGGCAGTGCGTCGTGCGCCCCGGTGGCCGCGCGCTGCCCGGCGGGGGTCGCGTCGACATCGCGGAGGTGACCAACACGAGCTACGAGACGACGGCGTACCTCGTCTTCCGTGACGCCGATGACATCATCAGGTCCGAGCACCTCGCGACGTCGCGCGACGAGCCCGGCGAGTCCAGCAGCTTTCGGCTGGGCGAGCTGTCGGTGACGCCCACGGTCGTGTCGGTGTCCGTGACCGACGAGACGGTGACGACGGGCAACACCGGAGATCCCGACGAGGACGCCCAGATCGTGACGGAACGCGCCACGTCGAGCATGGTCTGCACGCTCCGGGACGATCTGTACGAGTGCGAGTCTCGCGTCACGAACCGGACCTGCCAGGGCTCGGCAGGAGCCCCCCGCTGGTACGTGCGGTCGATCTGCGGGCGATGAGCCCGACGAGCCCCGATGGTACACGATGACCCCGCCGATGCCGTATCCTCGGGTCCATGGCCGCGGACGATCCGTTTCGGCGCCCCACGGCCCCAGCTCGCGACTCCGCCACCGCGGTGCGCCGGATCGCCGTCCGGATGCTCGGCGATCTCGGTGCGGCGCGCCGGCGAGTTCAGGGCGGAGGCGACGTGGAGGCCCTGCACGACTATCGAGTCTCCCTGCGCCGGGCCCGGACGCTGACGAGGGCGCTGGGGCCCCTCCTGCTCTCCGCGGAGGCGCCGAAGCTCGCCAAGGTTCTCGGCAGGATCGCCCGCGCCACCGGAGGATCCCGCGACCTCGAGGTCCTGGCACGACGGCTGGAAGCGGCGCCAGCCGATCCGGTCGTGGCGGACGTGCTACACGCCGAGATCCGCCGGCAGCGGCGCCGGGCCGACGCCGAGCTGCGAAGGGCGCTCCGGCTCGAGGTCCACACGCAGGTCGTGGGCCTCTTCGAGGCGGTCTTCCGGCCCGACGGCTTCCTCGAGCAGGGCGACGCTCCGCTGGTCGTCACGGCGCGCGCCCGCATCCTGCCGTGCGTCGACCGCGCGATCTCGAGCGTGGATGCGGCGACCGGTGCGGACGGGGATCTGGCGCAGCTACACGAGGCCCGGATCACGCTCAAGCGCGTTCGCTATCTCCTCGAGGCCTTCTCCGACGCTCTGCCCCCGATGCGGCGGCCCCGCGCCACGCTCTCGCGGCTTCAGGACGCCCTCGGGCTCGTCCACGATCTCGACGTCCACGCCCAGTGGGTCGCCCGGGCTGCCCTCCGTGCGGAGCGCCGCCGGATGCGCGACCTCGCCGGCAAGCTCGAGCTGCTCGACGCCGTGGCGGTCAACGCCTTCCTCTCGTGCTTCCGCCCTGAGGACGCCCTCATCCGCGGCGTCGAGCGCTTGACCGCCTGGATGTCCGAACGCCGGGAGGAGGCCGCGAAGCGCTCGCTCCGCGACCTCGAAGCCCGGGGCCACCGGGCTCTCGCCGCGGTCCGCGCCTGGCTCGTCCCTGCCGCCGCGCCCGCGCCCCGCGGCCGTTCGCTGCGTGCGCTTCCGAGGGCACCCGCAGCCTAGTCCTGACTAGTGCCGTGCGGCAGAGATCCGGCCAGGGGTTGGGCCGAAGCGAAAGGCGGAGAGGACACCGGATGACAGGCAACAGGCAACAGGCGACAGGCGACCGGCAACCGGCAACCGGCGGCGAACTCGGGCGTAGCGAATTCGCGCGCGGCGAGCTCGCGTGCAACGATCTCGCGCGCGGAACGAAGCGGTCCTTCCCGGGCAGCCACGGCGCACTTTCGGAACAGAGCCTTGTTCGGCGGCTTCAAGCGCCGAGGACCGCACTTCGGGATCTGTGCCGGCGGTCCCCCGTTGCCATCGCCTGTTGCCTGTTGCCTGTTCGTCCGGAGGAAGCGGTCACCAGCTGGCCACGACCGGCCCCCAACCCCTGGCCGGATCTGCGCCGCGAGCCACTAGCCCCCGGCTCGCCCTCGCCTTCGGGGCGCGACTCATCCTATCGTCTGCCTCATGCGGGCTCTCGGAAGCTTGACGTTCACGGCGTCCCTGGCGGCTCTCTCGAGCGGCCTCGCGACGGAAGCAGGTGCCGACTCACTCCCCGATCCCGGCCTCTTCGCGCCTGCCGGCATCAACCTCGGCTACGCGACCCATCCAGGGCGGTCGGACAGCGGCGTCGTCGGCGTCGAGGCAAGCCTGGTCTGGTTCGACGGCTTCTGGGTCGGCGGCTACGTCGACGCCCTGTACGAGCCGGCCAATGGCCGGACGAGGCTGGGGATCGGCCCCGAGATCGGCTTCTCGATCTTCGGGCTCGACTTCGGCGCCGTCGCGGATCTCGGCGGTTCGGAGACTCTCTGGGGGTACGCGATACGAGGGATGCTCACGATCGGCTACGCCGCCATCTACGCGCGCTACGTCAACGTCTCCGGCGATCCGGACGAATCGGGCTTCGGCGAGCTCGGCGTCCTCGTCAAGTGGCCGCTCCGGATCATCCGCCGCCCGCGTCCGGTCGAGCCCACCCCGCCAAGGGCCGGCCACGGGGAGTGGGCGGCGCGGCTGACGGGCCCTCACCGCTTCGTGCTCGTCAACCGCTTCATGGACCCGATCTGCAGCGTGAAGATCGCTCCCAACGGGAGCCAGCGGCGCGGGACGAGCTGGCTGGAGCCGGGCGAGACGATTCAGCCGGGAGGTTCCCGCGAGTTCGGCGTGGCCCCTGGACGGTACGACCTCGTGCTCGGTGACTGCTCCCAGCCGTCCAGCGGTGTCCTTCGCGAGTACTCCGACATCCGGGTCGAGGCCGACCGGACGTTCCATGCCCGCTCCGGCGCCGACGAGCAGGGCCTGCCGCCGCCGCCGGTGGTGCGATAGGGGTCAGCGGGGGGGAAGCGCGAAGTGGCCGGGGAACGGGTCGGCGCTCTGGCGGGTGTGGATCTCGTTCTCGTCGTAGTAGCTCACTCCGATCTCCGAGAAGAGAGCCACACCGATGACGCCGACGTTCCGGGCGCTGCCGGTGCGGGCGGCGTAGGAGTCGCGCACCGAGCCGAACCTGAACGCCGCGACCTGGCTCTCGCTCGTGCGGAAGCCCTCGATCGTGAAGCTCTGGTGGGGAGCGACGATGTAGCCGCGCTTGTCGAAGGAGGCGTCGCGGCCGTCCATCACGTCCAGGCCGTCGACCGACGCGACGATCTCGTAGCGCCGCGGGCCGTTGTTGCGGACGGCGATCGAGTAGCGGCGACCCGCCTCGCCGACGATGTAGACGCGGCCGCCCGCGCTCAGCGCCGGCAGCGGGCGGTCGTACTCGTCGACGACCGAGATCGTGATCTCGCCGCGCGGATCGACGCCCACCGGGCTCATCGCGCCGCCGTTGCCGAGGTCGTGCGCGACCATCGCCGAGACGCCCCGCGAGTCGTTGTAGTGCAGCGCGACCGTCGCGAAGGGCGCCGACGACCCGCGCTCGAAGGAGACGTAGTGGATCTGCGACTGCCGCTGCTCGCCGAACTCCGTTCCGAGCCCCGGCCGGAGCGTGGGCTCGGGCTCCGGGGCCTCGCGAATCCGCTGCGCCATCTGGCCCGAGCTCGTTCCGGGCTGCATCGCGATCGGGGGAGCAGGCGCCACGTCATCTGACGGAGCCGACTCCTCCGCGCCTCCGTAGGCCCTCGCGCTCGGAGCGCCGCTGCCGGCGCCATCCGAGGTCTGGTACGAGGCGACGCTCTCCGAGCGCATGCCGCCCCCGCCCGCGCACGCTCCGAGCCCGATGAACGGAAGGACTGCCAGTACCAGCCGAGAGGTCTTCGTCATTTCGCCCACGCTCCTTGTCGCTGAATGCAGGAGGAACGCGGGTCGGGCGCGGAGCTTACAGGGGGTAGCCGAGCGTGAGGCCGAACGCGTAAACCTGAATGAGCACGAGGGGTAAGAGCACGAGGAAGACCACGAAGGTGTACCCCATGACGTCACGCGCTTTGAGCCCCATGAGCGCGAGGGTGGGCAGCATCCAGAATGGCTGCACCAGGTTCGCGACGGCCTCGCCGAGGTCGTAGACGGCGACCATCCACCCGAGGTGGACCCGGAGCTCGTGCGCGGCCTGCATCACGTAGGGCGCCTCGATCACCCACTTCGACCCGCCGCTCGGGACGAAGATGCCGAGCGCGGCGCTGTACAGCGCGATGATCGGCGGGAACGTGCCGCGGGTGCTGATGCCCACGAAGAAGTGCGCGATGCGCTCGGACAGGTGCGTGTACGTGATGATCCCCGCGATGCCCGCGTAGAACGGGTACTGGAGGATCACTCCCCAGGTCGCGGGGGTCGCGTCGCGCACCGCGCGCATGAGCCTCGCGGGCGTCCAGTGGAGGAGCGCGCCGAGCAGGAGCAAGACGAGGATCACGATGTCGAGCGTGATCGAGGTGATCCCGGCGCCCGGCTGCATGAACGCGTGGACGACGTAGGCACCGCCGAGGGCGACGATCGCGAGGGTCAGGAGCGGGCTGTGCTCGAACCACTCGCCCGGCTTGCCGCTCCTCGGGACGTCGGGCGTCTCGTCGATGGGGGGGCCGAGATCGATCCCCATGCCTCGGTGGGTCACGGCCGCCTTCGCCGAAGGCGTGTAGAGCCAGGCGATCGCGGCGACCACGACGACCTCGATCGCGACCGAGGCCAGGCTCTGCCAGAGGAAGATCGTGTCGCCGAAGCCGATCATCCCGCCCGGAACCAGGTCGCCATGCGCAATGATCTCGCGGATCCGCGGCTGCAGCGCACCCGGCGTCGCCATCTGCAGCGCGGCCGATCCCGAAAGACCCTGCGCCCAGATGCTCCCGAGCCCGAGGAGGCTCGCCGCGCCGAGCGCGCGGTAGTCGGCGCCCTCGACGCGCCGCGCGACCTCCTTCGCGAGGAGCGCGCTGAAGATGAGGCTGAAGCCCCAGTTCAGCCACGACGACGCCATGGCGAAGACGGCGACCATCGTCACCGCGCCGCGCGGCGTCGTGGCGCGGCCGGCGAGCCAGACGATGAGCCGGTAGACGGGCCTCGAGGAGGCGACGACGTAGCCCGTCACCAGGATGAGGGCCATCTGCATGGTGAACTTCAACAGCTCCCAGACGCCCTTGCCCCAGGCGTCCACGAGCTCGATGGGCCTCGCCACCCACAGACCGGCGAGGAAGGCGATCACCGTGGCGATGAGGGCGAAGATGAAGGCGTCGGGGATCCAGCGCTCGCTCCAGTCGGTGAAGCGGAGCGCCATCCGGGCGAGAATGCCCTCGCGCCGATCGCGCCCTGCGACGGCGCTCGGAAGATCCATGTCCGTCATGCGTGACAGCGAGGAGGGTACTGCAAGAAAAAGCGAAGGGGGCCCGGAACCAACCGGACCCCCTCCTGGCAAGGTCGCGACCTCGGTGAGCTAGACGCGCGTCACCTTCGAGGCCTGCAGGCCCTTGGGACCCTTGACGACCTCGAACTGAACGCGCTCACCCTCGGTCAGGCTTCGGAATCCGTCAGCCAGAATCGCGGTGTGGTGGACGAACACGTCCTCCCCGTCGTCCCGCTTGATGAAGCCGAACCCCTTCGCGTCGTTGAACCACTTCACGATACCCGTTTCCATTCTCTCTGACTCCGTACGGTACGCAGCGCCCAGTCGTCTTGAGCTGTTGCTGCTTGGGAAATAGCTGGAGGGTTTGGTGAAGAAGTGCCGACGGGGACCCCGAAAATACGAGACCTATCCAATCCTGCGACTCGGACCATCCAGCAACGACGGGACGGACAATGCACCGTTCGCTGCCCGTTGTCAAAAGAGTTTGTAGAGGTATCGCACGGCCGTATCGCACGGCCGAGTTGGGGAGCGCGGCGACCAAGCGTTGGCAGCAGCGAACGGAGGCGGATTCACTCCGCCGTAGTGAGCGAGCGTACCGAGCGCCACGGCGGGGGGGCCCGCGGGGGGGCGGCAGCCCACCCGCGCTGAATGCACCGTTCGCTGCCCGTTGTCAAAAGAGTTTGTAGAGGTATCGTCCTGTCCGTGCCCAGGATCGCGGTCTTCACGGTCGAGGAGCTTCGAGACGCGCCACGGCCCGAGTACGGACACCCGGTCGAGGTTCGCTTCCAGGACGTGGACGGCGCGGCGATCGTCTTCTACAGCCGCTTCTTCGAGTACTTCCACGACGCGTTCGCCGGCTTCCTCGGGCACCACGGCATCTCGCTCGCCGAGGCCGTGCGGTCGGGGGAGTGGCTCGCCCCGCTCGTCCACGCCGACGCGGAGTACCTGAGCCGGCTCCGCTTCGGCGACTCCGCGGTCGTCGAGCTGGTGCGGGCGGGGATTGGCAGGACGTCCCTGCGAGTCGGCTACCGGATCGTCAGGGGCCCCGAGCGAGTCGTTTGCGCGGTGGGTCAGACCGTCCATGTCGTGGTCGATCGCCAGGAGTGGCGGCCTCGAGAGGTTCCCGCCGAGGTCCGCCTGGCCTTCGAGACGCTTCCCTGACGACTTGCTAGGCTCCGAGCCGACCGCATGCCGTCCGTCGCGCTGTTCAGCACCTGGTTCCTCAACCCATCTCAGACGTTCGTCTGGGAGGAGATCCGCCGGCACACGCGGTACGAGGTCGAGGTCTTCACCGCGCGCCGGCTGAACGCGGACCGCTTCCCGTACGATCGGGTCCACGTCGCGGGCCCGCTGTTCCCGGTGACCCTCGTGAGCCCGCACTTCGACGGCGTCTTCCGCCGCCGGCGCTTCGACCTCGTGCACGCGCACTTCGGGAACGCCGGCACGCTCGCGATGCGCTACGCGTCGAGGTTCGGGCTGCCTCTGGTCGTCACGTACCACGGCCACGACGTCCCGCTCCTGACGAGCCTCGATCGCCTTCGCCCCGAGCACTGGAGGTACGCGCTCCTGGGGAGGAGCCTCCTCGGCAGGCTCACGATGGCCCTGTGCGCCTCGAAGGAGCTCCGCGAGCTCCTGATCGACATCGGAGTCCCCGAGGAGCGCGTGGTCGTGCACCACATCGGGATCGACGTCGCCGCGTTCGCGCCGGGGCCTCGCGATCGCGCGCGAACCAGGGTCGTCATGATCGGCCGCTTCGTCGAGAAGAAGGGCTTCGAGTACGGCATCCGCGCCTTCGCGCGAGTGGCCGGGGCGGCGCCCGGACCGCACCTCACGATCGTCGGGGACGGCGAGCGCCGCGAGAAGCTCGAGGCGCTGGTCCGCGTCCTGGGCATCGTGGACCGCGTGACGTTCGCGGGCTTCCTTGCTCCGGCGGCGGTCAAGGCCGAGCTCGCCCGGAGCGACGTTCTCCTGGCGCCGAGCGTGGTCTCCGCCCACGGCGACAGGGAGTCCGGGACCATCGTCGTCAAGGAGGCCTGCGCGAGCCACGTCGTCCCAATCGGCACGCTCCACGGAGGGATCCCCGAGATCATCGAGGACGGAGCGACCGGCTATCTCGTCCTCGAGCGGGACGTGGATGCCCTGGCCGATCGTCTGGCGCGCCTGGTCGCCGACCCCGACCTTCGCGCGCGGATGTCCGACGCCGGCCGCGCGAAGATGGAGCGCGAGTATGACAACGCCTCGCGCGTCGCCGCCCTCGAGGCCCGCTACGACGAGGCCCGCGAGCGCTTCGCGGCGTCGTCGCGCTCGGGCCGAGCATGATAGCGTCTGGAGCGTGAGCCGCGCCGTCCCGGCCGCTCTTTCCATCGCGTTCGCGGGCTGCGCGCTCATGAATGCGGCGAGCGACCCGCCCCAGGACGCCGCCGCCGCGTTCGACGCGGCAGCGGGCGACGCGTCGGGCGACGCGGCGCTGGACGCCGAGTCGCTCGATGCGGCCGCCGACGTCGAACTGGGCGACGCGGGACCGGACGCTGCGGACTCCTGCTCGGGCACGGTCTGCGGCGAAGTCTGCGCCGACCTCGAGAGCGACGAATCCAACTGCGGAGGATGCGATGACCCGTGCATCGACGGTGCATGCGTCGACGGCGGCTGCACTTGTGAGGAGCCTATGACCTTGTGCGAACGCACGTGCGCCCAACTCGACCGCGACCGAGCTCACTGCGGCGATTGCGATATCGCCTGCGGCGGGGAGGATCTCTGCCTCAGGTCGGAATGCTGCGGGGGCACGGCACCCGATCCCCACACCTGGGCGGAAGCCGTCTGGAGCTGTGACGAGGGAATGGGTCGGCTCCTCGGGAATACAGCTTCGGACGACCTGGACGGCGAGCTCGGTGACCCGGACCAGCCCTTTCTCGATAGTCCGCCAGAGTGGATCGACGATGGCCGATTCGGCGGGGCTCTGAGCTTCAGCCCTTCCGATTTCGTCGGCGTCGTGGTCAACGGCTCCATCGACTTCCCCTCCAGCTCGTTTTCGGTCGAAGCCTGGGTGCGGCCGCGCTCGTTGCCTGTCGAGGGCGGAGCGGCCTTCTTCATTCTCGCCTGGCCAGAGGGTGAAACGGTGTCGTACTCTTTCGCCCTGGGGATCTTCAACGACTCGGACGGAGTGGACTCGGCGATCCTGGAGTTCTCCTTCGTCCTTCCGGAGCCGGATGGTCTGGTCGCTCTCCGGTGGGCCGAGACCGCGAGTCTCCTCGATGACCAGTGGCACCAGGTCGTCGGCGTGCTGGATGATTCCACCTCGACGGAGCAGGACGAGGCGCGGCTGTATGTCGACGGTACGCTGGTGGTCTCGGCCAACCTGGACGTGAACGCGGGGGACCTGGCGCCCGCTACCGGCTACACGCTCGGTTATGGCCTCGATGGCGACCTGGACGATGTCCGCCTCACGGCGTGGCCGCTCGAGGACCCCGACGTCGCCGCGAGCTACTGCACGACCGCAGACTGACATCGGTCCGCGCACGTTGGTCGACACCGCATGGCGCAGCCCGCCAGCGCACGGCCGGCATTCGACGAGAAAGCGCCGGATCTTCGCGCTCGGCCGGGCCGTGCGGAGGTGGGAACGCTGAATGCTAGCCCGCAACCGATGGCCGAGAGAATCTTCGTCTGGTGCGCCGCCCTCGCAGCGATGAGCTGCGCGCTCCCGTCCGGCGGGCTCGAGCGCTCGGGCGCGGCTGCTACTCCGAAGGGTCCGACGCTCTTCATCATGGCGGAGCGTGACCCGGGTCTCATCGCGCACTTCCGATCGCTTCAGGCGAGCGAGGACGTTCGGTTCGTCGGGGTACAGTGGGCGGCGAGCCCCGACCCCGATCCGGGAGCGCAGCAGGCGGCGTTCGAGGAGGCGGTGCGGCGCGAGCTCGATGCGCTGAACGAGCCAGGTCCGGAGGTCTCGGTCGTCTTCAGCGGTCACTCGATGGGTTACGACTTCTGGGGCGACCTCGGCTACGTCAAGGCGAGGCCGACGAGCCTGGGCGAGTCGGGGTTTTTCGTGAGCGACCTCGCCGAGGAGTACCCGCTCGCCTTCGACCGGGTCCGGAGCGTCCATCTCCTCGGCTGCAACACGGGGCGGCAGGTGAACCTCGACATCTGGGGCGCGGTCTTCCCGCGGGCACGAAGCCTCGTGGGCTTCTGGCAATCGGGGGGGCTCGGCAGCGCCGCCTGGCGCGTCTACCTGGACTCGCGCACCGTTCTCACCGCCGAGAACGTCGAGGATGCGGCCCGCGTCGAGGCGTGGCTCCACTCGACGGGCTGGAGTTACGTCGCGATCCGGCTCGACCCGGAGGACGGCGAGCCCTCCTTCATGGTGTCCAGGGAGGACCTCTACGGCGACTGCACCGAGCCCGAGCCCGATTGCGAGAACACGTACGAGGGCATGTCGTTCGACGCCTACGAGCAGAACAAGCTCGCCTACGAGAGCTACTTCATGGCGGTGCCGGGGTTCGAGGACCCAGCGGCGTCCGACGCAGGCGGAGGTCCGATTCGCCGCTACTACAACGGCGTGTACGGGCTAGGCGACGTCTACTGCCGGCGCGCGGACGATCCCGCCTGCCCCCGGATGCAGCGCGAGGTCGAGACCTCGCAGCGGCTCAACCACTTCGCCAACGTCAAGGCCTGGTGGCTCACGACCCACTACGCCGAGCTCGAGGCGATCCAGCCCGGCCTGGCCGCGACGCTGGCCTACTCGACCGGCCGCC
>JACPQR010000037.1 GCA_016190375.1 Deltaproteobacteria bacterium
GCCCAACAGGCGACAGGCGACAGGCAACTGGCAGCCGCCGGACGCACGCGCTGCTCATCCGGGTCCGGAATTGCCCGTCGCCGGCTGCCTGTCGCCTGTCGCCTGTTGCCCGTCCGGATCCCGGCTTGGCAAGAAACCGGATGGGCATGTTCCATCCCAGCCGAGGTCCCTGGCGGAAAGGGTGCGTGTATCATCGATCCCGTGAGGCGGGCCGTCCTGGCGTTCGCGGCGCTGTTGATCGGCTCCTGTGCGAAGCTCTTTCCGCTCGAACCCCCCACCCGCGCCCCGGACGCGGGCGGCCGAGCCGACGCCGCCGCCGGCGGCGATGGCGACACGGACTCGGACACGGACACGGACACGGACACGGATTCGGACTCGGACTCGGACTCGGATTCGGACTCGGACTCGGACTCGGACTCGGACTCGGATTCGGACTCGGACTCGGACTCGGACTCGGATTCGGACTCGGACTCGGACTCGGATGCCGGCACCGGACCCGATGGCGGCCCCGACGGTGGTGAGGCTTGCGAGGTCGGAGGTCAGTTGCCCGGGTGCGTCGCTGATGATCAGCCGTGCGCCCTCTCGACGGAGTGCTGCAGTCAGAGCTGTCACAACTCCCTCTGCGGGCTGCCCGTGTGCATCACGCGGGGCGACGCCTGCCTCGTTCCCGGCGAATGCTGCGTGGGGCAGTGCGAGGAGCTTCGGTGCCGAAACATCGGCGGCTGCAGGGTCGCGGGCGAGGCCTGCCCCGACGATGCGAGCTGCTGCTCCGCGAGCTGCGAGGGGGGCCTCTGTGCGGCCCTCGGCGGCTGCCTCGTGGAAGGCGAGCTCTGCCCGCTGGGCGATGGCCAGTGCTGCTCGGGCAGGTGCGATGCCGAGAACAGTCCGCGGCGCTGCCTCGACGTCGGAGGCGCGTGCACCGTGTCCGGTGAGCTGTGCGCGAACGACGCCGGGTGCTGCTCCAGGCGGTGCGAAGCTGGCCGCTGTCAGGCGCTCGACACCTGCGATGTGATCGGCGAGGTCTGCGGCGGCGACGGCGACTGCTGCTCCCGTGGATGCGAGGAGGCAGAGAGCCCGTGGCGATGCCGGGAGCCGGGAGCGCCCGCTTGCCGTCCCGCGAACGAGGTCTGTGCGAACGACGGTGAGTGCTGCTCTGGAAGCTGCGTTTGCGGCCGTTGCGAGTCGCTGGGCGGCTGCCAGGTCATCGGAGAGACCTGCGCCACCGGCGACGACGCCTGCTGCTCGAGAAACTGCGACGAGATCGCCGACCCGGCTCGGTGCCAGGACCCGGACTGGTGCCGCGTCGCGGGCGAGATCTGCGGGGATGCGGCGGAGTGTTGCACTCGCATTTGCGCCGAAGGGCGCTGCCAGACGCCGGAGGGAAACGCCTGCCACACGATCGGCGAGGTCTGCGCCACCGACCTCGACTGTTGCTCCAGCTCCTGCGACGAGGGGGCCACGCCGCGCCGCTGCCAGGACCCCGGCGGGTGCCGCGTGACCGGCGAGATCTGCGGCGCCGGGACCGACTGCTGCACGGGAGACTGCCAGAATGGCCGCTGCCAGCCGTTTGGCGAGTGCCAGATGGTCGGGGAGATCTGCTCGGTGAACGAGAATTGCTGCTCGGGCTCGTGCAGCGGGAAGGTCGACCCCCGGCGTTGCGAGCCCGTCCCGGACGGCGACTGCAAGCCGAGCGGCGAGCTCTGCGACGACGCCGGCGACTGCTGCACCTTCCTCTGCGACGGGAGTCCGCTGCGCTGCCGGGCGGCCGGGGTCTAGATGTTCGGCTGGCGCAGGGGGAGCGGCGCGGTCGAGGCGCCGTAGCCGCCGAGACCGCGGGGAACGAGCCAGAGGCGGGCGATCATGAAGTACAGGACCATCGGGACCAGGACGGCCGGGCCCGAGGCGGTCAGCATGCGCACCGGACCGCGGGCCGTGAGGCTCACGGGATCGAGGAGCCACACGTAGAGGGACTGGCCGAGGACCATGCAGCCGAGGGCGGCGATATTGAAGCCCTTCATGAAGCGGTAGTGTCCGTCCGGGTGGTCCTCGAAGATCTGGGAGACGTTGAGCCTCTGGCGCCGGAGCAGGAAGTAGTCGACGAGGAGCACGCCCGAGATGGGCGCGAACATCGTGGCGTTGTAGGCCAAGAAGGAGCTCCCGTTCTCGTAGAGCGTCTCGGGGACGAGCGCGTAGGACAGCACCGGCACGAAGCCGACGAGCGCGAGCCACTTCCAGGCGAGGCCGCCGAGGATCCGGACGTGACGCAGGGAAAGAGCGGCCGTGTACATCATCATCGCGCTCGCGGAGACGTTGGCGATCGCGACGAGCAGGAGCGCCGCCGCGCCGAAGATCGGGCCCCCAACGGCGATCATCCACACCGTGGGGTCGAAGGAGCGGAACCTGAGGCCCGCCAGGAGGCCCGTGCAGCAGACGACCCCCATCCCGAGCCCCATCGTGAGGACCTGCGGGTAGAGGCTGTTGCGCTGCGTGTCGGTGTTGCGGGTGAGAAAGCCGATACCCGGCCACCACGAGAAGCCCGCGCCCAGGCCGTACTCGAAGGCGATCACGTAGCCCAGCCTGGGATCGGACGCCGGCTCGATCGGCTCGAGCGCGGTGATCGCGTGCCAGCTCGAGCCCTTGAAGATCGCGTAGAAGAGGAAGGCTGTCACGATCAGGAGGCCCGGCGTCACGATCTTGTTGAAGACGTTGAGGACGTGGACTCCCCGGATGATCACCCAGTAGGCCACCGCGAGACCGCAAAGGACGGCCAGGCGGGTCAGGTTCTCGCCCCCGTCGAAGCCGAGCGCGCCGGCGACGTTCGACACGCCGCGCCCGAACATCACGAGGATCATCCCCGTCCAGCCGATCTGGTTGATGACGTAGAAGACGAGGATCGCCTTCGCGCCGCGCTGGCCGAAGCAGGACTTCGTGAAGTCGATCTGCTCCAGGCCGTAGCGGTTGCACGCGAGGGCGGAGGCCGCCGCGGACAGGACCACGCCGATCACACAGCCGGCCACGATGGCGACGATCCCCTGAACGGCCCCGACGACGTTCGCGGCGTAGCCGCCGATCAGAAAGCACCAGGCAGCGACGGCGTACGTGAAGCCCGTCGACAGGATCCCCCGCGTCGAGTACTCGCGCTCGGACCGGAGCAACGGCAACCGGCCAAACAGGGCCTCCTCGCGGATCCGCTCCTCGAGCGAAGGGCCCTTCACGCGAACCACCAGACGACGGCGAGCGGGATGGCCACGGACACGAAGATCACGAGCGCCCACTCGCCCGACCCGATCCGTCCAAAAACGTGGTCGCCGGTCTGGGCGAGGTCGGAGATCCTCCGATCGAGCTCCCTGCGCTTGGCCTCGTCGAGCGCGGATCCCGAGGCCGCGACCGGCTCCGCATCGGATCGACTGTCGGGCGCCGGCTCGCTCATTGGCGGGCGAGGACCCTCTCGACCACCGCCAGGCCCTCGTCGAGCTCGCCGTCGCCGATCGTGAGCGGGAACAGGAAGCGGATCACGTTCCCGTAGCTGCCTGCCGACAGGAGGAGCAAGCCCGCCTGCCGCGCCCTGGCAACCACGTCGCGCGTCTCGGTATCCGCCGGCTCCTTGGTCGCGCGATCGCGGACGAGCTCTATTGCCTGCATCGCGCCGAGGCCCCGCACGTCGCCGATCAGCGGCACCGTCTCCTTCAGGGCGAGCATCCGCTCGTGCACCCGCGCTCCCAGCGCGTCGGCTCTGGGCGGGACGTCGTCGCGTTCATAGACGGCGATCGTGGCGATGGCCGCGGCGCAGGCCACGGGGTTTCCGGCGTAGGTCCCGCCCAGCCCGCCCGGGCCGACCGAGTCGACGATCGAGGCGCGGCCGACGACGGCACCGAGCGGCATGCCGCCCGCCATCGACTTCGCCATCGTCACGAGGTCCGGATCGAGCCCGAGCCGCTCGCAGGCGAACATCCGGCCCGTGCGCCCGAAACCCGTCTGGACCTCGTCGGCCACGAGCACTATCCCGTGGCGGTCGCAGAACGCCCTCAGCTCGGCCAGGAACTCCTGCGGAGCCACGACGAAGCCCCCCTCGCCGAGGACGGGCTCGATCACCACGGCCGCGAGATCGGTGGGCGCGACCATGGTCTTGAGCGACCGCTCGATGTCCGTCCACCGGCCGTGCCTGTAGGTGTAGGGGTACGGCAGCCTGTAGACCTCGGGGGCGAACGGTCCGAAGCCCGCCTTGTAGGGCGCGACCTTCCCGGTCAGCGTCATCCCGAGGAGCGTCCGGCCGTGGAACGCGTGCTCGAAGCAGAGGATGCCGGGCCTCCGGGTGTGCGCACGGGCGATCTTCACCGCGTTCTCGACCGCCTCGGCTCCGGTCGAGCACAGGAAGACCTTCTTCGGCCCCGCGCCGGGCGCGATCCTGCAGAGCGTCTCGGCCAGAGCCACGTACTGCTCGTACCCCGCCACCTGGAAGCACGCGTGCGTGATCCGCGCCGCCTGCTCGGCCACGGCGGCCACGACCTCGGGCCGGGCGTGCCCGACGTTCATGACGCCGATGCCGCCGGTAAAGTCGAGGAAGGTGTTGCCGTCGACGTCGGTGACGGTGGCGCCCGAGGCGCGCTCGACGAACACTGGATGCAGGGTCGAGACGCCGGGCGCCACGGCGCGCGCGCGCCGCTCGGTGAGCTCGATGCTCCTGGGACCGGGGATCGGCCCGCGAATCTGGATGGCGCCCACGTCAGTACCAGCCCAGCGGCGCTTCGGTGAGGTTCACGTTGATCTGCTTCGTCTCGAGGTAGTGCTCGATCCCGTAGGGACCGAGCTCCCGACCGAAGCCCGACTGCTTGTAGCCGCCCCAGGGCGCCTCGTTGTACGTGGGGTGGTACGTATTGAGCCAGAGGATGCCCGCGCGGATCTGCCTGAGGACACGGATGCCGCGGAACACGTCCCGCGTCCACACCGCCCCCGCGAGGCCATAAGGCGTGTCGTTCGCGATCCGGACTGCTTCCTCCTCGCCCTCGAAGGGGATCACCGTCAGGACCGGCCCGAAGATCTCCTCCTGCGCGATCCTGGCGCGGTTGTCCACGTCGGCGAAGATCGTCGGCTCCACGTAGAAGCCCTTCGCGAGGTCCGGGCGCTGCGGAGCGCCGCCGCCGCACAGGAGGCGCCCCTCCCGCTTGCCGATCTCGATGTACGAGAGGACCTTCTCGCGGTGCTCGGCGGTGACCAGCGGGCCCATCTTCGTCGCGCGATCGAGCGGGTCGCCGAGCTTGATTCGCGTGACCTTCTCCAGGAGCGCGCCGAGCATCCGGTCGTAGATCTTCTTCTCGACGAGCAGGCGCGATCCGGCCGAGCAAACCTCGCCCTGGTTCGCGAACGCGCCGAAAAGGGCGCCGTCGACCGCCGCCTCGAAGTCCGCGTCCGCGAAGACGACGTTGGGGTTCTTGCCGCCGAGCTCGATGGACATTCGCTTGACGGTGTCGGCGGCGGTCTTGATCACGATCCGTCCCGTCTCGAGCCCGCCCGTAAACGCCACCTTGTCGACCCGCGGATCCGACACGAGCGCGGCGCCCGCGACGGGGCCGTCCCCGGTCACGACGTTGACCACGCCGCGCGGGAGCTCCACCGAGGCGAGGATCTCGGCGAGCATCAGCGCGGACAGCGGCGTCTGCTCGGCCGGCTTGAGCACCGCCGTGCAGCCCGCGGCGAGCGCCGGACCGAGCTTCCAGGCAGCCATCAGCAGGGGATAGTTCCACGGGATGATCTGCCCGACCACACCCACTGGCTCGCGGACGACGATCGACAGGGCGTTGTCCGGCACGTTCAGCGTGTCGCCGTGGATCTTCGTGGCGAGCCCGCCGTAGTACTCGAAGCAGTTGGCCGCGTCGGCGACGTCGAACTCCGCCTCGACGATGGGCTTGCCCATGTTGCGGCTGTCGGTCGCGGCGAGCTCCGCGGCGCGAGCCCGGATCCCCCGCGCAACCTCGAACAGGAGCTTGCCGCGGTCCTGCGCCGTCGTCTTGCCCCACGGCCCGGAGTCGAAGGCTGCCCGCGCCGCGCCGACCGCGGCCGAGACGTCCTCGGCGGTGGCCTCCGGAGCGCGGGCGAGGACCTCCTGGCTGGCAGGGTTGACGACCTCGCGGGTGCCCCTCGACCTCGCCGTGGTCCACTCGCCGTCGATCCACATCCTCGGTTCACGCATGACTCGTTCCTCTCGTGAAATCGGCCGGCGAGCGACTCGCGGCGAGCGATCAGTTGGGCCCGACCGTCTCGAAGCGCGCGGAGCGGACGGTCGCCGCGGATCGCTCGGGACGGCGCACGGTCATCCCGCGCCTGGAGAGCTGGGCGAAGTATGGCTCGCACGGCACGGCCCGCTCCGGCGCCAGGACCCCACGCGCCGTGATCTCGCCCGCGGCGATCATCTGCACCGCGATCGACGGCGGGCAGCCGGTGTCGACGTCGATCCCGAAGCCCCACCCGGGCATTCCCGTGACGTGGCAGTCGATCGTCTCCTCCACGGCGTGCCCGCCCATGACGCCGCGAACGACCGCGCGGATGACCTCGTACTGCTTCGGGGGCTCGGTGCTCGCGGACGGCTTGGGCATGCGGCGGAGGAGCGCGAGCAGCACCTCTTGCGGGACGACCTTCTTGCGGCCCACCTCGACCGGTTCGAGCGAGTTGACGCCGATCGCGCGAAGGAACCGGAGCCTGTCGGTCAGCTCCTCCTCGAAGGCGATCGCGAACGTGCACTCCCTCAGCCCCTTGCGCCGGTACGCCAGGGGCAACGTCGCGACCTCGGAGTGGATCGTCAGAGCGGGTCGCCTGAGGCCCACTGGATCCGGGAAGAGGACGTCCTTGACCCCGCTCATGGGCGGGACGAAGCGGAAACGGCCGCCCGTGAAGACGGCCGCGGGTCGCGAGGCCTCCTCGAGGATGGTCTGGATCGAGTAGGACGACCCCATCGGGCTCGAGCCGGACGCCGCCGCGAGGTCCACGCCGCCCACCTGGACGTGGATCTCGTGCACCTCGTCCATCCGGTCCGCGGCGTCTCGGGCGAGCAGGTTCGTCGTCCCGGGCGCCGCGCCCATGCCGAGGAGCGCGAGCAGGCCCTTCTTGCGGAACCGCGCGTGCCACTCGAGCTGCTTGCGCGTCACGTGGAAGAGCCCCCCCAGATCGGTGTAGTGCGCCCCCGCCGCCAGCGCCGCCTTCATCACGGGCACGTTGTGCTGGTACTGGACCGCGTTCACGACGGCGAACGCGCCCTTCAGGAGCCTGGTCGTCGCTGCCACGTCGGTCACGTCGACCTGAGCGGCGCGAACGCGTGGGCTCGCGAACGACCTCGCAAGCTTGTGCGCCGCGGACCGGTCGTAGTCGGCGACGACTATCCGGAAGCCCCGAGCGGTCTCGAAGAGGTCCTTCACCGTGATGCGCCCCATGGCGCCGGCGCCGACGACGACGACTCTCGGATCCCCGTTCACTTGGGCACCTCGTGCTTGCGGTTCGCGTAAGGGTACCAGTAAGGCTTTCTCTCGGGCACCCAGTCGAGGTGGACGTGCTTCGTCTCGCGGAACGCGTCGAGGCCTTCCTCGCCCAGCTCGCGGCCGAGGCCGCTCTTCCTCATCCCCCCGAAGGGGGCCGCGTCGTTGTCGGTGAGCGGATCGTTGATCCAGAAGGTGCCTGCCTTGATCTCGGACATCGCGCGCATGGCCCAGCCGAGGTCTCGCGTGAACACGTTGGCGCCCAGGCCGTACTCCGAGCGGGCAGCGAGCTCGATCGCCTCCTCGCCGTCACGGACGACCTGGATCGACGCGACGGGCCCGAAGACCTCCTCGGTGACCGCCGGCATGTCGGGGCGTACGTCGGTCAGCACGGTCGGGGCGTAGAAGTGCCCAGGACCCACGTCGAGGCGTCGGCCGCCGGCGAGGAGCTTCGCTCCCGCGGCGATCGAACGGCCGACCTGGTCGTGGACGCGCTCGAGCGCTCGGGCCGAGATCAGCGGGCCCATGTCCGTCTCCGGGTCCATTCCGTTTCCGACCTTCAGCGTGGAGGTGTGCGCCACGAAGCGGTCGACGAAGTCCCGGGCGAGGCCCTCCACCACGTAGATCCGCTTGGCCGACGTGCAGACCTGCCCCGAGTTCAAGAAGCGCGCCCAGGCCGCGCCGGGGACGGCCACGTCTAGATCCGCGTCCTCGAAGACGATCAGAGGATCGATCCCGCCCAGCTCGAGGTTGACGCGCTTGAGGCTCGAGGCCGCGCGGGTCGCGATTCGGGTGCCGACGGCGGTCGAGCCCGTGAAGGCGATGCACTGCACGTTCGGGTCGTCGACCAGCGCCTCGCCCACCTCGGGCCCGGTGCCCGTCACGACCTCGAAGACGCCCGGCGGAAGGACCGCGAGTGCGCGCTCGCACAGGCGCAGCGTCGCGAGCGGCGTCAGCTCGGAGGGCTTGAGGACGACGGCGTTGCCGGCCGCGAGGGCCGGAGCGACCTTCCAGGTGGCCAGGAGCAGGGGGTAGTTGAACGGCGCGATCGCCGCGACCACGCCGAGCGGCTCCTTGATCGTGAAGTTGAGCTGGTGCTCGGCGACCGGCGGGATCGAGCTGCCCCTGGAGTTGCGCGCGATCTCCGCGTAGTAGTCGAAGCACGCCGCGCACCACTCGACCTCGTCCAGGTTCTCGACGCGGGGCTTGCCGCCCTCTCGCGTGAGCAGCATCGAGAGGACGGCCGCGTCCTCGCGCAGGATGCGCGCCGCCTCGTGGAGGAACTTGCCGCGCTCTGCGGCCGGCACCTTGCGCCACCCGCGCTGCGCCTCCGCGGCGCGAGCGGCCGCCCGGCGCGCGTCCGCCGCCGTCCCCTCGACGACCTCGTCGACGACCTCGAGGGTCGCAGGGTCGATGATCTGCCGGACATCTCCCCCGCTCGAGCCCGTCCACTCGCCCCCGATCCAGAGCTTCTTCATCGGTCAGCCTTTCGCGTGGTGGATCCTGTTGACGGCCAGGAGGCGCAGCTCCGTCATCTCCTCCAGAGCGTACCGGATACCCTCGCGCCCCTGCCCGGATCCCTTCACGCCGCCGTAAGGCATGTGGTCGATGCGGTACGTCGGCGTGTCGTTGAGGATCACGCCGCCGACCTCCAGCTCGTCCCAGGCCTCGAGCGCCCTGTCCAGATGCTCGGTGAAGACCCCGGCCTGCAGCCCGTACGGCGAGTCGTTCACGGCCTCGAGCGCCTCGCTGAAGCTCGAGAAGGGCTCGACCGTGACCACGGGCCCGAACACCTCCTTGCACGAGACCTGGGCATCCCTCGGCACGTTCGCGAGCACGTACGCGGGTAGCAGGTTCTTGCGTCGCTCGCCGCCCGCCAGCACCTTCGCTCCGCCGGAGCGGGCCTCTTCGACCCAGGCCTCGATGCGACGGGCGTTCGCCTCGTCGATCACCGGGCCGACGAGGACGTCGGGGTCGCGAGGATCGCCGACCTTGACGCGTCCGGTCGCCTCGATCAGCCGCTCCATGAAGCTGCCTTGCAGCCGCTCGTGCACGAGGACCCGCTGGACGGAGATGCACTTCTGGCCGGCGTACGAGAAGGCTCCGTATACGATCCGGGGCACTGCGAAGTCGAGGTCGGCTCCCTCGTCGACGACGACCGCGGCGTTGCCTCCGAGCTCGAGCGCGACCTTCTTGGTACCCGACCTGCCCTTCATTCCCCAGCCCACCTCGGCCGAGCCGGTGAAGCTGAGGAACCGGAAGCGCTCGTCGGTGACCATCGCATCGGCGACGGTGTTCGGGCACGGTACGACCGACAGGGCGCCCTTGGGCCACGAGGTCTGGTCGATGAGCTCGGCCAGCCGCAGCGACGAGGTCGGGGTGGCGCTAGCGGGCTTGAGCACCACCGGGCAGCCCGCGGCGATCGCCGGAGCGACCTTGTGGACGCCGAGGTTGAGCGGGAAGTTGTAGGGCGAGATCGCCGCGACGGGGCCGACGGGAACGCGCCGCGTCAGGGCGAGGCGGCCGGCGGACGTCGGACGCAGGTCGAGCGGGAAGACCTCGCCTCCCATCCGCTCGGCCTCGGCGGCGGCGAGCTCGAAGCAGTGGGCGGCGCGGTCGACCTCGGCACGGGCGTCGAGTATGGGCTTGCCGCCCTCGACGCACAGACCCTGGGCGAGCTCCTCCTTGCGCGCAACCAGACCGCGTGCGACATCGAGGCAGATCCGGGCGCGTTCGTACACCGGGAGCTTGCGGGTGAGCTCGAAGGCTCGAGCCGCGGCTTGCGCCGCCTCCTCGAGCTCGGCCGGGCCGCAGAACGAAACGGAGGCGAACACCGCACCGTCCCAGGGTGCCCTCAGCTCGCGCCTGTCTCGGGTCTCCTTCCACTGCCCAGCCACGTACGCGCGGTACACGTTTCCAATCCCGACCATGCTCAAACCCCCTCGCACGGCCCTCGCGGGCTTGGGGACGTACAACGTAGGCGCCCTACCGGGCGTGGTTTCTTGCACACGTTCCTGAGCCGGACCACGCTCAAACCCACCCGCACGGCCATCACCGGCCCAGGGACGTGGAAGGTAGGCGCCCTGACCGGGCGCGGTTTCTTGCACACGTTCGCCATGGTGTCCTCGATCCCGAGCTTCCCTGCAGGGGCCGTACCGCCAAGACGTCGTCCCGCCGAGCGAGGGAGCGCGAATTTGCCGAGGTTGGTCAGCGATCCGGCGACGTTACGAGGGGCTACTCGGCAAGCCGGCTGGCGCCTGCTTCCGCCGTTGGTGGTCCATTGTGATACCGTCGCAAAAGATGGCAGGTGACCGCGCGAGCAGCGTCCCTCCGCGGCCCGCCAAGGAGCCCGGGCCAGCCGTGACGGCGCCCGTCACCTCGGGGCACGCGAGCATCGACCGGTTCCGGCTGAGGGTCATCGCCGGTCCCGATTCCGGAGTGGCGTTCACCTCGACGCGCGACCACGCCGTGATCGGAACGCACGAGTCGGCGGACCTCGTGCTGCACGATCGGACGGTCTCGCGCTTCCATTGCGACATCGTGCTGGCAGCCGGCCGGGCCATCGTGCGCGACCTCGACTCGCGCAACGGAACGACCATCGACCAGGTCTCGGTCCTGAAGGCTCACCTCGCGCAGGGCGCCGTGCTCGGGCTGGGCAAGACCCAGCTTCGCTTCGAGATCGGACCGGACAAGCTTCAGATTCCGCTGTCCGATCGCGACCGGTTCGGCGTCATGGTCGGGCAGTCCGTCGCGATGCGCGCCGCCTTCGCGCTCCTCGAGCGGGCCGCGGCGACGGACGCAACGGTCCTCCTCGAGGGCGAGACCGGGACCGGGAAGGAGGCGGCCGCGGAGTCCATCCACCGGGAAGGCTCGCGGCGCGACGGCCCGTTCGTGGTCGTCGACTGCGGCGCGATCCCGCCGGACCTGCTCGAGAGCGAGCTCTTCGGGCACGAGAAGGGTGCCTTCACGGGCGCGCACGGTCCACGAGAGGGTGCCTTCGAGGCTGCGACGGGCGGCACGATCTTCCTCGACGAGGTCGGCGAGCTCGGCCCGAAGCTCCAGCCGAAGCTCCTGCGCGCGCTCGAGCGCCGGGAGGTGAAGAGGGTCGGCTCCAACCGGTATGTGCCCGTGGATGTCCGCGTGATCGCCGCGACGAACCGCACCCTCCGTACGGAGGTCAACGCCCAGCGGTTCCGCTCGGACCTGTTCTATCGGCTGGCCGTGATCGAGATCCGGCTCCCGCCGCTGCGAGAGCGGACCGAGGATCTGGCGGGGCTCGCGCGGCACATCCTCGAGAGCCTCGGCGCCGCCGCTCGCCCGGAGGCGAGCGCGCTCCTCGAGCCAGACTTCCTCGCAGAGCTCGGCCGGCACTCGTGGCCCGGCAACGTCCGGGAGCTGCGCAACTACCTCGAGCGGAGCCTCGCCTTGCACGATCCGACGCCACCCTTGCCCGAGCCGCTGTCCGCGGAAGTCGGAGCCGGCCCGATCGAGGTCGATCCAACCCAGCCGCTCAGGTCCGCGCGCGAGAAGTGGCTGGGCGTCTTCGAGCGCAGGTACCTCGAGGCCCTCCTCGCGAAGAACGATGGCAACGTGACAGCGGCCGCCCGCGACGCGGGAGTCAACCGGATCCACTTCTACCGCCTGCTGTGGCGGCACGGGCTCAAGTGAGGGTCGGGGGGGTGCGTTGCACGGTCCCGGGTTTTGCGCCGCCGCCCCAGACCATCGCAGGCTTGAATCCGGAACAGGCAACAGGCGACTGGCAACAGGCAACTGGCAA
>JACPQR010000041.1 GCA_016190375.1 Deltaproteobacteria bacterium
CCCGGGTTTCGCCGGTCGTCGATGTCGCCGTTGACGTGGACCTTGACGGCGACGTGGACGTGGACCTTGACGGACCCCGGTTGACTTCCCCTGCGGACCGCCGCGGCGAGGGCGGGTCGCGTCGAATGCGGGTCGCCGACGGTCACGTCGTCGTCGCCGTCAACGTCCACGCCTACGTCTATGTCTATGTCTACGTCTACGTCTGGCGAAACCCGGCCCCGTGCAACGCACCCGGTCCAGTGCCCGGGCTTGACTGTCGTGTAATACGCATGTATGCCGTCGAGCATGGCGACGAGAACCGTCCGGCTGGACGAGGAATCCGAGAAGCTGCTGTCGGAGATCCAGGCGGCGACGGGGCTCTCGGTCTCGGCCGTCCTGAAGCAGGGCCTCGTGTCGGTTCGGGAGGCGAGGCGCCGCGATGATTCGGCGGTTCCGTTCGAGCTCTACCGGTCGCTGGACCTGGGTCCGGGCGGCTACGCGCTCGCGCCAGCGCGCGAGGCCAAGGCGGCGATCCGCCGGATCCTCTCCAGGAACAGGGCACGATGATCCTCGTGGACACCGGCCCGTTCGTCGCGCTCTTCGACCCGAAGGACGACGAGCACACGCGCGCCGCGGGGATCCTCGCTTCGCTTCGCGAGCCTCTGATCACGACGGTGCCGGTCCTGACCGAGGCCTTCCACCTTCTCGGCCCGGCGAGCCGGGGCTCCGCTGCGCTGCGCCTCTTCGTCGGCAAGGGCGGGGTCCAGACGTGGTTCCTCGCCCGGTCCTCGCTGGCGCGGGCGTTCGAGCTGATGAAGCGCTACGACGATCACCCCATGGACCTGGCGGACGCGTCGCTCGTGACCGCGGCGGAGGAGCTGCGGACCACGACCATCTTCACGATCGATCGGAACGACTTCGCGACGTACCGTGCGAGGATCGGGCGCTCCAGCCGGGCCTTCCGGGTGCTCGCCTGAAGAGGGCGCTCCGGCGCGCCCAGTCGACGCGTCCCGAGCCTACCTGCCGCGCCGGGATCCGTCGTCATCGTCCGTCTCGTCGCGCTCGGCCGCGGCGGCGTCCCTGATCTCGCGGAGGCGCTCGGCGATCCTGCGCTCCTCGCCGGCTCCTTTCGGCGCGTAGTAGCGGCGGCCGGCGAGCTCGTCGGGGAGGTAGCGCTCGGGGACGTAGCTGCCCTCGAAGTCGTGGGGGTAGCGGTAGCCGTCCCCATAGCCCCACTCCCTCATCGCCCGCGTCGGCGCGTTGCGCAGCTTCATGGGAACCGGGAGGCTCCCGTGCTCAGTGACGTCCTTGCGCGCCCGGCCGTAGGCCACGAGGGCCGCGTTCGACTTCGGCGCGGTCGCGAGGTACGTCGCCGCCTGGGTCAAGACGAGGACGCCCTCGGGCAGCCCGACACGCTGGAACGCCGCATCCGCCGCGACCGCGACGTCCAGGGAGCGGGGGTCGGCGTTTCCCACGTCCTCGGAGGCGAAGATCAGCATCCTGCGGAGGATGAAGAGCGGATCCTCGCCGCCCTCGAGCATCCTGACCATCCAGTAGACCGCCGCGTCCGGGTCGCTCCCGCGCAACGACTTGATGAAGGCGCTCACGACGTTGAAGTGCTCCTCGCCGTTTCGGTCCCACCGCACGACGAGCCTGCCCTCGAGCGCGAGGCGCGCGTCCGCGAGCGTTGCCTTCTTCGCGACCTCGACCGCGCGCTGGGCGAGGAGCTCCAGCGTCGACAGCGCGCGTCGCGCGTCGCCGTCGGAGCTCGCGGCCACGAGGTCGACGACGCCGGGCTCGACCTCGAGACCGAGCGCGCCGAGGCCTCGCTCCGCGTCCACGAGCGTTCGCTCGAGCACGGCAGCGATCTCCGCCGCCGAGAGCGGCTCGAGACGGAAGGTCCTGCAGCGCGACAGGAGCGCGCCGTTGACGGCGAAGGACGGGTTCTCGGTCGTCGCGCCCACGAGGACGATCGTCCCGGCCTCGACGTGCGGCAAGAAGGCGTCCTGCTGCGCTCGGTTGAAGCGGTGGATCTCGTCGACGAAGAGGATCGTACGGCGGCCGTCGAGGTTCTTGCGCCCGGTCGCCGCCTCGACGATCGCGCGGACCTCCTTGACGCCGCCCAGCACCGCCGAGAACGGCTCGAAGTGCGCCCCGCTCGCGCCCGCGATCACGTGGGCCAGCGTCGTCTTGCCGGAGCCGGGCGGACCCCAGAGGATCATCGAGGGAACGCGGTCACGCGCGATCGCCTCCGCGAGTGGCCTGCCCGCCGCGAGGAGAGCTTCCTGACCCGACACCTCGGCGAGCGTCCGGGGCCGCATCCGGTCGGCCAGCGGCGCGGACGACCGGACGGTGCTCGCGAATAGATCCATGAGGCCCTTCTGGCGTCCCTAAGCCCGCACGGCAAGCAGATCCGGACGACGCGCAGAAAGTAGCGGTTCAGGCCGTGCCATGACAATCGTGACAGGCTCCGCCCATCGGGTGTCCACCCCAGAACCGACCCTCACGGCCGGTGTCGAGATGGGAGATCGGAGCCGCCGCATGGAATGCAACCGATGGCACGTCGGTTGCTCAATTGGCATTCGGGGTGCCCTGGAGGTGCCGTGATGCTTGACATGATCGAGCTCATCTACGAGTTCCAGCTACTGAGTGGAAAGAGGGATCTGCTCGGGATCCCCCTGACGGACGACGAGCGCGGGCGGCTGTTCGGTCTCGGCCTGATCCTCGACGTGCCGTCCGAGGGAGCGGGCGCCGCCCCGCTCGTGCGCCACGACATCCGTGGGCCGGTTCAGTTCACGACGCCGCACGGCTTCGGCGTCGGCCACGTCCGGGATCTCGGAGGCAGCGGGCTCACCGTGATGACGCGAAAGCCGCTCACGCCCGGCCAGCGGACGGTCGTGAGGCTGGCCGACCCGACCGGCGGCCGCGAGTTCGTCTTCCCCTGCAAGGTGATCTGGTCGCGCCTCGGGTCCGACCCCGCGATGGGGCTGGCGTTCGACGGAGTCCCGATGCGGATGTCCTTTCGCGTGCCATCAGGTGGCGAGTGGAGCGTCGGTCTGCGCATGCACGCGGGACCGGGTCGGCCCCCGTCGCCGCTCATTTCCTGACGCTATCGAAGCACGGGAAGCCTGATCGGCTGCTTGACCTCGGCCAGGCTCCCCTTGCGCTCGTAGTGAATCCGGGTGACCACGTCTGCGATGCGAGCCGCGATCGCGACGAACGCCTGGGCGACGCTCGAGTCCGCGGCGGCCAGGACGACGGGCACGCCGCCGTCGCCCGATACCCGCACCGCGGGATCGATCGGGACGCGCCCGAGCAGGGGGGCCTGCGCGAACTCGGCGACCTTCTGTCCGCCGCCCTGACCGAAGATCGCGCTCTCGTGGGCGCAGTGCGGGCAGACGAAGCTGCCCATGTTCTCGATCACGCCGAGGACGGGGATGTGGACCTTCTGACACATCGCGACGGACTTGTAGACGTCGGCGAGGGCGACCTCCTGCGGCGTCGTGACGATCACGGCTCCGGTCGTGGGAGCCTTCTGGGAAAGGGTCAGGGCGACGTCACCCGTTCCGGGCGGCAGGTCCACGACCAGGTAGTCGAGCTTACCCCACGAGACGTCCTGGACGAACTGAACCAGCGCGCCGTGAAGCATCGGTCCGCGCCAGATGACGGCCGTCTTGTCGTCCTCGAGCAGGAAGCCCAGGGACATGAGCTTGATGCCGAAGCGGTCGAGCGGCTCGATGTGAGCTCCGTCGGACGAGGTCGGCCGGCCGCTCGCGCCGAGCATGAGCGGGATGCTCGGCCCGTACATGTCGGCGTCCATCAAGCCCACCGCGGCTCCCGCGCGCGCGAACGCCGCGGCCAGATTCACGGCGGTCGTCGACTTGCCGACTCCGCCCTTGCCCGACAGGACCATGAGGAAGTTCTTGACGCCCGGGATCGGGTCGTCGCTCGCGACCGCCCTCCCCTGCACCCTCAGCCTCGCCTCGACCGCGACCTCTCGTACACCGCAGGAGGTCCTGACGGCCTGCTCGATGCGACGGACGAGGTCGTCCCGGTCGAACGGCGAGGGCAGCTCGACCGAGACGGTGACTCGCTCGCCGAGGGCGGCCGCCTTGACGAGCCCCAGCTCGCCGAGGGACTTGCCGAGGGCGGCGTACTCGACCGCTCCCGCGGCTCTTGTGGCCTCTGCCTGAAGGTCTGCCATGCGTGGGTCCATACGGTCTCGGGCGGCGATCGTCAAGCGCGCCGCTTCTCGAGGATCTTCGCAAAGGACCGCGTTCGCAGCTCCTCGAGGCCGAGACCGGTCCTCGCGAGCGCCTCGGCCTCGGTGATGGCGCCGCAGTTGATGGCCCGAAGAAAGGTGTTGAGCAGTCCCTGACCCGTCGCGGCATCGTCGAAGACGCCTGCGATGAGCGTCGCCTGCGCCGCCTTCTCGACGAAGTTCCTCAGGCGTTCGGCGCTCGTGTCGAGCCCTTCCAGGAAGAACGCGTGGACGGCGGCGTAGCGGGTCGGAAGCTGCGCGGGATGCAGGTCCCAGCCCTGGTAGTACCCGCCCTCGAGGGAGTGGCGGACCTGGCTCGCGTGCAGCCTCCAGGCCCGATGGACGGCGGCCAGGTTCTCCGTGATCTGGGCGGCCGTGAGCGGCGGGCCGCCCTTGGTGGCCCTGTGGGGCGCGATGGGCATGACCGTGGTCGCGCCGTCCGACAGCCAGATCCCCGTCCCGGCGAGCGACACCTGAATCACGTGCTTGGCGAAGTCGCAGGCCGGGTGAGTCATGCTCTGGTGCGCGGCCGTGACGTCGCAGGATGCGGTGTAGTCGTACGTCCCGAAGTGGGCGGCCCCGCAGCGGCCACGCGCCGCGTCGACGAGGGCCGGAAGGGCGACGCGGCCGTCCGGAGCGAAGATCGCCTGTGTGGTCTCGATCATCAGCTCGATGCGGAGGGCGCCGGGGCGAAGGCCGAGCCCTTTCTCCATGAGGCCGAGGCCCTCTGCGAGCACCGCCACCTGGCCGGGCGACGTCACCTTGGGGAGCGTCACCACGAAGCCACCGGGCAGCTTTCCCGAGGTCGCTCTCACGAGCGCCGTCAGGTAGACGTCGAGGGTGCGCAGCGCTCGGGCGCGCATCTCCTCGGTGAATGCCTTTACGCGGATCCCGAGGAACGGCGGGAGCGTCCCCGCGGCCATCCCCTTTGCCGTCTCCTCCGCGGCGGCCGCCGCGTGCCCGTCCTCCTCGTCGTCGGTCCTGATGCCGTAGCCGTCCTCGAAGTCGATCCGGAAGTCCTCGACCGGCTCGCGGCGGAGCTTCTCGAGCACGCGCTCCTGGATGGTCCGGGCCAGCTCCCGCGGCAGGTCGAGCCCTACTGCCCGGAGGAGGTCCCCGGGCTCCGGCGCGTGCTCCGCGACGGAGCGGAGCGCCAGATCGCCGAGCTTGCGAACGGTGTCCGATCGGAACAGATGGGCCCCGCCGTAGACCGTGTGAACGGGCTGCCGGCCGCCGGAGTCGCCCGGGTATCGCGCGGCGACCGCTGCGTTGGCCTTCGTCAGACCCAGGGAGAGCGCGGCGAGCTCGACGGACGGCAGTGTGGTCTGCATGACCCGGTTTCTAGCACCAGACGGCGGCGGCCCGCTGCGAAAGCCGACTCAGCCGGCGAGCCAGCCGTCGCGCACCAGGAGCGCGCGGGCGTCGGCGCCGAACCGCCGCGCATCCTCGAGCTCGGCTCGCGCGTCGTCCTCCGAGAACGTGACGGCGGCGTCGTAGTCCGCGAGCTCTCGCGAGCGCTGCAAGCCCGCGAGGAGCCTGTTGTGCGACGCGGGCATCAGTCCAGCGCGGACCAGCTCGACGTTGAACAGGTGGATCGCGCCGCCGTGGGTCCTGGGCTCGAGCCCGCGGGTCAGGAGGAGCGCGCGCAGGAAGTGGAAGACCGCGTAGTAGGCGCGGGAGACGGAGTCGGCGTGAAGGCCCCGCTCGAGGAGCGCCTCTGTCGCGAGCAGTGCTTGCTCGGCGCGTGCGACCTCGATCTCGAGGTTGTGGCGGCGGTTCTCCTCGGTCACAGCGGCACCCGGTCGCGATCGATCTCGCGCGCGATCAGCCGTTCGCGCCCGCGGAGCTCGAACATGCGCTCCGTGCTCACCGCGAAGGTCGAGACGAGGACGTCGTGCTCCGTCAGGATGTCGCCGCAGTACTGGGCAATCTCGCGCCCTTCCCTGTGCGACAGATCGTCGACTACGACCAGGACATCGATGTCGGAGTCCTCTCGCGATTCGCCGCGCGCGTACGACCCGAAGAGCGCGAGCTCCTTCAGCCGCGCACCGAAACGGTCGCGAAGCCACCTGGACAGGCCTCCGAGAGCGATTGACCGATCCGAGCTTGGCACCCGGCGAGTATAGCGCCCGACACGAGCCGAGGCTCCACGAACACGCTACACTCCGCCCGCCATGTGCCCCTGGGCCGCGATCGTGGGAGAGAAGCAAGATCCTCGCACCGAGACGGCGCTCGTCGTGCGCGCGGCGCTGCTCGAGCGGGGCCTGGGTGTTGGCGGCTTCGTCCACAGGATCGTCCATCGTCCGCCGGAGCCATCGCCACCGCAGGAGGCGCACGACCTGCCGCGCTGGGACCTGGAGCTCGAGGACCTGGCCACGGGCGAGCGCATGCCTTACGCGGTCAACGACGAGTCGCGGCCGGACGTCTGCTCGCTCCGCTTCGCGCCGGGCGTCTTCGAGATCGCCGCGGGTTGGGTCGAGGGTCGTGGCCTCGACGTGGCGCTCCTGGGTGGGCTCGGTCCGTTCGAGGCGGCCCGCCACGGGCACTGGCCGCTCGTCGATCGGCTCGCGAGGGCCGACCGGAGCCCGCTTCCCGTCCTCGTCATCCGCCGCGAGGCGCTGACCTCCATCGCCCTCGAGCTGCCCGGCGACCTCGTCGCCGGCCTCGAGCTGCCCGCGGACGCCGCGGCCGTGGCTGCCTTCGCGGCAGAGGTCGCGCGCGCCGTCGGCCGCTGAGGCTGGAGCCTGTTACCGGCCGGTACTAGCGCGGCACGAGCCGTATCCTGCGCTCCCAGGTCTCGAGCACTCCCTCGTCGTAGATGTGGATGGGATGGGTCTCGTTCCGGCGCCAGAGCTCCATCTCGTCCGCGAAGTGCGGCGACTCCGGGTCCGAGGACTGGCCTCCGGGGATGACGGACCGAGCCCGCACCGCTCCGGGCACGAGCTCGACGACCGTGCGGATCGCGGGGCCAGACTGGAAGGTGAAGTCGAGATCGAACCCGGGGGCGCTGGCGTCGACGGTGAAGTTGTCGCCGTGCCGCGGGAAGCCGTTGGGGAACGTCGGGTCGTCGGCCGCCGGGATGTCCGGCAAGAAGCCGGGAACGGAGCTACGCAGACGCAGCGTGTGGAGCCGGCCCCACAGCCACTGCGACTGGTCGTCGCCCACGAGACCCTGAACGTCTTCGAGTGCCTCGACCAGCGACGCGACGAGGATCGCGTCGCGAGTCTCGAGCTGCTTCGTCGTCATGTCGTCCCACAGGACGCTCTCGCCCTCATCGTCGAGGGCCCGTAGCTCCTCTGGCTCCTCGAGCATCGCCAGGAGCGTCCGGACCTCCCGGTCCTCCCAGGGATCGAGCCCCGCGGCCTCCAGCTCGTCGCCGAACACGTTCGGCAAGAGGTCGACCATGGTGACGTTGAAGATCGTCGCCGCGATGCTGTCGGAGACTTCCTCGCCGGACGGGTCGCCCTCGGCCGCGGCCGCCGCGTCGAACGACCACGCGGCGAGCCGGTCCTTCGCCGACTGCACCTCGTCCCAGCGATCGGATGCCCCGGCGACGACCGCCGCGAGGTCCGCGTGGGTGCCGGGCGCGCTCGCCTCCTCGTCGGCCCGCTCGATCGCCGCGACGAGGAACGGCACGATCCGGGCGCCGAGAGGCGATCTGGCGTCCGCCTGAACCGACTGCAGATCCTCGATCGCGATCCCGCCCTCCGCGGCGAGCTCGTCCAGCCGCTCCACGATCCGCGCCATCCGGTTCGTGCCCGACTCGCCATAGTCCCAGCCGACGAAGCGCGGGCCGTTGAAGGGGTTACCGTCCCGGTTCGACCCGACCGGATCCGCGTTGGCCGTGGCGATGAAGCCTCGTTCGGGGTTCTCGTCACGCGGCACGTACTCGAGGTCGAGGTTCCCCAGCCACTCCGCCCCTCCGGTGCCGGGCAGGACGAAGCAGGGCGCGATCCCCTCCCCCGTCGCCGGGTCGAACGTCATCGCCGCGGGATCGCGGACGGGCACGTGGCTCTTCGTGGTCCACAGGATGTCTCCGTCCGTGTCCGCTGCGACCCAGTTGTGCGGCGCGGACGAGAAGTCGTCCCACGCCGCCTCGAGCTCGTGGACGTCGCGCGCGGCCGCCGCGCCGAAGAATGGCTCGAGAACCCTCTGCGCAGTGGGATCGGTGAGCGCGTCGAAGCCGGTCCAGCGCCACGACAGCGCCTCGGCGCCCTCGTGGGCGAGCAGGTGCCCGTCCTCGATGTTCGGCACGAGGGGGCCGTGGTGCGGCACCCATTCGATCTCGACGTGCACGACGCCGCCGAACGCGTTCGGGATGTCCTCGGGGATGAGCTCGACCTCGACCTGCGACCCCTGGAACTCCACCGTCGCGGGATCGCCGCCGGCCGCGGCCGTCAGCGTCTCGAGGTAGACGTCGGTCGAGTCCGCGTAGGCCGTGGTCGCGCCCCATGCGACGTTCTCGTTGAAGCCGAGGATGACCCCGGGGACGCCGGCGAACGTCTCGCCCGCGAGGTTCAGGCCGGCCTCGGCGTCGCCCCGCTTCGTGCTCAGGTGGACCTGGTAGAAGATCGGCGGGTTCGTCAGGCGGAGGTGCGTGTCGTTCGACATCATCGCGGCCCCGCTCTCGGTCAGCGCCCCCGAGACCACCCAGTTGTTGCTGCCGAAGTCGGCGGAGCGGCCCCAGCGCCGCGCGATCCGGAGGGCGATCTCGTTGGCCCTGCGGGCGCGAGCCTCGAGCGCCGCGGCGACCCGAGGGATCGTCAGCCCGCGTTTCCCCGGCCTGACGGCGAGATCCGCGCCGCCCGGGAAGCCATCGCGGGTCGAGACGAGCACGGACGGGCGCAGCCGGAACAGATCCAGCGCGACGCCAGCGCGGGCCGCCACGAGTGGATCCTCGGCGTCCTCGGAGAACGTGTCGCGGAGCGTCGTGAACCAGTCGGTCACCTCGACGTCGTAGCTGGCCTCGAACCCGAGCATGTACGACTGGAGCTGGCCCATGACGAGCGAGTCGACGGGCGACCAGTCCTCGAGCGCCGTCGGCGACAGGAAGAGCTGCAGGGCCTGCGGCACCCGCTCGTCGCCGCCCCTCAGGCGCGCGAGGAAGCCGTTCACGCCGCTCGCGTAGCCCTCGAGCGCAGCCTCCATGTCGCTGCCGGGCTCCACGGCGTCGAACACCGCCTGCGCCTGCCGCCTCAGGCCGACGACGCGCATGAAGATGTCCTCGTCGATGAGCTCCGGGGCCACGACGCCCGCGATCTCGGTGAGCGTGCCCGAGGCTTGCCTCCGGCCGAGCTCCATCTGGATGAGGCGGTCCGAGGCCATCATGTAGCCCTCGGCAAGCGTCGCGTCGTGGACCGACTCCGCGTAGACGTGCGGGATGCCGTAGACGTCGATCACGACGTCGGCCGGCGCCTCGAGGTCGGGCATCTCGATCTCCTGGTCGATCGGGATCTCCTCGATGGATCCGGGAGGCCCGGAGTCCGGCTCGGGCCCGGCGTCCTGGCCCGCGTCGGGCAAGGCTCCGGCGTCGCGACCGGGCTCGTTCGAGCAGCGCCCCGACACGCAGTACAGTCCCTCGGCGCAGTCGTCGCGGCTATCGCAGCTCTCGCCCACGCCTGCGTCGCAGCTGCAGCCGGCGAGAAACGGAAACAGGAGCATCGTGATTCGCATCGAGCCCGGCTCTAGCGCGATCGGCCTCGGGTGGTCAATCGGGCTGCAGGAGTCTTCGCTGCGAAAGGTCCTGGTCGTAGAACGAGGTCGCACGGTCGAAGGTGATCGCCCCGAACAGATTGATGGCGATGGACAGCGCGACGAGGAGCAGGAACCCCCTGCCGAGGCGCCGGCCGCCGATGGCGAGAAGGAGGATGAAGAACAGCATGTAGTCGAGGCTGAAGCGGTAGCCGAACTGCAGCCAGCCCGAGTTCTGGTAGAGGAGCGACGGGATCGCCGCGCCCGCGATCGTCAGCCAGAGCGGAAGCTGCAGGTCGGAGCGCCGCGCCGGCCAGAGAGTGGCGACCAGCGGCGGCGTCGTGAACCAGATGGCGAGCCCGTGGCCGCCGATCTTGATGAAGGGCGCGGCGCGGGTGAGCCACGGCAGGAGCACCAGGGCACAGGCTAGGTTTCGCGCGAGGTAGTGGTAATTGAACAGGCCCCAGGTCTCGATTCGCGCCTTCCACTTGATGTCCAGGTAGCGATGGCCGAACTCGAACGGATCGCCGAACCGCGCTGCGTTCATCGCCATGGCGATGCCCAGCGCGGCGACCATGGGCAACGCGAACGTCGCCAGGGCGCGGACCACGCGGGGCCGGCCGAGTGCGGCGAGCTTCTGGCGCCACCCGCGGGCGAGTCCCGCGTCGGGCGCATGCGTGCGTAGCGCCTCGGCCACGAAGAGTGGAAACGCGAAGAGGAGCGGCGTCCGCGTCAAGAAGCCCGCTGCCAGGGCGGCTCCGGCAAGCAGCGGTCGCCGGGCGTCCAGCGACGCGAGGGCGTAGATGCAGAGGAGGGCCGCGGCGACGACGTGCGCCGTGAACCAGACCGTCCCCTGCACGGCGCAGAAGAAGTAGACCGTCCCGAACGAGAAGAGGGCGGTGAGCACGAGGTCGTCGCGCTCCGATCGATCGGAGCGCCCCGAGGCGCGCAGCCTCGAGAGGAGGACGAACGTGAGGGCCGGGGCGAGGCCCGCGAGCAGGACCGAGAACAGGCGATCGTTGAACGCCATGCCCCAGACCAGGACACCAGGAACCATGAGCAGCGCGGGGAACGGCGGAAACGAGACGAACCAGCGCCCGCGGTAGTGCGCCCAGTCGTTGCGGCTCGGCGGGCCCTGACGCATCTCGAGCTGCCCGTGCACCAGGGAGTCCGCCAGGTAGACGAAGTGGTTGTCCGACGAGTGGCGAAGGAGCCTGCGGCCGGCGACGCCCGCGTACGCGGCGGTCGTGACCAGATACACGACGACCGCGATCTTGAAGACGCGGCTGCGCACGAGCCAGCTCACGCGCGGAGTCACGCGCGGAGAATGACGGAACGGGCGAGGCTTAACAAGTTCGAGAACGCGGAGGCGCGCCGCGGAGGCTCAGAACCCCTGAGGCACGCAGAAGCCGAACCCGCCGAATCCTTCGCAGACCCAGCCGCCGCCGCATGCGGCGCAGTCCCCGTCGCCCGAGCACTCCTGCACGCAGAGCTCGCCACCACCGCCGCCACCGCCACCGCCGCCACCGCCACCGTCGGGCGGCGGGCGCTGGCCGTTGCCGTCGTCGGGCGCGGCCTGGCACTCGCGCTGTCCGTTCTCGGCGATGCAGACGCCGTTCCCGCAGCGTTCGTCGCAGTCGCCATCCGTGTTGCACGGTCCGCCGCAGGCGTCGTCGCCGGCCTCGTCGTCGCTCGGAATGTCGAGCGGCTGATCGTCGGGATCGCCGTCGGCATCGGCGTCGGCGTCCGCGTCGCCGCCGCCGAAGTCGACGGGCTCCTCGTCCTCCGGCTCCTCGAAGCAGTCCTCGTCACACAGGCACGACTCCGAGCAGGCCCACGTCGTGTCGCACGGGCAGTCCTCGGTTTCCTTCGCGCCTGCCGTCGACCCGTTCCCGTTCCCGTTCCCGTTCCCGGAGCCGACCTCCCCCCCACAGGCGGTCACCACGATCATCGAGAGGCAGGCTAGCGAACGGGCGACCAGGGGCATGTGCGCGACCGAGAGCAAGCAACGGACGGGCCAGCGCCGCGGGGGCGTGGAAGCTCGTTTCTCGGCCGAACGGACGGTGGAGGTGGGGTCAGGTGGCGCCGGTCATGCTCTGGCGCGGGCTGAGTCTGCTCTAGAAGCCGCCGAAGCCGCCGCCTCCTGCGGGAAGACAGATCCCCTCCATGCACTGGGCGCCTTCGCCGCAAGCGTCGGTGCAGTCGGCCGCGTCGGCGCACTGCGTCCCCAGGCATTCGCCGCCGCCCAGGTCGCCGCCGCCTCCGCCACCTCCGCCACCTCCGGGGAAGCCGCCCCCGCCAAGGTCACCCGAGATGCACATGCCGCCCATTCCGAAGTCCTGGCAGGTCGCGGCGCCCTCGCCGCAAGCCTCGTCGCAGTCCGAGTCCTCCGCGCAGGCGGCACCGAGACAGCCATCGCCGATGCCGCCGCCACCACCGCCGCCGCCGAGGTCGCCCGAGATGCACATTCCACCCATCCCGAAGTCCTGGCAGGTCGCGCCCGCGTCATCGCCGCACGCGGCCTCGCAGTCCTCGTTGGAGCCGCAAGGGGTGCCCAGGCACCCGAGGTCGCCCCCTCCACCGCCCCCGC